>DYIZ01000020.1:35001-56987 GCA_020723385.1 Candidatus Aquidulcis sp.
CGATGGCGATGCCCCACTCGACCAGCGCCGGGGTGTATGTCCCAGCCGGGAGCTGGTACTGCGTTCCGGGGGAGTAAGCCAATGGGACGAACAATCCGCTGACTGTGGTGTTCCACCGGTGGAGGATCACCCCGGAGACGGCGCAGGCCGCCCCCAATACCAGGTTCACTGGCTTCTGGTTGAAGCGTGGGGCCAGGAAAATGATCGCCGGGATAGCGATCCCCAGCAGGATTTCTCCAACCCAAAAGCTGAAATTGTAAGGGGTCTGCTGGTTGAGCATGAACAGTGCGCTGCTGACCGCAGGGGTGCGACCGTAATAGGTCACCGCAGCCAGATCCCAGAACTTGATGTAGCCGTAGATGAGCAGCGCCAGCCCGCTGAAACGAGCGATGGCGCGCAGCACATCGTGCGGCACGGTACGCCGGGTAGTAACCCATTCGATGATGTGCGCTACGGCCATGGTTAGCGCCGGGCCGACTGCTACCGCCGACAGGATGAACATGATCGGCATACTGGGTTTGAACCAGATGGGCCGCGACTTGACAATGCCATAAGTTGCCCCCAGGGATGATTGGTGGAGTAGAGAGATCAGCAATCCGACCACAGCCAGCACGGGCGCAAACTTATGCAGAAAGTGAGCGACTGTGCGCAACCAGGGCCAGCGGTCGAAGAACCTGGCCTCAAAGATCACCGGGGCAAATTCGACGAGCATAATTGTCAAGTAGATGGTGATACACCAGGTAATCTCCCATAGCACCGAGTGAACGTTCCAGAACACCCACGGGTGCCAGAAGCGATCCGGGCGGCCGATGTCGAGCAGTAAGGTGAGCAGCGCCGATGTATAGCCGATGAAGCCAACATACACCGCCAGCCGCACGACCGATTGGAAACGCTTGATCCCAAAGATATACACCACCGCCGATAAAGTGAACGCCCCCGCCCCCAGGGCAATGGACGCCAGGTCAATGGTGATCCACAACCCCCAGGGGACGCTGTCGCTCATATTGGTGATGACCAGCCCCTTCCAGAACACTTCGATCCCCGAAACGACTCCGATAATCAGGCACAATCCCACGAACGCCATCCAGGCCAGGAAGCCCGGCGTCAGGGAGAAGGGCAGGCGAGCGGGTTTGCGGGTCAAGTCTACAGTTGCCATGTTACAGCCCCTCCTTCGGTGGAATATAATACACACTCGCCTCGGTGCCGAGATCATCCCGCAGGCGGAGGGTGGCGCTGGCCGTGATCAGCCTGGAAATGGGGCTGGTTTCGTCTTTCAGATTCCCGAAGGTGCGCGCCCCAACCGGGCAGATGTTGACGCAGGCGGGCGTGGCCTCGCGGTCTACCCCCGGCATCAAGCCGTTTTTCAGGCCCTCGTCAATCCGGTGGATGCAGAAAGTGCATTTCTCGATGACGCCGCGCGGCCGCCGCTCGACTTCGGCGATGCCCCAGGTGGGGATGAAGGCGTTAACATCGGTGCGCGCTTCCCAATTGAACTTGCGCGCATCGTAAGGACAGGCCACTTCGCAATAGCGGCAGCCGATGCAGCGATCGTAGTCCATCACTACCAGGCCGTCATCTCTATGGTAAGTGGCTTTTACCGGACAAACTTCCACGCACGGCGCGTTTTGGCAATGAAGGCAGGGCCGGCTGAAGAAGAAGGGCTGGCTGGAGGTGGTTTTCTCAGGGACGACAATATTCCAGGCCATGTCTGGAGCCACGTCGTTCGTCGCCGAGCAGGCTCTCAAACAGTATTCGCAGCCAATGCACTTGTCCAGGTTAATTACCATTCCCCAGTGATAATCACCGGTGGCTGCGCCGTGCCCGCCTTCGGTTTGGTCGCCTTCCAGTTGCTGGACTTTCAACGCGCCAAAGGGGGACAGCGGACCGGTGGTCAGCACCTGGGCTGCAATGACTGAACCAGCCGCCGCCGCGCCAACAGTGAGAAAATCGCGGCGGGTGAGCGAGACAACGACTTTAGTCTTTCGCTTTACCATTGTCCAGCACCTCCTCGACCAGCTTGATCCGGCGGCTGATGACCCAAGCGGCCGCGCCGCCTGTAATCAAGCCAATAATTGCACCCTGGGCCAGGCCAGTGTATAACCGCACCGTGCTTTGTGACTCCAAAGATTGGATCGTCTGGGCCTGTTCGTGAACTTCCTGCTGGAGAGTTTCCACATTTGCCACGTTCGTCTCCGAGATTTGCCCAGTCAGCTTGATGATCTCGTCCCGTGAGTGAACTGTATCTTGATGGCAGCCAATGCACGCCTCGGAACCCACTGAGAACGTGTGTCCGGTGGGGATCAGCCCCTGGATAGGATCGTCAGTGCGTGGGTTGGTATACATGTGGCAGTTGCTGCACTCCAACCCGGCGCTGGCGTGCGTCCCGTGCGTAAAAGACGAGCCGCGCTCTTTGTGGCAGTTGGTGCATAATTCGGTGACGGTGGCGGCTTTGGGGGTTTGCGAGTGGGGGTTGTGGCAGTCCTGGCACTGGATGCCGGTCTCAGCATGGAGGCTGACGCGCCATTCGTCGGTGGTTGATTTATGGCAGGTGCTGCACAGATCCGCGTCGGGCTTAATCGGCATCGGTGATTCCGGGTGATCGGATTGGTATGGGCCATGGCAGGCCTCGCAGGTTACTCCTTCTTGAGCGTAAGCCCCGGAGACCTCGTCGAAGCCGGTGGTGTGACAGGCCAGGCACGAAACCGCTGAGCCTTTTGCTGACCAATCTTGCTGGAAAATGGGCGAGGTGAATGCCTGCGCATGACGGGTTGTCAGCCAGGTATCGTGCAGGGTTTTGTGACAGGAGGCGCAGGTTTCCGACCCGGCGTAACCGGGGACCTGACCAGCCAGTAGTGGAGCCGGGGCAGCCGTCGCGGGATGGATTGAGGCGAGAGCGGCTCCGGTTATGGCGCACACAACGAAAATGGCCAGGAAAACCAATCCTATTTGTCGTCGGGCTTTTGACTTGCTACTTTTCATGGGTTGTTCTCCAGGGTTGAGAGGATCGTAATCGAGGGTTATAGACTATTGGTAGGCTATATTCCCTATAACTAATTGGCAGTCTCGCCTATCCCGATTATAGGTTGGTTTTTCCGAAAGATAGAGTAAACAAAGTCATATTTCGACCGGATAGATGTAACCGATATGAGTACAGCATTAAGCGGCGCGGGCCGGGGGGTGTCCGGTCCGCTGGTGGTTGTTGAAATCAGGGTGTCGTTGTGGGCACAGGCGCGGTTGGCTCGGGCCGGTCGTGATAGCCCATTGCCGCGTTGATCAGTTCCTCGTCAGTTTTGGGGCTGCCTAATTGACCCCCGTGGCAGTGCCGGCAGGCGGCGTCGAGACCAATCTGGGGCAACACCGTTCCATCTTCTGCAACCTGCCCAATCTGGGTCGGGTCAATCGCCACCATGTGCGTGCGAACATCGCCCGAAAACAACGCCGGGTCGCTCCACGCGCTTTCGACGCTACGCGGCATGTGGCATTCCAGGCAGTTCATCATATGGAGGGGATTGTTCTGATATTGCGCCTCTTCGAAATGGCAGGTTTCACAGGCTACCTTTGTCGTTTGAACCTTCTCCTGACGAAGCTGAATGACACCGGTATGCGGGTCGTGGCAAACAACACAATCGAGCGCCAGGTGCTTGTTCTGGTGCGGCTCGGCATACAGATCAATCAGACCGTTGGCTGTACCCATGGCTGCGCCTTCGCTGGCGAAATGGCAATCCTCGCAAGCTTCTGCGTCGCGGTCAATCGTCATGCGGATGCCGTGCGGGTTGGTCATATGCAGGCTGCCCGGCCCGTGACAGCGCTCACATTGGATTCCCGGGGCGGCCCACTGACCGATAATACCGGGCATCGCCTCGGTTGTCCCGCGCAGATCGTATCCGGTTGTATGGCACTCGCCGCAAGTGTATTGCAACTGCGCTTTTCCAGCGTCGTGTGAAACCCAGGCTGCACCCAACCCAAGCAGCGGGTTTGCAAAATTGTATTGATCGAGATATTGGGGGTCGCTCACAACCGCACCCGGCTCGCCGGTGATGAGATAGCCCTCTTTATCCAGAAAGCGGGCTTTTAAACTGTAACCCCCAACAACGTAACTGATATCGTTCCAGGTATAACCTTCGGGAGGATCGGATAGATTGGTGAAAGGATACTCCGGTGGAACGCCGTCCACGATCGGATTGAGCTGCCAGGCATGACCGGAATTGGCATATTTTTCATAAATATCATTGTGACATCCGGCGCACACCTGACTGCCGACATACTCAGCGCCCGAAGGGCCGGCGGGGCCGGTGGGGCCGTCTTTACCCGCAGGACCTTGCGGCCCTTCCGGCCCAGCGGAGCCGGCGATCCCCTGGAGGCCGGCTTCCCCTTGCGGGCCAGCGCAAGCAGCCAACATAACAACTGCCAGTAATATTACCCCACAGCCGATGAATAATTTTCGGGTCATGTCCCTTCCTCCTGTCAGATCATCGAAATGATCAGAAGATCACAACCAATTTATTATACCCCGAAAATTAATAAAGGATTAGGGTGAATTGCCTATGACAATGGGGCGATTATAGTATCGTGGCTGCCCTCAGCGCAGAATCTGAAACAGGTTGCTGTAATCGTCGCTCCACAGGCGGATTTGGGTGGTAAAGTCATCTAATGGAATAGCCCGGCTGGAGATAGGCTCCTGTTTCAAAATCGCCGGGTCGCGCGATAGAAGTACCCATAAAGAACTGTAGGCTAAATCCCCATCCCCCTCGTTATAGATCAGCGCCATTTCCAGCCCGTAATAGCGCGCCAGTTGCCAGAAAACCGGCTTCAAATCCAGGTGCTGGGTAGAAATGTGCGCGGCAAGTATGCCATCCGGCGCGAGATGGGCCAGATACAATCCAAGCGCTTCCTTCGTCGCCAGATGAACGGGGATTGAATCACTGCTGAAGGTATCCAGGATGAGCACGTCGAAATTCTGGGGCTGGCCTTGCGCCAGCTCGTGCTCCAGCGCCAGGCGCGCATCCCCTTCGATCACTGTCACGGCCGCCCGGCTGTCTGCCAGGTACGAGAAGTAGCCCTGTTCCCCTTCGGCCAGGTCAATCACGATGGGGTTGATCTCGTACAGCCGATAAGAATCTCCCGGTTGGCCGTAAGCCGCCAATGTGCCGATTCCCAGACCGAGCACTCCCACCTTCATCCCCTGCCCATAACGTGGGTGATTGAGAATCGCCAGCCCGCCGCCGCCAGTTTCAGTGTAATAACAGGTGGGTAACAGTCGCCGGTTTGGGGCGATGAATTGGAAGCCGTGGGTTGTAATGCCATGCGCCAGGGCATAGGCATGTTTCTCCGGCTGGTCGGGGTTGAATTCGATCACCCGGATGACGCCATAGAAATTGCGCGCTGCGAAGCGGGCGCTCGATGCAAGACCCGAAACATAATACACCGAAAAGATAACCAAACTCACCGCAACCGCGCCGATGACCACATCGTGAACGAAGCGGGCGCGCTGTGCCAGCCCGGTGGTCGGGCGAATAAACGTCGCCGCCATCAGCATCAGCCAACACAACGCCATCCCCAAAACCAGCTCCCAATAGCCTTTGAAGATCAAAGGCGCAATCAAGTTGACGGCAATACCGCCCAAAGCTCCGCCGACGGAGACCATCAGGTAGAAAGAAGTCAGGTGTTTTGGGTCAGGACGCAGACGGTATAGCTCGCCGTGACACACCATGCAGCACGCGAACAGCGCCAAACAATAGACGACGATCAGGATAGCGATATGAGCGGTGGGGTAAATCAGCGCCCACAGGAACGCGATCCCCGCAGCCAGCATCAGCAGCGTGAACAGCGGGCGGTTGTACCAGCGTTCACCCGAAAAAGTCAGCACAAACGTAAGCAGATAAATCGTCAGCGGCAAAACCCACAGGAAAGGAATGACAGCCACCTCTTGTGTGATCTGGTTGGTTGTCGCCAGCAAGAGGATCGAAGCGACGGCGCTGAACGCCAGCCAGGCAAGGCGGATACCCATCGAGGGCGGAGCTGCCTGGGGTTCAGTTTCCCGTGAGGGGGTCTTGATCTTTGGGGCGTGAACCCGCATCGCCCGCCACGCGCCGTACCCTGCCAGCAGTACGAACAGCCCATACCCCGCTGACCACATCCATCCCTGGCCTTTGAGTGGCAGCCACGGCTCGATCAGCACCGGGTATGAGATCAGCGCCAAAAGCGAGCTGATATTGGACAGTGCATACAGCCGGTAGGGCGATTTTCCAGCGAACACGCGGCTGAACCAGGCCTGCATCAGCGGCCCATTCGTCGAAAGCAGAAAATATGGCAATCCCACCGAGACCGCCAGCAATTTGAATATATTCCAGATTGGAAGGCCAGCCCCGGTTGGTTTCCAGCTTGAGCCAGGCAGAATGGGCGCAGTCCAGGAGAAGGCCGTCACTGCCAATGCCGCCGCCGAGATCACCAATAAACATAGGTGAACCGCCCCTTGCCGTCGCTCCCGCACCCGCCCGATCAGCCAGTAGGCGTAAGCGTAGCCGCCTGTCAGCAGCACCTGAAAATACAGCATCACTGTAGACCAGACCGCCGGCGTTCCGCCGAACCACGGCAAAATCAGTTTGCCGATCATGGGCTGCACCTGAAACAGCAGAAAGGCAGAGACGAGAACACTGAGCGTAAAATAGATCATGGCTGTTCCCTTTCGTGACCGATAACAGTGGCGTAGGCTGGATGTTAGCATAATTGTACAGGATAAGTATGGATTCAGCATGAGGGTCGGCAACAGTAAGACTCCCGGAGCTTCCAAAACTCAGGGAGTCTTCCCCGATAGTTTTGCGGCGGCTTTCCTTTCAATGACGAAAATTGTCGTTCTGCCAGAAAGCGGTATAATGTAATAATCAATCTCATCCGCATTTATTTCGGGTAAAGCCATGCCAACTTTCCGTTCACACACGCCAACCATCATGATTATTGACGACGATTTGGAAACAGTTGGGCTGCTCAGGCTGGTTTTACAACGCGCTGGCTATAGCGTCACCACCGCGACACGCTGGGATGAAATCACCGATCGCTTGAAAATACTCAGCCAACAAAAACAAAACGTTGACCTGATCATTTTGGACATTATGATGCCCGAAAAGTCAGGGTTTGATGTTTATCGCTCACTTGAGGTGATTCTCTACCCGATGCCGCCGGTCATCTTCCTGTCAGCCAAGTGCATGGTAGACGACATGGTCAAGGCCAGTGAGCTTGGGGCCGCCAAATACCTGGTCAAGCCGACCACGCCCGATAAATTGCTGAAAACGGTACAGGAAGTGCTCGACCAAACTCGCCTTTGAAGAGGGCTGTCGGTGTCTTCTGTTCGATCTGACCTGAGCTACCTGGGGGCAGGGGCCGAAGGCCTCGAAGCATACCTGCTTTCTCAAATGCAGTTTTGGCCGATTGGGATCAACCCACCTCCGGGGGAACTGCCTTATCCGCCGCTTTCCATCGAAAGTTTACTGTTGGTCCATCGCAGGCTGATAGCTCGAAAGCAGGATATACCCCCCGAGGAACAAGTCCAACTTAACCAAACGCTGGAACAAATCGAAACTGTGCGGTCGAAATGGCGAGCCGCCTGGGAGCGTAAAGCCACTCAGGGATATGCCTCCCGACTTGGCCTTTGGCGCAGTTTTCTCGATGATTACCGCCAGGAGCAGGATGCTAACTTCGATCGCTATGCTTACGAAGTGCGCCATCGAGTGATGTTACAACTGTTAGAGCCTGAAATCGCTCCGTTGCCACCCGCTCAACGAGAATTGCTAACCGGCCTGGATGACCTGCTGAAATCATTGCTCACCCCAGGCAAATTTACCTGGGAACCGGATTTAGAACCAGGCTTTCCCCCTGGGCTTTACTGGTATTTGTATGGCACTCTTCCCAGGAATACCCGCGAGTCAAACGGCCACCTTTTGCTTAAAACGAGTAACCTATGAAAGTTCTGATCGTTGACGATGATGCCACTTACCGGCGATTATTGACCACCATTCTCGTCACCAAAGGCCATCAAGTGGTGGATGCTCCCGACGGCCACACGGCCTGGGAAATGATGCAGCAAGAACCTTTTCAGTTCGTCATCACCGATTGGATGATGCCAGCCATGGATGGCCCCGAGCTGATTCAGCGCATCCGTGACGCCAATTTTCCATCTTACACCTACATTATCCTGCTCACAGCTCGCAACGCCAGGGATGATGTTGTGGACGGCCTCGAAGCAGGCGCAGATGACTACCTGACGAAGCCATTCGACCTGGGCGAGTTGCGGGCGCGGGTGTCCATCGGTGAGCGCATTCTCAACCTCGAAACCCGCCTGCGCGAAGCTCTGGAACGTGAGCAGGTATTGTCCACTCACGATGGCTTGACCGGGATGCTCAACCGCCGCGCCATTTGCGAGTGCGCCACCACCGAGTTGTTACGCGGCGGGCGCGATGGCAAGCCGGTCAGCCTGGTGATGATTGACGTGGATCACTTCAAAACCGTCAACGATGCTTATGGGCATTTGATAGGCGATCAGGCCTTGTGCCTGGTATCGAACCTCTTGAACAAAGGCATTCGCGGTTACGATTGGGCGGGACGGTGGGGAGGGGAGGAATTCTTATTGGTGCTGCCCGGCGCCGACATGAAAGAAGCTGGACAGATCGCCGAACGATTGCGCCAGGGCATTTCTACTGCCCAGCTCCCGCTGGCTGATGGCGGGCAAATCCAGCTCCAGGCCAGCTTCGGCGTGGCGACATTTTGTTCCGACTATGATCCCTCCTTCGATCTGCTCATACGACAGGCCGATGAGGCGCTCTACTGCGCCAAGAATCGCGGTCGAAACCAGGTGTGTTTGTTCAACGAAGACGATCAGGGCTGCGGCCAGGAATCCTGAATACACACCAGCAGCGCCCGCGCCGCGCCCTCTGGCTCGCGGAATGACAGACTCAACACCGGCTGGCGGAGACTCTCCGCCAGTTTTGATTCCAGCCGGATGAGCTTCACCCCCGCCGGGGCGGGCGTGGCCGCCTGGGAGAGCCAGCCCTGCGGGAGATAACCAACCGCCGCGGGATCTGCAGCCACAGCTTCGAGCATGGCCTGCGGGTCGGGGGAAAGTAGAGCGAAGGATGTCAGTCGGTTTTCAGCAAGCACTACTGAGTCGAAGAGCAGGCGGATTTCGTCCCCCTCGGGATACGCCCACACCTGCACGGGATCGCCGCTCCCCGCCCAATGCGAGGTTTCCCCGGTGAAAAGAGCCGTCAACTCATCAGGGATCAGCGCCGAGAGTGGATTATCTGCATTGACAACGACAACGATCGTTTCCCATCCAATCTGCGCAGAATAGGCTTTCGTGTCTTCCGGCAGCCCCAGCCGGAACGCCAGGTCAACCGCATTCCCATCAAGCGCCGCGGCAGGCATCTCATCGAGCACCAGGCCGATCTCTGGATGCTGTGCGGCGCAGTCACGCAGCGCAACGGTGAGCGGGCGCATCGCCGGGGTTACCGCGACCGTGACAACTTGCGGCGTGGGCGGCGGCGTGGCAGACTGTGGGCCGGAGCAAGCCGCAAGGACGATCAGCATAATGATGAATAGGGGAATACTGACAGCACGATCATTTCGATCACGAATACCACGAATGGACGAATAACACGAATTTACTATAAAAAATATTCGCGATATTCGTATATTTGTGCCATTCGTGATGAAAACGCGCTTCATAGTCGTTAGAGTATCACTCCCACCACCAGTGTCAGAACCGCCAACACGCCGCAATAAACCGCAAACACTGTCAGCGGGCGCTGCGCCAGGAACTTCAACAGCCAGTGGATCGCGAAAAATCCGACGATGGCCGCGGCGATCAAGCCCACCAGCACCGGCAGCCACACCGCGGCCGATAAGTGCCCGCTAGTCAGCAGATCGAACGTCTCGTAGCCGCCTGCCCCCAGCATCACCGGAACCGACAGCAGGAAAGCGAAGCGCGCCGCCGAGGAGCGGTCGAAGCCGCGCGTCATCCCGCCGGCGATGGTCGCGCCGGAGCGTGACGCGCCGGGGAACACGGATAACGCCTGGGCGCAGCCTACCCACAGCGCGTCTTTCCAGCCAATCGTATCAAGCTTTCGATTGCGTTTTGCCAGCCATTCTGCCACGAGAAGCAAAATGACGGTCATGATCAGTCGGATGACCGCTTCCAGCGTGAAATTGGTGAACAACCGCTCGACGAGAGGCTTGAAGATCAGCCCCACAACGACCGCCGGGATCGTTCCGATGACGAGATACCAGCCCAGCCGCGCCTGGGCATCAGCGAAAGGTTTGCGCTGCCACAAGCCAATCAGCACAGCGCGGACGATGCCCCACAGGTCGCGCCAGAAATAGATGATCAGCGCCAGCAGCGTGCCCAACTGCACGAGAATGGTGAAGGCAAACGAGATGTCGCCCGCCTCGACGCCGAGCAGCTTCTGGGCGATGAGCAGGTGTGCGGTGCTGGAAACAGGCAGGAATTCGGTCAATCCTTGAATGATGCCGAGCAGGAGGGCTTGGAGGAGGGTCATTTTGGGTTCAGGTTGAAAGTTGAAGGTTGAAGGTGATTGTCAGGCGCCGCCGATTTGCTCGCGGCTGGCAGGTGTCAGGCTTGCGAGAAATTCTTCGGCAAAACCGTTGAACTTATCGTCAATGATCGCCTGCCGGATTTCGCGCGCCAGTTGGATAAGCGTGTACAGGTTGTGAATCGAGAGCAGGGTGGCAGCCAGCATCTCTTTGGCGATGATGAGGTGGCGCAGGTAGGCGCGGCTGTAATGCTGGCAGGTGTAGCAGCCGCAGGCGGGATCAATTGGGCTGGAATCCTGCGCGTAGCCAGCGTTGACCAGATTCAGCCGCCCGGTGCGGGTGAGGGCGGCGTTGTGCCGCGCCAGCCGGGTGGGGAGCACGCAATCGAAGATGTCCACCCCCCGCAGGACGCCGTTGATCAAATCATCGGGCGTGCCGACGCCCATCAGGTAGCGCGGTTTATCCTCGGGGAGCAGGGGATCCACCGTTTCCAGCACACGGTGCATCTCATCTTTCGTCTCACCCACCGACAGCCCGCCGATGGCGCAGCCGGGCAATCCCATCGAGGCGACAAATTCCGCCGAGCGTTGGCGCAAATCAGGGAAAACACCTCCCTGCACGATACCAAACAACGCCTGGTCGGGGCGCGTCTTCGCCCGCTGGCAGCGTTCCAGCCAGGCGTGGGTGCGTTCCATCGCTCGTTGGCTGTAGGCAAGATCGTGCGGCGGAGCGCACTCGTCAAAGGCCATGATGATGTCGGCGCCCAAATTCTCTTGCACGGCGATGGATTTTTCGGGCGTGAAGCGGTGCATCGAGCCGTCCACGTGGCTTTTGAAGGTCACGCCGTCCTCATCAATCTTGCGCGTATCGGAGAGCGAGAAAACCTGGAACCCGCCGGAATCGGTGAGGATGGGGTTGGGCCAGTTCATAAAGGTGTGCAGTCCGCCCATCTCGGCCACCAGCGCATCGCCGGGGCGCAGATAGAGATGATAGGTGTTTGACAGCACCAGCGACGCGCCGATCTCGTGCAATTGAGCGGGGGTGACGGCTTTGACGGTGGCTTGCGTACCCACTGGGGCGAAGACCGGGGTGGGGAGGTCGCCGTGGGGGGTGTGAAAAACCCCGGCGCGGGCGCGTCCCTGCCGGGCAAGGAGATCGAACGAGAAAGGGGGAGGTGTCACGGGGGAAGATTATACCATTTCGCCGCCGACCGCTGACGGCTGACCGCTGACGGCTTAAACCCCATGATATAATTCCTCTATCCGGCAATTGATTCAATCACCCACCTGCGGGAACCCCTGGCCGGACCCAAATTCATCCCAAAAAACCTGACAGGTTTCCAAGAGCACCGTTTTGTGACAATTTTGCCGCTTGCCAGACCATTCTGACCGGAAATGCCCCCTCCAAATGGGGAGGGCGCTCTCCGAAACCTGTCAGGTCTGACTATCGCCCCGCAGGATTCTCACAGGAGAGGAGCGTATGGAAATCCTGAATTTACCAGGCCCTAAGGCCAAGGCCCTCATCGAGCGCGATAGGGCCGTTATTTCGCCGTCGTATGCGCGTGGTTATCCCTTTGTCATGGATCACGGCAAAGGCACCGAAGTATGGGACGTAGACGGCAACAGTTTCCTCGATTTTGCCGCCGGTATCGCCGTCACCTCCACCGGCCATACCCACCCCCAGGTCGTCAAAGCCATTCAAAACCAGGCTGAAAAATTCATTCATATCTCAGCCGATTTTTACCACGAGAGCTGGGTCGCATTGGGTGAACAGCTTGATTTGATTGCCCCATTCAAAGAAGATGCGGTCTCGTTCATGACCAATTCCGGTACGGAGAGCGTCGAGGCGGCCATCAAATTGTCGCGCTATCACACCGGGGCCAGCCAGTTCATTGGCTTCTTGGGCGCATTTCACGGGCGCACGCTCGGCTCGCTGACTTTCACGGCCAGCAAGCCGCTCTACCACGAGGGATTCTTCCCGCTGATGAACGGTGTGGTTCACGTCCCGTTCCCCAACCCCTACCGCCCGATATTGGCCTCCCGCCCCGGCGAAGATTACGGCGAAACGGTCGTCCGCTACATCGAAAACCAGGTCTTGGGCCAGATTTTGCCTCACCAGGAAGTCGCCGGCATCATGATCGAACCGATCCAGGGTGAGGGCGGCTACATTGTCCCGCCGCCAGGTTTCTTCCCTGCCCTGCGCAAGCTGTGCGACAAATATGATATTTTGTTGATTGCCGATGAAGTCCAGTCGGGTATGGGCCGCACCGGCAAATGGTGGGCCATTCAAAACTTCGGCGTCGAGCCGGACATTGTTTGCGTGGGCAAAGGGGTCGCTTCCGGTATCCCTCTGGGAGCGATCATCGCCCGCAAGAGCGTTGCCACCTGGCCGATCGGGTCTCACGGTAACACCTATGGCGGCAACCCAATCGCCTGCGCCGCCGCGTTGGAAACGATTGATCTCATCAAGAATCAATATATGCAAAATGCCGCCGATGTCGGCCAATATGCCATTGATGCCCTGAACGAGATTGCCGTTCGCCATCCCTCAGTGGGCCAGGTGCGTGGCATTGGCCTGATGATCGGCGTGGAATTCGTTATGGACCGCCAGTCGAAAGAGCCGGCCCACGATTTCCGTGACACGGTGGTGGATCTGGCCTTCGAGCGCGGGCTGCTCACCCTGGGCTGCGGCAAAAGCACCATTCGCGTCTCCCCGCCGCTCAGTGTATCGAAATCGGAAATTGACGATGGCTTCAAAGTATTCGAAGAAGCCATTGCCTTAGCTGAGAAGGGCGTCAAGCCTGTTGCTGACTATTCGCCGTAAATTCCTATTCGAATTATCGGAGTGCAGGTTTTAGCCTGCCTGTTTTGCAGGCTGAAGCCCGCACTCCGGGGATAGTGGGATAAACCCTGTCCGAATCATCGGAGTGCAGACTTCAGTCTGCCGGTTTGGCGGACTAAAGTCCGCACTCCGGGGATAGGCATCGAGTTAATTGCTGAAAGCTGACTGCTGAAAGCTGACATTGTACATGCTTCCTGATTTTCGCGTTCGACAGCGGGATTACTTGCTCGAGATCACCCGCGCCATCACACAAGAGTTGGATCAAGACAAGTTGCTGGCGCGTATCCTCGACATCACGGTCGAGATGCTGGCCGGACAAGCTGGATTGATCGCTTTGCGGGCAGAGCAGGGGGGGTGGGCTGTGGCTTCGTATCACGGTATCCCCCCTGCTTTGTTGCGTTATCTCGATCCTCTTCTGGCCGCAGTGCCGGATCATGAAGATCCGGCGCGCTTCGAGCTTCCAGAAATAAACCGCCTGTTACAAAATCTCACCCGCTCGGTCAGCCTGGGGCTGCTGACCGGCGTCGGTTTGCCGCTTATTGCCCGGCAGCGGGTTATCGGTGTTATCTTCATTTTTCGCAGTTATCCTGGTATTTTCTCATCAAATGACCGCGCTCTGCTGCAAAGTTTTGCCGATCAGGCGGCCATCGCCGTCAGCAATGCGCAGCTTTATACGCAGGTGACGCGTGAAAAGCAGCGCATGGACGCGCTGCTCGATTCCGCGGCAGATGGCATCCTCATTCTTTCACCGGGGCACACCGTCGAGCACGGCAACCCCGCCCTGGGACGTATGTTGGGCCTGCCCTTGAATCGTCTCATTGGGGAGACGCACAGCGACGTGATCCGTTGGGCGCATCCTCCCGAAGGTCTGACTCTCGAACAGGCCGAGGCGGGCGGCTGGCCGCTCACCACCTACGCCACGCTCTACGTCGAGGGCGACCTGACCCGTAACGGCATTTTACCCCTGCCGGTGGGCATCACTTATGCGCCGTTGCTTTCGCCGGATGGAAGGCTGCTCAACGTGATTGCGACGGTGCGCGATATCACCCGCTTCCGCGAGGCAGAAGAGATCAAGCGCACGTTCATTTCCGTTATCAGCCACGAGCTAAAAACCCCGGTAGCGCTCATCAAGGGTTATGTTGGCACACTGCGCCGCGACGACGCCGATTGGGATCGTACTATCGTCGAGGATTCGCTGGCGGTTATCGAGGAGGAGGCCGACCGGCTGACGGAGATGATCGAAAACCTGCTCGACGCCTCCCGCCTGCAGGCTGGCGCGCTCAAGATCAACATCGGCGATATGGAGTTATCTGCCTTGGCTGAACGGCTTGCAGCCCGCTTCCGCACCCAAACCAACCAGCACACCTTGATCGTGGATTTTCCACCCGGTTTTCCATCTATCCAGGGCGATGAAGATCGTCTCGAACAAGTCTTCTCGAACTTGCTGTCGAATGCCATTAAATATTCGCCGAATGGCGGCGAAATTCACATTACCGGCCAGGTGCGCCCTGATCAGGTCATTGTCTGTGTCAGCGATCAAGGCCCCGGCATCGCCCCCGATGATTTACCTTACGTTTTCGACCGGTTCTACCGCGCGGCCGATGCTACTCGCACAACCAAAGGGGCCGGGCTAGGATTATTCCTTGCTCGGGCGGTCATCGAAGCCCACGGCGGGAGAATTTGGATTGACCCAAAACCCGGAGAAGGTGCTAGAATCTGTTTTTCTTTGCCAAAGAGTCTGTCAGTAAAACGTAATTCGTAAAACGTAAGGTGCCCTTTACGGATTACGTTTTACGCTTTACAGCACTTTGTTCCATAATCCTACAATATCGGAGTTCCAAATGCCAAAAACCCGTATCAGTTGTCCCAATTGCCGCCAGCCGGTAGTTGCCGACATCGAACAACTTTTCGATGTCAATCAAGATCCCTCGGCCCGGCAGCGATTTCTATCTGGCTCATTCAATATGATTCAGTGCCCAAGCTGTGGCTACCAGGGGACGGCGGCAACCCCGCTCGTTTATCACGACTCTCAAAAGGAACTGCTGCTCACTTTCGTTCCGCCGGAGTTGGGCCTGCCCATGCAGGAACAGGAAAAGATCATCGGCCCGCTCATCACCAAAACCGTCAACAATTTAAAGCCGGAGCAGCGAAAAGCCTATCTTTTCCGCCCGCAGACCATGCTTACCCTGCAAGGATTGGTGGAGCGCGTGCTCGAATCTGAAGGAATTACCAAAGAAATGATCCAGGCGCAGCAGAAGCGCATGGTTTTACTGCAACGGATGATGGGCGTGACCAGCGACGATGTTTTGGCTGAGATTGCCAAACAGGATGATGCCATCATTGACGCCGATTTCTACACACTCCTGAGCCGGCTGGCGCAGGCCGCGGCCTCCAGCGGTGATCAACAGGGCGCTCGCCGGCTGGCCGATTTGCAGAAAAAGCTGATGCCGATCACCACTTTTGGCCGCCAGCTCGAAGCGCAGACGCGCGAGCTTGAAGAAGCGGTCAAAACGCTGCGTGACGCCGGCGATGGGTTGACGCGTGAAAAACTGCTCGAGCTGGTGATCAATGCCCCCAACGAGCAGCGGGTAAGTGTCTATGTCAGCCTGGCGCGCCCTGGGATGGATTACAGTTTCTTCCAGATGCTGACCGAAAAAATTGACAAGGCCAAAGGGGATGAGCGTACCCGCCTGGGTTTACTGCGGGAGCGACTGCTCGAATTGACGCGGGCCGTTGATCAACAGGCAGAGGCTCATGCCATGCAGGCGCGGCAGTTGCTCGAAGCTTTATTGAAAGAAACGGACATCGAGCAAGCTACCATGCAGGCTTTGCCCGCAATGGATGATTACTTTATTCAGGCGCTCAACGCAGAGATGGAAGTATCACGCACGAAAGCGGATATGGAGCGGATTGGTAAATTACAGCGGGTTGCCCAGGTTTTACAGCAGGCTAGCGCTCCCCCGCCGGAAGTCGCCCTGATCGAGGAATTGTTGGATAATCCCGATGAGGCTTCGATGAACGCCGCATTGGATGCCAACCGGGATGAATTAACCCCCGAGTTCATGGATACACTGACTGCCTTGTTCTCCCAGGTGCAAAACAGCGGCGATCCCGAGCTGAAAACCCGTTTCGATATGTTGTACCGCCTGGCAGTTCGCCGCTCGATGGAAGCGGGGATGAAATAGTGATCGGTAAACAGTGATCAGTGATCAGTAAACGGTCATCAGTGTGGGCAGGTTACTGATAACTGACAACTGATCACTGATCACTGATCACTGATCACTGATCACTGATCTCTGGATTATCCAAGCGAAGACCGTGCCCGCGCACCGTAACGATGTACGTGTGCATGGGGTCTATCGCGGCCATGCGGTCACGCAAGCGGCGCACCAAAGCATCCAGCGCCTGCTCCGAAACATCCACCGCGTCCTCGTCGCCCCAAACGGTGGTGATCAAATCTTTGCGGTTGACCACCCGTCCTTGCCGGTCGAAGAGCAACTCCAACAAGGCAAATTGTGAAACCGATAATGGGGGGACCAATTCTTGATCTAATACCCACACCCGCCGGGAGCGCTTCTCCAGCCGCAGGCGTCGCGGCTGCGGCGGCAAAAATTCAGCCTCGGTTGATTCCAATGGCATCGTCGCTTCTGAGCTGAGGAAGACGAACTGCTGCGCCAGCGCGATCTGGATGACATCCCCATCTTGCAGCGTAATACCACCCAAGACCGGCTCGCCATTGCAGTGGGTGCCGTTCTTGCTTCCCAAGTCTTCCAACACGACGCCAGATGGGCTGGCGGTAAAACGCGCGTGGTAACGCGATACTTGCCGGTTGGGAACCACAATGTCGCATGTGCTTTCCCGTCCGACCATCAGGGATGATTCAATTGTAAATCGCTGACCGTTCAATGGACCGGTTTGGGCGATGAGTGTTGGCAGATCGTCGCTGTGCTGCGCCATTTTTGTCCTCCTCCGGTTATAATATCACAAACTTGTCAGATCAGAAACCCGATTAACGCCACAATCGAGCTTCTGGAGAAAGCTAAATGCCCACACCGCTCAAGGCCGGAGAAGTCCTGAGAAGTCGCTACAAAATCCGGCGAATCATTGGCCAAGGGGGGATGGGGAGCATCTATCTGGCAGACGATCTGCGCCTCGAGGGACGCCAATGTGCGCTTAAAGAGGTCGAGCACGATCGTTCGATGCCTACCGATATGCTCCAACAGGCACGCGACCAATTCTTGCGCGAAGCCACAGTTTTGGCGCGCCTCGATCATCCTAATCTGCCGAAAGTATCGGACTTCTTCTCGATGGGTGGGCGTGATTATCTGGTGATGGACTTCGTCCCTGGAAAAGATCTGCGTACACTGATGCTGGATGCCCGCCAGAGTAACGCCTTCCTCGAAGAGCAGGAAGTGCTTAGCTGGGCCAGCCAGTTAGCCGATGCGCTCAGCTATCTCCACAGCCAGAAACCGCCTATTCTCCACCGGGACATCAAACCTGGCAACATCAAGCTGACTCCCAGCGGGCTGGTGAAGCTGGTGGATTTTGGGCTGGTAAAGATCCTGGCTTCCGATGAGATGACAATCACTATCCTGCAAGGGCGCGGCACGGCGCTCTACACGCCGCTCGAACAATATGGGGGCGAATCTGGGCACACCGATGCCCGCAGTGACATTTACGCCTTTGGGAGCACGTTGTACCATTTGATGACCAACACCCCGCCGGGCGAGGCCCGCGAGCGATTCCTGCATCCCGAGAGCTTGCGCTCCCCCCGTGAGCTGAATCCCAATCTCAGCCCGCGCACAGAGCGCGCCATCCTGTGGGCGATGAACCTGCATCCCGATGACCGCCCGCAGACTGTAGATGCCTTCCGGCAGGCGCTGCTTGGCAACTGGAACCCGCCATTGCGCTCCAATCGCACGGGATCTGGTTCATCGGTTGAACGAGCGACCTTGAGGAATATCCTGTCTTCGCCATTCGAGCAGACCCTGCTGTGGGTGTCGCTCGGGCTGGCGATCTTCAGCCTGATCGTTACGTTGGTGAGATAGGCTTTTACGAATAGTATCTTTACTTTTGGGGGTCAGCGCGCTTTCAGCGCAAACTGAATGCCTCGCCAGGCCCAGACAATCCCCACACCCAACGCCGCGCCCCCCAGGGCGAGCAGGATCGTTCCCCACCACCCGGCATCTTCGAGCAGATTTTGGCTGCCTGGCAGATCGAACGCCAGATACGAATAAGCCAGCAGCCCGCCGATGATTGCCATCAGGCTGCCGCGCACTCCCCAGCGGAACTGCCGGATGAGACGCGACAAACCCAGGTTGAGCGCCGAGATGACCAGGGCTGCCAGGAGCGCCGCCGACCAATCGCTGAATTCTGCTTTGACCACGGTGGGGGTGGGAGTTAGCGTTGGTGTGGGAGTGGGGGGAACCGGTGTTACGGTTGTCGTTGGAGTGGGCGTGGCGGTGGGGGTACTGGTTTCAGTGGGGGTGGGTGGCGGGATGGTAATCGTCACATTTTCCGGCGGAATGATGTAGGTCAAAATATCCGATGACTTTGCCGGCTCGCTTTCGGCCCGGATGATGATGGTGCCAGACGCCTCCACTCGCAGAGTCGCCCAGGCCACGCCGCCAACCGTCTGCGCCTCCACCTGCTGGGTGATGGGGCTGTCGGGGGAGGTCAGGATGAAGCGCACGGGTGTGCCATCGGGAACGACGTGGCCGTTGTGATCGAGAATGATCCCGGTGCGGAGGGGAATCGAATCGCCAATGCGGAACGGGGGCGGGTTGGGTGTGCCTTCCGGGCTGGGACTGGCTTCCGGCGTTCCGGTTGGTGCAGGCATATCGAGCGTCAATTGGATGATTTGCGCCGGGTCGGGGAAAGTGGCGGTGTTCAAATCGTAGCCCACACCCGTTACGGAGACGGGCAGTGAGCCGTTTGGGCGTAGCTCTTGAAAGAGCAGGCGCGCCGCGACTTCAATAAACTCGTCGAGACGGCTGTACAGGCCGTAATAGGCATCCAGCTTGGAGATGTCGGTGGCGTCCAGGAAATATGGCGCGTTGAAAGCAAAGGCAACCAGCCGTTTTTGCTGATATAGATCCGGGCGCTCGGAGAGAAAATTGCGCAGCGCCTGCGAGTCAAGTATGTTTGGGTCGGCATCGAGCATGGCAAACACGATCCAGTTAGCGTTGCGCAGCTCGTTCTCGATTTGCAGCACGCCCGTTCCAGCATCGAGCATTTCTTGCAGCTCTCTGAACGAATATGATTTGAGATTGCTGGGTAAGATTTGCCCGCCTGCTTGCGGGCTGTAGAGGCGGATGATGGCATTTTGTAGCGCATCATTAGCCAGGACGATTTGCTGTGAACACCCTCCGCATTGGAGAATTGTCCGGGAATCGCTGATGAAAACGATGCGGTCATTGAGACCGGGCGGCTCCGGCAGCACATTGGTCAGTTCCGCCTGAGATGGGCTGATGAGGGTGGCAGCCTGCCGGGCAACGTCGAAACTCACCTGGCTGGCGCGCCCCAACCGGCTCAGGTCTGCATTGGAGAGGATCACGTCGAGATTGAATTCGCCATTGTAGAGCTTGAATTTCAAAGTCAGAATGCGTAAGACTGATTCATCAACCCGTGCGGCGAATGCCTGATCCGTTCTATATTTGTTGGCGAAGTGTTCCAGTGTTTTCGTGATGCTGGTGTATGAATCAGGATCGTTGCTTGCGGTAAAGTTGCCCAGGTAGAGCAGGTCGTTGCCTGCCAGAAATGCATTGTTGGCAATCTGGCGGCTCTCGAATCTCTGCCCAGTGGGATCGTAGAAGCGCCGAACCGCATCGCTACCCAGATCGTCGCTGACCATGATGCCGCCGTTCGTTCGCCACGAGGCAAACGTTGGCAGGCTGATCAACTGTGTAAAGGCCTCGATGTCGAAGCTGACCGGTTTGGTTGTGTCGCGGATATTGCCTTGAAACCCCTGGTAGCGGATATGAGAGACCAGCAGCCCATCGGTCGTGGACTCCGCGGTTGGGGCGTTGCCAGTCACCGCGAAGAAGGGGGCCAGCTCGATCTGCTTGAGCTGTTCGAGCGACTTGCGCACCGTCGCCACTTCTTCTTCCGGCAGGCGGTCAGAGCCGCCAAAGCCCGGAAAGTGTTTGGCGATCACGGCAATGCGATTCCCGCTTCCGTTATGGACGCCGGTGATGAAGGCCTTGCCCATTTCGCCCACCCAAAACGGGTCGCCCCCAAAGGTGCGCACGCCCAGGTCGCCGCCTTGCGTGTGCGGCACTTCGAGCACATCGAGCGAGGGACCAATGAGCAGGTTGAATCCCAGGGTTGACAACTCATCGCCGAGCACGGCGCCGACCTGGCGTGCCAGATCGGGCTGCCAGGTAGCCCCAATCGCCATTTGATTGGGGAGCGGGGTCAGCCCGTTGAGAATTTGATCGTATTGGTATCCATCCCCTTCCTGAATTGTGGCGATGAATAGGGGAATGAAGGCCGGGCGAAATGTATCGCCTGTCACAGGATCAGCCTGATCTTGCAGGGAAGCGCCGTACTCGTCTTCCTGGATCGTGTTGATAAGCTGCTGGGCAGTGGACAGAGTTTGATCTGCGCCGAGAACGCCTGGCCCGACGAAGTTGTCATTGGACGCCAGCAGCACCACCCCGCCAATATGCCGGTTGGCGATGAGATCGTAAATCTTCGTGTTGAGCTGGTCGGGTTGGGTGCTGGGGCCGGCCTCGAAGCCCTCGAAAGTCACCAGGAAGAGCTGCCCCACTCTTTCTTCGGGGGTCAGGCGTTCCAGCAGGGCCTGGGCGCTCTCCTGGGGCGACGAAGCCTGTGGAGATGGCGAAGCCTGCCCGACGCCGAGAGGCAAGATCAGCGCGGCGGTCAGCAGAATGATAAGACAACGGGTGAGAATTGGGCGTTTCATGCTTCACGAGCCAAAATCGCGTGGAGCAGCTCTCGACGCGGTGCTCCACTCAAGAATTCAAGACGGCGGATGCCCAGCGGGTCAATCTCCTCCCGCAGGAGGCGCAGCATCTCCGCGGTGGGAGCCGGAGTCTCGGCCAACTCGGTTGAGACTTCCAGCTCGAAGCCAGTCTTCGCCTGGATTTGCCCTAATGTAACACCAGGATGGAGTGTCGTCAACCGCAAGCGGCCATTTGCGAAGTCGAACTGTCCCAGGTCTGAGATCAAGTAATGGGGGCCAGTGCCGTGCGTGCGCGCCGGGTTATGGCCCATCCCCGAGTGGAAATCCAGCACGGGGACGAAGGTCACCCGTGAGTGGCGAGGCACGTAGAGGTAGCAATGATCGAGAAAGGTGGTCACGTCGGGGATGCCGCCCGCGCCGGGCAAACGCAGCCGGGGATGGTGATAGTCGCGGCCAAAAGCGATGTTGTTGGTGTTGCCGCAAGGATCCACCTGCCCTGGGCGGAAGAATTCCTTGGGATTGAGGCGGGGGAATGTGTCAGCCACTGCCCGCACGAAGCCGATCGTGGTCAGCGCCCGATCCAACCACAGGCTCTCGATGCGCGAAAGCCCCAACGGGGCCGGCTGGCTGCCGATGCCCTGGCCGATAGCCGAACAGAAATAGATATTCGGAGCGT
>DYIZ01000021.1 GCA_020723385.1 Candidatus Aquidulcis sp.
GTCGTATTTATGCGATTGGTAAGGTTCAGTCAATCAATTTTGGCGAAAGTCCAGTCAATAATTGGTTAGAGCTGTCAATGATTTCGATCGTGGCATCGCTCTGCTTAGTGTTTAGCGGCCCATAGACACCCGTCAACAGCATATCGGCAAACCCCATGATCGCTCCAAGCGGTGTGCGCAGATCATGGCTGACGTTGGCCAATAGTTGCGTTTTCAGGCGGTTTGCCTCTAAAGATTGTTGGTGCGCAAGACGAAGCTGTTCCTCGGTTTGCTTGCGCTCGGTCAGATCGTGAGCAAGGAAAAGCCGTCCGGTGATTTTATTACTGCGGTCGAGCAAGGGTGAGACGTTGAACTCGTAAATTCGTGAGCCATTATCCTGATTAAAAGCGACTTCAACGGAGACAGTGTCAACCGAACTGGTCAGATCGCGCAAAGATGGCTGGTTTTGCCAAAGCTGAAGAGCGTCAACCCCCAGGGATGAATGATCCCAACCAAAGATATGCTGGGCTACCGGATTGCAGTCAACCAGGCGATTTTGCGAGTCTAGAACGATCACACCATCCCGCAGGATTTCCACCAGGCGTTCGCGCGCCACAGGGGTCAAATCGAGAAAACGGTAGCGGAATATCGCCAGGGCAAGCAGTGTCCCCGAAACGCTAAATGCAATCGGAGTGATATCCATCCCAGCGACAGCCGAAGGGTCAAACGCATAGATGATACTGCCGATAAAAGGCGCTAACGAGGCGAACAAAATCAAACGAGTTTGCAGCGAATAGAGCTTGGGGAAGCGAAATATCGCCCGCACCAATGCCAATACCCCTAAAACCATGAAAGCGTAGCTGTACGCAATTTCGACCCAAAACCAGGGGCCATGCTCATAAACCGCAACCCGGATACCCAGTTCGGTATTGATGGTGATCGAAGGCCAGAGCTGATGGTGCCAGGTATTGGTGGCTGCCATGATAACGGACAAAGCTGGCAGCAGCAGAAGAAGAAAGACCCGTTTTAGGGTTAACCATTTGTCCTGCTGGGTGTATCGCAAAACAAACACAAAAAAGAGAATGGGGGCAGTCTGGTTGCCAGGATATGAGACAACGGTCCAGAATAGTTTTGCTGCCACGGTGCCAGCAGCGCTTTCCATTGCAGCAGGCAAGGCCCATGCTGCGGCCGCAGCCATTAATATGGCCAGTTCCACTCCCCCACGCGCGGATCGCCGTCGCCAGGAAAACCATGTAATAATTCCCGACGCTAATCCCGCGATAATAAGCGATAAACTATACAGGTTGAAATGCATCGTAGTTTGTATGACCCTCGGAACAACTATATCAAATAACGGATAGTCGGGCAAGGGGCATACAAATCTGTAAAATCGAAAGGGTTGTGGGCGGCAATTTGCCAGCCACAACCCTTCAGCGATTGCAGGTTGATGTGAATAACAACCGGATTTCAGTATCTGCGGCTCAAGGCACGACTACCTCGATGAAAACCGCATCCCCAAAAGGCAGCCCAGCGGGGTCGTATGCCTGCCAGGCGCTGCGGTAGGTGCCCGCTTCGGCAGGTGCAGTGAACACGATCCGAATGGTTGTCTCGACCCCGCTGCGGGCCGGGTAGAGCGCATGTTCTTCCGGCGCGCCCATGGCTGTCCCGGCGATCAATTTCAGCCGATAGCGCTCATCCCAATTGCATGTGCCGCTGTTGCGAACCTGCCAACGTTTGTCCAAGGTTTCCCCGGCAGAAACAAGCGTCCCATCGGGAATAGTGAGATCGTCGAGATAAGTCAGCCCCGCGCTGCATGCAGGAACCACTGTCGGGCGGGAAATCTCCGTCTCGGCGGCTGCCGCCGGGGATGGGGTCTCCACTGGGAGCAGCGCCGCCGTGGGCGGCAGAAATGGCGCGGCCTGCAAGCCATTGTCAGCGGGCTTGCAGGCCGTTAGTATGTTGATCAGTACAAATGCGCAGAATATCAATCGTAAAGAGTAAAACGTAAAACGTAAAGCGTAACTTTGACGAAGCATACGTTTCTCCGGGCTTCCCTTACGTTTTACGAATTACGTTTTACGATTCGTCCTCACCCAACCCACCGCCATCGCCGCCATCATCGCCGCCGCTGACCAGCGGAATGGGTACATCGCCGCTCATCGCCTGGTCGCGCACCGCAGCTTCGATCTCGGCAGACAGGATCGGGTTGTTGCGCAGGTAATCTTTCGCGTTCTCGCGGCCCTGCCCGATGCGCAGGTCGCCATACGAGAAGAACGAGCCGCGTTTGGTGATGATTTCCAGCCCGGTCGCCAGGTCGAGCAGGTCGCCGGCTTTGGAGATGCCTTCGTTGTACATGATGTCGAATTCGGCCGTGCGGAAGGGCGGGGCGACCTTGTTCTTCACCACGCGCACCCGCGTGCGGTTGCCGATGACATCCTGGCCCAGCTTGATAGACTGGATGCGGCGCACGTCCAGCCGCACGGAGGCGTAGAACTTGAGGGCGTTGCCGCCGGTGGTCGTCTCCGGGTTGCCGAACATCACGCCGATCTTCATGCGCAACTGGTTGGTGAAAACCACCGCCGTCTTGGTCTGGTTGATCGCACCGGAAAGCTTGCGCAGCGCCTGCGACATCAGCCGCGCCATGGAACCCATCTGCGCGTCGCCCATATCGCCTTCGATTTCGGCGCGTGGCACCAGCGCAGCCACCGAATCGATGACGACAATGTCAATCGCGCCGGAGCGCACCAGCGTCTCCGTTATTTCAAGGGCCTGCTCGCCGGTGTCCGGCTGTGAAATGAGCAGGTTGTCCACGTTGACGCCGCATCGCTCGGCGTACACGGGATCGAGGGCGTGCTCCATATCCACGTAGGCCGCGGTGCCGCCCAGCTTTTGCACTTCGGCCACAATGTGTTGGCAGATAGTAGTCTTGCCAGACGACTCAGGCCCATAGATTTCGGTGATACGCCCGCGGGGAATACCGCCTACTCCCAGGGCAATGTCGAGCGACAGCGCCCCGGTGGGGATAACCTCGACCACCATGTGCTGCGCCTCGCCCAGGCGCATGATAGCGCCGTCGCCGTATCGCTTGGTAATGTCGCCCAGGGCTTTCTCGAGGGCGATTGATTTTGATTCGTCTACCTCGTTAGCAGGAGGGACGGAGGGTTGAGATTTTTTAGCCATTGCTATTTACTCCTGTTCTATTTTTTAGGCAAAATCCCTGTAATTGGGTAGGGTATTGATCCAAAACTTCCCATTCGTTCATGACATTATCTTTTTCCATCGAACAAATTGATTTGTAATGAGCGAATGTGGATATAGTTTAGCACATCTGTTCGATATGTCAAGGGCTTGGGGTTTCCATCGCGCCGGGGGTGAAATCCTCGCCCGGCAGGGGCGGCGGTTCCACCGTGAAACCGTTGAACCCCTTGAAAGTAAAGTAATTCACCACGCCGGGGCGAATTTCCATCTCGATCTCGTAGCTTTGCCCCCCATAGGCCGTGCGGATGTCGTACAGCCCGGCCGGCAGATCGCCAATCACCAGGTTTTCCCGGTAGTATGGGTCGCTGTTGACCCCGCCAAATCCGTAGGTGCGCGCCGTCCAGTTCTGGCGTGTGGCGCGTGAGGTAACGATGAACAACTGCGGCTCATCCAGCAAATATCCCGAGGTATCCATCACCCGCGCCGCCAGGATCCCCCACCCTACCGGCGGCGCCAGCCAAAGCTCTGGGTTACGGGACATAAAATAATTGTTCTCCCCCAGGCGGATCTCGAAGTGCAAGTGCGGGCCGGTCACCCGCCCGGTTTCGCCGGACAATCCCAGCGGGTCGCCGGCTTCCACATGCTGCCCATCGGCCACATCAATCTCATCGAGGTGGCCGTACAGGGTGAATAACG
Source organism: Candidatus Aquidulcis sp. (assembly GCA_020723385.1). Lineage (GTDB taxonomy): Bacteria > Chloroflexota > Anaerolineae > Anaerolineales > UBA4823 > DYIZ01. The sequence continues at coordinate 3,874 of DYIZ01000021.1, forward strand.
TCTGCCCCTCGTAGCCAAAATCGTGGCGGATGACCACCGCCAGCCCGTAGGGATCGGTTGGATCGTTGCCCCCCCGGTAGATGCCGTATCCCGCCCACACAATGCGCCCCGCCCCTGCGGCCAGCACGGGCGTCCCATTCAGCACCGGAATATCCACCCCTGTGTGAATCACGTTTTCGAAGAATATGCCGCCGTAGCGATAATCCGCCAGCGGCCAGTTGACCTCGTCCGCAGCGATAGGCCGGGAGAAGAAAAAATGATCGAAGGGTGTGGGCGCCCACGGAATGGCGTAAAGCGGCGGACGCCAGGCAGAAACCGGCGCCGGTCCCGGCGACGGGAACACAAAACGCAGCGGATCGGGCGCCGGGGAGGGAATCTGGCCCGCAAGGGGGTCGGAGGATTGGGTTGCTTCTGCGCCGGAAGGCGTGCTCTCTGGGAGCAAAGGCGTGGCGAACCCGGTGGTCGGGATGGGCGCCATGAGAGTCTCGGCATAGGCTGGCGTTTCCATTCCGGTAGCCGTCGGCTGGCGGTCGCCGGTAGATGTGCAAGCCGTGAATTGAACCATCAGGATACCGGCCAACAGCCCCCCAAAGAACCGGCTGTAGCCCGAACGAACGCCGCTCATGGGGCCGCTCCGGTCGGGGGATTCGTGGATGAGGGCGTCGGGCTGGGGCGCGTGGGCGTTGGGCTGCGCGTGCGTGTCGGTGCGCGCGTTGGCGAGGGCGTGCGGGTGATGGTCGGCGTCGGCGTGGGCGTCGAGGGTTCGGGCGGCAAGGGCGTATCGGTGGGCGTCGGGCTGATGGGCGTCAGAGTCGGGCGGGAGGTGGGGGTCAGCGTGGGCGTGGGGGTCTCGTACCAGCGCGGCGTGGGGGTGAGCGTGCGGGTGGGCGGGACAACCCGTGTAGGCGTTATCAGCACTTCGGGCGGGTAAAGCTCCAGCATGGCCGAGCGCCAATCCAGCCCGTTGGTGAAAGCAAACTCGTTGAAACGCGCCGCCGGGTACGACGCCCGCCACGTCCCCAGGGCAGGCAGGCGCTCCCATTGATAAGCCGCCGCCAGCCGGGTGAAATCTACCCAATATCCGGGCGGGATCGCGGCCGCTTCCACGCCGCCGTGCTCGTAAGCCACCGGATCGCCGGTAAAGCGAGCGCTGAAATCCCACGGCGCATCGCGCAGCGGCTCGCCCGTCGAGCCGTCCTGAAAACGCGCCCGCAGGAAAACGCGCCAGAAGGTGTCGGCCCCAAAATCCTCCCGTACCACCACCACCCAGCCGGCATTCAGCGGCAGGGTGTTGAAGGCAAAGGCGCGCCCGGTGTACAGCCAGTCCTCGACCATTCCGGGGCCAAGCGAGGAAGTCAATGGGACAAAAGCATTCTCCAGGGTTGCCAGAAAATCCCATCCAATTTCAGGCGCAATTTCGTCACGCAGCGCCAGGAATGATTCGTTGACGATATCGTGCATCAGCGCATGGGGCGCTTCCACATCCTCCAGCGCAACAACGAGCGCCCGCCCACCCGGCACATCGGGCGCAGGCGTGATCTTCGGCAGCCAGAGCGGGTCGGGGGTCTGTATGGCAGCTTCTTTATAGGGATATGGCAGCGGCCAGGGCAGCGCCACATCTCCCCATACCAGACCATCGACCGGGCCAGGCAGCGCCATCGGCGGCAGCGTCAGACCGGGTGTATCGAGCGGGTAAGCCGTGAGATAGGTGCTATTGGGGGCCAGCAGCGTGGTCAGCAGTTGCGACCCATCGCTGCTCCACACCGGCCAATCCCCGCTGCCTGCGTTGCGTGGCTGCGCCTGCTGGTCTCGGCTATCCCACACGTGCAGATTATGGAAACCGCCTTCGACCGACGCCCAGGCTATCGAATTGCCGTCCGGCGACCACGCCGGATGAAATTCTTTGGCGTTGCCTGTGCGGCTGAGATTGGTAAAACGCTTGTCGGGCGTCTGGTCGAGATCGGCAATCCAGATGTCGTTTTCCCCGCTGCGATTGGAGACGAAAACGATCTTTCTCCCACCGGGCGCCCAGGCGGGAGAATGGTCGGCGGCCGGGTCTTCGGTCAGGCGAGTGGGCGGCTGGTCGCCCGCCGCCGGGCGGATCATCAATTCGAGGTTGTCGTCGAGGTAGGTTTCATGCACCACCCACAGCCCATCCGGCGACCAGGAAGGCGCCGCGTCGTATTCCAGGCTGTCGGTCAGGCGGGTGACAATGCCGGTGGGCAGGTCGAGCAGGTACAAGTCCCAATAGCCGCTGCGATTCGAGGCAAAAGCCAGCCGCTGCCCATCCGGGCTGATGGCGGGGGTGATGTCGTCCCACGGGCCGATGGTCAGCCTCGAGAGCGACATAGATTGCGGCTGATAGGCAAAGAGATGGGTTTGATCACCCTCAGTCAGCGCCAGGATGACGATGCCGGGTTTGATGGAGACGGTCGCCAGCGGCGCAGGCGGGATGGTCGGGCGCGGGGTCGGGGTGATCGTGAGGCTCGCCTCGGCCACAAGTTCGGTAGCAGATGGCTGCGGCGTGGCGGATGGCCGAGGCGGGGAGTCGAGCGAGGGGGTTGGTGTGCTCGGCAGCAAGGGGGCCATGGTCAACTGTGGGATTTTCAACCCTCCTAAGGTCCAGCCGCTCACACCGAATAACCCCAACGTCAACAGGCTCAAGATCACGATATCAATCGCCAGCAGCAGAAATACACCACCGGGTGTCAGCCGGAGGCTCCAACCGCGCTTGCGGCGTGGTCGAGGGGGGCGGGGGTTGGGAACAGGCTCGGAGGAAAAATCCATGGGCTGTTTTGCGGGGTGCAGGAATCAGGCCAGTACCTTGCGCTCATGGGATTGTAGCATGGGCGGAGGGGAGCGTCAATCGAAGACCCCAGGGGTTTTCGAAACCCCTGGGGTCTGGTTAATAACCCTTCCCCCGCTGGATCATGGCGGGGGAAGGCAGGCGGAGGAGTAGAGGATGCCCGGATGTCAGTGTCGTAGTAGGCCCTCGACAATATATATACTACTGAGACGCCTAAAAGGTTGACTGACTCTTACTCGCCGCTGGCGCACACGCCGACATCGTAATTACCGGTGATACGGATGATCTGCTCGGCGCCCGGCTCGACGCGCACGCCAGCCAGTTCACTGTCAATCACGCGGATCATCAGGTAATCCAACCGGGTAACCAGGTAACAGGGAACTTTCGGCTCGGCGTGTTCTTCGCCCACACCCGAATCGTCGGTCAGGAAAAGATAACGGCCCTGGGTGACGAGGGCGGAGGCCCGCATCAGATATTCGGCCTCGTCTGCAACGCCGCTGGCAGCCAGGGGATACATACGCACGCCCATCTGGCGAGCTTTTTGGGCTAACTCGAAAGCAGCGCCGAAATTCTCGGTGTGCGGCGGAGCGTCAGCGACGTGGAACAACATGCGGGCAGTGTTGCCGCCGCGCCAATCGGCTTCGAGCGCGGTATCCAGAGCTTTTTCGACCGCTTCCGGGTAATCGCCGCCGCCGCCGGAACTTTGGGCCGAGAGTTGTTTCTGCATCTCATCCAGCGAGTCGGTGAATGCGTAATCACGAACAACATAGATATCGCCAGTATCCCGATAAACTACCAGCCCAAAACGCAAATCGGCAGTGGGATATTTTTCCCGGATGGCGCTGATGATGCTGCCCAATTCCGTGGTGAGATAATTCAGCTCATCGCTCATACTGCCGGTGGTATCAATCACCAGCATGAGATCCAACGCATCCGGGCGGTTGGCCAGCACATCGGGAGCAGAAATCTCGAAGATGCGGCTCTCGTCGAGCGCCAGCAGGTCAAGCGAGGCAGTGGCGATGAGGGTCTCGCGGTCGGGCAGGCGGACCGTCACGGTGAAACGCGTGGCTGCGCCGGCTCCGTCCAGCGCCGGGAAGAATTGCAACGTGCCGTCAGTTGCCGCGTACGCGGTCAGCAGCGGTTCGCTGCTCCCCTCCGGGGTGATGGTCACCCAGGCATTGCTGAGTCCCATTCGGTCATTGCCCAGGATATGCAGCGTCACACGCTCGCGCACAGCCACTTCGGGCAGCGATTGTCCGAGAGACGAGTCGCTCATCCTGGCAAGATAGCGCAAGAAGGCCGCATAATTGAGGTTGTCGTCAATATCGCCGGCGGTGAGTGTACCGGGCTGAACCGGCGTTCCGCCCGAGCCGCCGCCTGAAGCGGCTGCTTCTTTGACTGCATAACCGCCGCCAGATACCGGCGCGCCGCCGGCTGGACTGCAGGCCGAGAGCATAAGGGCGATAATAGCGAAAAGGGTTAGGATGAAAAGGGATTTGCGGGTAATCATATCTGCCTCCTTTGATGGGTACTTAGAATATACCGCAGAAGGCAGAATACAGCTTGACAGCTTGTTGACATTGAGATGATAGTCAATCCCCAATAAGTCGATCAAGACTTAATTTCGATGATATTCTCGATTTCTTCCAATACCGTGAAAAGGTCTGGAGCGCCTGCCGCCTGAACGATATTTTCCCCAACATGTTTATGGTGCGGCGCAGTAGGCAAATTGGAAAAATGCGGAGCGTTGTCGTAACGAAAAACCAGCGACCCATCGGCGCGCTGGTAGTGGTATGTATGCCTTCTTGACACGTCTCCCCGAGCCAATGAACAGCTCGCGGAAGTGCAGAAGCGAGTTGTCAATAAAGTAGATATCGGCGCGTACAAACCAAACTTCGCCGCGATCATCAACCGATAAAATGGGTTGAGCAACGAACGGCGAAGCAGAAAGCGCATCTCGAATCTTTTTGAGATAGCGATCAGTCAAGCCTGGCTTCCTTCAATGATTGACGCTGCGCTTCCAAATGACGCAAAGCTTCGACTTCCATCCACCAATCGAGATTGTCGAGCGTTTCTTCGATTTCCCCGGCTTTGAATTTACGTTCAAAATCATCCGAAGTCATGCTGTAACGCGTTTCGTAAGGTTCGAGCGCTTGACGAGTGCGTTGTATCGCGTGATCGAGCAGTTTGGCCTCGCGTTTAATAGCCGACTCAAGTAATGGTTTGAGGCGTCTGGCGTCATTTGTGCGAACGGTTACTTGTTGAAGCATAATCCTACTCCTCGCGCCGGTTAACGCGCACAATTATTATACCGCTGGATCGAGATAAAATCTCATATCACGCGTTTACCAGAATTAATCCTCGAACCCCATGCTGTACAGCGCCCAATACGCCCCCTGCTGCGCCAACAACTCGGCATGTGTGCCCTGCTCAGTGATACGCCCGTCTTGAATGACGACGATGCGGCTGGCGTTGATAACCGTAGAAAGCCGGTGGGCGATGACGAACGCCGTGCGGCCTTTCAACAGCCGCGCCAGCGCCGCCTGGATGATGCGCTCGGTCTGCGTATCCACGGACGATGTGGCCTCATCAAGAATGAGAATGCGCGGGTCGGCCAGCAGGGCACGCGCAAACGAGATGAGCTGCCGCTGCCCCACCGAAAGCGCCAGCCCGCCCTCCTCGACCTGCGTGGCGTAGCCATCCCGCAGATTGCTGATGAACTCATGCGCCCCCACTGCAAGCGCGGCTGCCTCGATCTCGGCGTCAGTCGCCTCCAGCCGCCCAAAACGGATGTTCTCGCGCACCGTCCCGTTGAACAGGAACGGGTCTTGCAGCACAATGCCCATCTGCCGCCGCAGGCTTTGCTGCGTCACTTCCCGCAGATCGTGACCGTCAATGATTACCCTGCCTGCCGTTGAATCGTGGAAGCGGGCGATGAGCTTGACCAGCGTGGACTTGCCCGCCCCGGTCTCGCCCACCAACGCCACCGTCTCGCCCGGCTGAACGTGGAGGTTGATGCCGCTCAAGACGGGAGCGGGGTCATCGGAATAGTGGAAATCCACCCCATCGAAGATCACCTCGCCCCGGATGGTGGGCAATTCCTGGGCCGCGGGGGAATCTTGCACCTCGACCGGGGTGTCCAGCAGCCCGAAGATGCGCTCACCGCCCGCCATCGTGGATTGGAACGTATCGTAACGCTGGCTGAGATCGCGAATCGGCTCGAAGAAGCGGTCAATGTACAGCACGAACGCCACCAGTACCCCCGGCGTAATGGACTCCCCGAGCACCGCCGTTCCCCCCAGCCAGACGATGAGCGCCGTCGCTGTTGTCCCCAACAAATCAATCACCGAGGGATACGCCGCGGCGATGCGCGCCGCCCGCAGGTTGGTATCCCGATTATTGCGATTCACATCGTCTCGAAAGCGGGCATAATTGATGTCTTCGCGCGAGAACGCCTGCACCACCCGCACTCCGTTTATATTCTCAGCCAGCACCGAATTGACCCAACTGATGGCCGCCCGCACCTTGCGGTAATTTTCCAGCGCAAACCTTTTGAACCAGATGGTCGCGGCGACCATCAATGGGATGGTCACAAACGTGATCAGCGACAGGCGCACGTTCATCCCCACCATCACGATGATGATGCCGATCAGCGTGAAAAGATCGCGGGCAATTGCCAGTACCGCCCAGGTGATGAACTCGCGCAGCACGCCCACATCGTTGATCACCCGTGTGATCACGCGCCCCACCGAGTAGCGGCTGTAAAATGACAGCGAAAGCTGCTGCAAATGCCCGAAAAGCGCCGTCCGCAGATCGAAGATGATAGATTGCCCCACTCGAGACATGATGTTCACCCGGCTGTAGATCGAAACCCATTGGAGGGCGATCACCAGCAGGTAGAGCAGCGCTGCGGTGCGCACCACTTCCAGCGAGCCGGCGCGCAGCCCAGAATCAATTGCAATCTTCACAAAATATGGCCCAGCCACCGACATTGCTGAAGAAACCAGCATTAACAGTAAACAGAAAAACAACTGCCAGCGATACGGCTTCGCAAACCCGATCAGCCGCCGGGTCACATTGGGATCGTACCCTTTCATCAGGGTGTCGTCGGAGGGGGGAGGAGTGGGCATGGGGTCGAGTAAGGGGGTAAACTGGTAATTAGGTAATCAGGTAAACAGGTAAACAGGGACCGCCTGGCTCAGAGCCTTCAACAGCACTGTTCGTAGTAGGCGCTTGAGCGCCGCCGGCAGTCGCTACCAGCACTTGCTGAATGCTGACCGCTGAAAGCTGATTGCTGAATGCTGAAAGCTATAGCCATTGCAGCCCGCGTGGGTAATGATTTTTGACGATGCCCTGCACGCGCTTGCCCCAACCGAGGGGAAAGGCGAGGGGCGACTCACTCCCCCCATCGGTGTTCTCCCGATGGGAGTAGACGGAGGGGGGTAGAGCAACGGCGACGACCATCCATCCCGCCTCGCCATCGGAGCGCAATGTCATTCCACGCAGATACGCCTGCACTTCGGGGCTGTCGGCGGGCAGGGTCAGCACACGCTGAATACCGGAGGCCGCCAGGCCCATCGCCAAGGCGTGCGCTGGCTCGAAGCGATCCTTCTTGACCATGCCCAGCCACCAGCCCGGATGCACCACGCGCAATCCACCGAGATCGGGCAACCCCTCGGGCAGGGCATACAGCCGCGCACCGATTTGCGCCACCCGGTCGGTTTCGGGAACGTCAGCCAGCGTCTCCCTGCAAAAAGCATCGAATGACCGCTGACTGCCGACCGCCGACCGTTGACCGATGACCGTTGACCGTCTACGGTCTGCCGTCCTCGGTCTCTCGTCCCCGGTCTCCCGTCCCGTCTTTCTCATCAACGCCACGAAATGCCCCTCGCCGGGGGAAGTATGCGGCCATAATCGGGTTGCGAGTGGCAAATTGAAGGTTGCAGGGCCTGCCCTGAGCTTGTCGAAGGGTTGAAAATTGAAAGTTGTAAGATCAACCTTCAACCTGCAACCTTCAACTTTCAACGATGTCTCAACCGATTCAAACTCGGTGTGTTCTTCGAGAAACCCGCCAACAACCGCCTCGTCTTCCTCCGGGGCGAAGGTACACGTCGAGTAGCACAACCAGCCGCCGGGGCGCACGAGGCGCGCCGCGTAGTGCAGAATCGCCGTCTGGCGCACGGCACACCCGGCAATCATCGCCTCGCTCCAGCCCTCGATGGCGGCGCGATCCTTGCGGAACATGCCTTCCCCCGAGCAGGGCGCGTCCACCAGCACCCGGTCGAAGAACGGCCCAAAGAAGGCCGCCAGCCGCTCCGGCGTCTCGTTGACGATGGCCGTATTGTGTACGCCCCACCGCTCCAGGTTGGCGACCAGATGACCGACGCGCTTGGTCTTGATCTCGTTCGCCACCAGCAGCCCCTGGTTTTGCATCAGGCTGGCAAGATGGGTGGTTTTCCCGCCGGGGGCGGCTGCCAGATCGAGGACACGCTCGCCGGGCTGGGGGGCCAGGATTTCGGCCACCGCCTGGGCATGCGGGTCTTGCAGATAGTATAACCCCGCGGCGTGGTAGGGATGTTTTCCGGGGCGATCTTCGTCGGAGACGAGGAAGCCAGCAGGGGAGTAAGTGATAGGGGATAAGGGGAAAGGGGAAATGGCCTCGAATTGAGCGGGGGTCAGCTTCAGCGTGTTGACGCGCAGCCCGTGAGTGGGCGGCGAATCATAAATCGTAGCAAACGCCGGATACTCATCGCCCAACAGCGCCGCCATCCGCTCCAAAAAGCGCGGCGGAATGACTGAAGGCTGATTGTTGACCGCTGACCGCTTCTTTTCGCTCATCCCCCCTCCATCCGATGCGCTTTCACTTTCGGCGCGCCGTTCGTCTTGAGCGTCTCCATCTCCTCGCGGAAGCGTTCCTGGTCGCGCAACTGTAAATCGTAGATGTCGCGGTACAGCCCGCCGCGCGCCAGCAGCTCGGCGTGAGCGCCCTGCTCGACGATGCGCCCATGATCCATCACCAGGATGATGTCGGCGCGGCGCACAGTGGACAGGCGGTGGGCGATGACGAACGTGGTGCGGCCCTCCATCAACCGGTCGAGCGCCTTTTGGATCAACCGCTCCGTTTGCATGTCCACGCTGGAGGTCGAATCATCGAGAATCAGGATGCGCGGATTCATCAACAGGGCACGCGCGATCGCAATCCGCTGGCGCTGGCCGCCGGAAAGCGTTATCCCTTTCTCGCCAACGACTGTATCATACCCATCGGATAATTCGGAGATAAATTCGTGCGCCTGAGCGGCTTTGGCAGCTTCCACCACCTCGTCCAGCGAGGCATCAGGCCGCCCGTAGGCGATATTTTCGCGAATGCTCACCGAGAAGAGCAGCGAGGTTTGCAGCACGATGCCGATCTGCCGCCGCAGGGCAACCAGGTCGCATTGACGCACATCGCAACCGTCCACCCGCACTTCGCCAGCGGCGACATCGTAGAACCGGGGGATGAGATTCACCAGCGAGGTTTTACCGCTCCCCGTCGGCCCAATCAGCGCCACAATCTGGTTAGGCTCCACCGTGAGGTGAATATCCTCCAGGGCTTGCGCCGTCTCGCCCTGGTAATGAAAGTCAACGTGGTCGAACTCAACTTTGCCGGCCATCCCCCTGTCCCCTATCCCTTTTCCCTTCAAACCAGGGGATATGGGATAGGGGGAAAGGGGCGAACGGATTTCCGGCGCGGTATCCAGAATCTCGAAGGTGCGCTGCGCGCCGGCAACCGCTTCCCCGGCGGCGTTGACAAGCCAGGTGAGCTGCCCCACCGGCCCGGCGAGCAGCAGCAGGTACCCATTAAAGGCCACCAGCTCGCCGATGGTGATCTCGTTGCGCAGCACCATCGGCCCGCCAAACCACAAGATCAGGATTGTACCGACGGTGATGAGAAAGGTCGTGGTTGGCATGATTTTCGCCCACTCACGGATGACGCGCACGCGGGCGTTGAACAACGTCCGGTTGGCTTTGCCAAAACGCTCGACTTCGTACGGCTCGCGGGCGAAGGCGCGTACCACCTGCACCCCGCTGACGTTTTCCTGCAAACGGGCAGACAGGTCGCCCAACGCGTTATCTACGGCGTAGAAATATTTGCCGATGCGCCGCCCGAAATCGGTGGTGATCAGCGCCAGGGGGATCAGTGGGAGCAGGGCAATCGGGGCCAGGCGGGAATTTTGGATGAAAAGCAGGGTGGTGATGCCCACCATCAGCACGCCCACCCGAATCAGCTCGACCACCCCGGAGCCGGTGAAGCGCTCGATGGCGCGCACATCCTCGATGCAGCGGCTGATGAGCTGCCCGGCCTGCGAATGATCGTGATAACTGAATGGCAGGCGCTGGATGTGATCGTACAGCCGGTTGCGCAAATCGTAGCCGATGTGAGTGGCGATCCACTCGCCGAGGTAGCGCTGCAAGTAAGTGAATCCGGCATGGGCGACGCCAATGCCGAAGATCAGCAAGGCGGTGTTGACCAGGAAACCCACATCGCCCCGCACCAGGCCGATGTCTATCACACGCTGGATGAGGGCGGGCAAAACCAGGTTGAGGCCGGTGAGAACCAGCAGGGTCAACAGGTTAACGAGGGTCTGCGCCCAATAGCGGCGCAGGAAATGACGCAAGCGGAACAAAGATTTCATAGGCCAAAGACGACCGCAGATCGCCAACTGCCGGTGAGTGAGAAGACCGGCGGTTTGCGATCAGCGGTCGCGAAGAGGAATAGATCAGTGATCTTCGGGCTTTGTCAGCTCGAAGGTTGTTTCTGCCCGGTCAACCACCGTGCGCTCGGGCAGCTTGACATCCTCGGGAGAAACCTGGGGGGCGAAGAACAGCGTCGCCGCAGCGATAAAAGAAGGCGCGCCGACCTCCGCCGGTAGTTGATTCTCGGCAGGCGGAGGCCTCCGCAGGTGGAGGGTCACATCGAGCTTGCGCGTCATCGTCTCGATGATGGTGGTTTGGGCAACTTCTTCGCCGCCAGCGTCGGTGATGACAATGTCGAAGCTGGGGCGCTTCTGGAACGGGTCAACTTCCAGGCTGACGCGCACGCGCCGCCCATCGGGGTACGGCTCGACCGTGAAGGCGCGGATACGCACCTCCTCGGGAGGCAGGGGGATTTCGTTGGGGTCCTGGAAGAAGAGGTCCATGGTTTCAGTTGTCAGTTGTCAGTTAGCAGTTATCAGTTATCAGTTGTCAGTTATCAGTAATCAGTTGTCAGTTGTCAGTTGTCAGAAATCAACGATGAGTCGTTTGTTGCACTGTTCACTGATTACTGATCACTGATCACTGATCACTCACTGATCTTCCGGCATTCCATGTAAAACCGTTTCTCGTGAGCTTCGCCCATCGAGAAGGTTTTACGGGGCAGGGCGCCGTCGAGGATGACGGTCTTGAACAGGTCGCTTTTGTCCATCGCGGGAACGTAGAAGCCGATGTTGCCGGGCTTGCTCCCCAGGCTGACAACGACTTCATTGCCATGAACGTAATCAATTTTCTCAGCGCCGCCGCCTTTGATGAATGGGTCGAGGAAGGCTTGCAGCGTGCCAACCGGCAGGTTGGAGGTGGGATTGGCGATCTCGATGAGGCCGAAGCCTTTGTCGCTGACGACGCCGATGGCCTGCTTAGGGCCGCTGGCTTTGTCCACCCGGCTGACCATGGTTTTCGCGTCAGCCAGCGGGGTGAAGGTGTAATTACCACCAAAATGGGCATTCATCTCGGCCAGGATGTCACGCTTCAGCCCGAACAGGATGCGGTGAATCGGCTCGAAAACCAGCGCTTCGTCGTGGACGTTTTCGATCTCGACCAGGGCGTAGCGCGCCGGGTGGTTCATTCCAACCTTGGCTTTTATCTTTTCCCAGTAGGCCTTGGCAGTCGCCAGGGAGTGGTTGCCGTCGCCCATGGCGAAGAGCAGCACCGGCAAATTTGTAGCGACGCCATACTTGGCGGCGAACGTCTCGGGGCGCGCCAGCGCTTCGAGGGCCTGAACCGCCTGCTCTTCGAGGTCCGCCGGGACGAGATAACCCGCCAGGTGGCCGCTGTTTTGCATCAAATCGAAATTGTAGCGCGGGGTCAGTTTCCCTTTGGCCGCCGCAATCGGCTCGATGACAGTGCAGGCGGGATCGTCAATCAACACGAGAATGTGGGGCAGCTCCATCGCCGCGCCGTCGCGGATTTTGACGCGCGGCGGGATGCGCTCGATGATGGTGCCTTCGGTGGCGCGGATCAGGCTGGTGGAGCCTTTCGAATAGTCGTAACGCTCCAGGTCGAGCGCCAGTACCAGCCCTTTGCGGGTGTGCCCGCCCACGGTGCGCTCAACGTAGACGAAATTCTCGCTGGTCTCGAAGATTCCGTCGGTGAGATATTGACGCATGGTGTTCTGAATGCGGTGGATACGGTCTTCGACGCCGGGCTGTTCGAGGTGGACCTCGGGCAGGATGAGATTGAGCGTCGAGGGGGCGCTGCCCACGAACTGGCCGGCTTTGGCCCAGTATTCAGGCTGCGAGGTGAACTGGTCGCAGGCGATGACGGCCCATTTTTTCAGATCAATACCCGGCTTGGGCAGCAAGATTTTGGGGATTTGCACGCCAATAGCGTCGTGAGTTTTCATATCGTCTCCTGAGGGATGTGAGTTGCCCCACTATTTTACTATACTGTCCCCAGGTAACGCGGCGCGCTTCCTTTGCCTTACAGTTTTATCAAAGATTTGGCTCTCTCCAATCTGGTTTTACTACTCTCCTAAGCGATTTTCCAATGATCCCTGCAATACCGGAACCCCAGCGATCACCTGGTTTTCCACGCAGCGGGTGCTTTCGTCTACCAAACGTCGAACTGGAGCTATCACTGGTTTGATATGCGCCTTCCGGCAAACCTGGCATCAGATAACCGGGACCGATATTTCTATCGGCTCGATCACACCGATACCCTGAGAAATATTCTTCAACCTGGCAAGCATGAGAAAATTAATGATCTGCCCCTTGGGCACCAAAAGCATACCGTTTCTAGCGAGGATATCATTAGAGACGATCATGCCGGTTTTCAGTTCATCCAACCCGACGTTCATGATTTGGAACGTATCTTTTGGTTTGATCGGCCGACATGCCAGCACTTCAAGCAAATCTGGGTTGTATTCCTTGGCATGGGAATATAACCTGGAAATAGCCGAAGGTATAGATAATCCTCTACTGATCAACACATCAAAATCCATAGCGATCTTGAGTATTTGAGCGCCGATCAATATTGAATATTCATCGGGATTTTGCTCAGGCAATGGGAGTGCTTGATACGGCTCTAATTGTTTGGATATCATTTTCGAGATGATTTCCAAGCGGGGAATGTTGGCAAGCAGTTGGCTACTGACCAATGGGAACGAGTTATATAAATCTGTCTCACCTGCAGAAAGCTGCTTATTTTGATACACCTTTGTAAGGGTATCTGGAGGCAAAATGACACAACCGATGAGTGAAAGCATCGCCGCGATCTCGTATCGCCATATATTTTGCAGCCTCATCTCCGTCGCCAATTGTTTTACGATACCCCTAAGACGGGAAGAGCGACAGAATGCTTCAGGATTCAATATACTCAGCACATCGGTGAGAACTTTGATACTACCGCTAAGGGTTTTTTCCAATAATTCTCGTTCCGCTACCACAAGTTCATATTGAACAATCCCGGCACGGATAGCTTTTTCAAACAGTTCGGGTGGGCAAGGTTTAGTGAGAAAGCGGAAAATGTTGCCTTCATTGACGGCATCAATAGCTGTTTGTTGTTCTGCATTTCCGGTGAGCATGATTCGTACTGTGTCGGGCATCAATTCTTTTACTTTTACCAGAAATTCTATACCATCCATCTCTGGCATACGCATATCTGCTACTACAACATAATAGGGACCTTCCCGTTTCATGATCTCAAGGCCTTCGATGCCATTTGATGCTACGTCCAGGACAAAGTCCTTACGGAATTCGCGTTTATAGGCGGCTAGAACACTTGGATCATCATCTACAAAAAGGATTTTTTCATTCATAACCTTCTCCACGATTGACGGCATCTTTGCAATAATCACGCCAAGGGGCCAAATCTTCCCCCAGACCAGCATCGAAGAGGTATGTTGTATCTGGTATGGGCTTGACCCCTGTCATATTCTTTGGGTAAATATCATAATCTAGCGTATTTGCCAGATGTACTGCGGTTAGTGAAAGAGATTTCTCGCCGTTGTATAAACCGGGATGATGATGAAATGCAACTGCATCAACCGTTGGCGCCGGCAATCCCCAAATTCCCAGGAGATAGGCCCCAACTTTCGCATGAGACACGCCAAAAATGCTACGTTCTGCTTCATCCATCCCCACCTTTTTCCTGTTTGCGACCTCGGTTGCGATAAAATACTGGCCTGGAAAGTTGCTTGCCAGGATCAGTTTACCGATATCATGGAGGATTCCCGCGATAAATGCATTATCGGCCTCTTTTCTGTTAGCGAGGATCCCCTGAACAATACATCTGGAAAATGTCGCCACGGTTAAGCTATGATTCCACAGATTGTGAAGGGACAGGCGCTCAAGAATACTTTTATTAAACTGATCGAATATGGATACTGAGAGAACCAGCGACCGAATCGTATCCAGACCTAGTAAAACAACCGCCTGAGCAGGACTGGAGATATGCCCACTTAGCCCGAAAAAGGCAGAATTGGCCAACTGGAGAATTTTAGCACTCATACCAATGTCGCGAGCGATAATCTGGCCGATTTTGCCTGGCGAAGCATCTGGAGAATCGATTTCTTGGGTCAATTCTGAATAGAGCGTTGGCAAGCTAGGCACAGTTTTCATGCGGGAAACCAGTTGTTGAAGCTCCTGATTCCCCATAATTTCTTGCATCCCACAGGCCCGTTGGATCGCTGCTTTCAATTTATCTGCATCGCATGGCTTTGAGATGAATTGGTGTGCAAACTTGAGAGCCTGAAAACCAATGTCAGTGTCGGTGTAGCCTGATAACGCGATGCGGACAATACGGGGATACAATTCATAGACATAGCGCAGTAACTCCACACCGCTCATCTCGGTCATACACATGTCGGACACCACAACGTCGAAGGATTCCTGAGCCAGCTGGTTCAGCGCATCTTGTCCGGTGTTCGCATAAGCCACATCCCATTCATAGCGCATTGAATGAAGCATCCTTTGCAAGCCTTGTAAAACACTTAGTTCGTCGTCAACAAATAATATTTTTTTCATTTGATGGATCGCCCGTTCCCATTATTTTCGATTGGGAGTTGCATTATAAATGTTGTACCCTTCCCAACCTCGGTCTCATAGGTGATCGAGCCGCCAAGCTTTTCAACGATAACATTATGTGCAATGGTTAATCCCTGTCCAGTGCCTTTACCGATCTTTTTTGTGGTAAAGAATGGCTCAAAAATCCGATCACGGATTGCTTCAGGGATTCCGCTCCCGGTGTCGGAAATTCGGATCTCTACCCAAGTATCCACTTTGCGAGTGCTGACTTTAATCTTTCCCTTCACTTTTGGATGATCCCCAATGACATCCGTAATAGCATAGGCGGCATTGGAGATCAGGTTGAGAACAGCCTGGTTGAATTCCCCAGGATAACAAGGGATAAACGGTAGTTTTGGATCGAAATCAGTCTCTACCTCTGAAGCATATTTCCACTCATTTCGGGCAATAGTAATTGTGGTATTGATTGCCCGGTTTATATCCAACAGCACCTTTTCTTTTACATCTGGATGCGAGAATTCTTTCATAGCGCGAACAATTTCCGAGACACGTTGAATACCATTCTGGGATTGCTGAAGCGCACCTGGGATCTCTTCGCACAAGTAACCTAGATCTATATCCAGGGTGATCGCGTCGATTGCCTGGATGAGTTCACCAGTTGGGGCGCCTTGCCGAGAAGCGAAAACCAACTCGTTATATTTTTGCATCAACCGCATCAAATCGGAAAAACTTTCGCTTAGGAAATGGGTGTTATCGCTTAGGAATTGCATAGGTGTATTGATTTCGTGGGCAATTCCACTGGCTAGTTGCCCGATAGCCCTGAGATTTTGGGTTTGCCGCAATTGCGTTTCCAAAGCGGTTTCGTGTGTCACATCGCGCATGATCGTGACGTAACTGATAATCTCGCCAGAGTCATTTTTGATGGGAGAAATTGTCATATCGCATTCGAAACGCGTCCCATCCTTTTTTTTGTATGATTTACGAACCCGCCAAATTTCTCCTCGAACAATCTTGTTGATATTATCTTCTAAACTCTGTTTATCAATTTCGCCATAGCCAAGCATGGTGAGAGGTTGGCCCAGAATGTCTGAAGCTTGATAACCAGTAATGGCAACAAAAGCTGAGTTTACGTACAAGACAGTGCTCTGTTTAGTGCTAATGACAATTGCCTCCACCGCTTGTTCGATAGCTGTCAACAAACGGGCATGGTCAATCTCTGCGAGGTTCTTAAATGTCAAATCGTGGACGATACATTCAATCAAGTTTTTCTGACGATCAATAATGCGAAAGTTGATCTCGACATCTACCAGCGTGCCATTGGCCCTCTGTAGACGCGCATCAAGGCGGATTTCACCTTTTCCCCAGATCCTCTCATAAGCTTCCTGGAAAGTCTGGATCTTATCTCTGTCATAGAGGGATTGGAAGCGCATTGTTAATAATTCTTTCTTCTGATATCCCAATAAATCACATGCCTTGGTGTTTGCGTCCAGAATATGGCCATCAAAACTGTAGAGAAAAACGGCATCATTGGAATGTTCAAATAAAGAACGGAATCTGCTTTCACTCTCAAGAAGCGCTTGTTCGGCTTCGATACGATGGGTAATTTCTTCGATCAACCAGACAGTTCGACGATTATCATTTTGAATCGCATAGGTTGCGATTTTATACCATCCGCTCAAGGTAGGAAATTGCACCTTTTCCGTTTCCCTTAATGGATATGCAGTTGCGTGTGCATCTGCCCCTAAAAAGACTTCGTCCAGGCATTTTCCCAATAAATCTTTGTATGTGGTCTGTAGGTGATGGATAGTCGCGGCATTGCACCGAATAATTCGGCGGTTACTATCAGTTAAGATAATCATGTCAGAGATCGCATCGAATGTGACTTCCCACTCTTTCTTTGCCTTCTCTATCTGTGTTTCTAGCCGTTTTCGTTCAGTAATGTCTTGGATGGTTTCGATAGCGGCTATCAATTCATTATGGGCGCCAAATATTGGCGCAGCATCGAACGTAATATATCGGTTTTTACCGCCTATGTTAGGATACCAACCTTCAGCACATAAGCTGCCTTCTATAAGGAGTGACTTCGAGTACGTAGAATAAAGATCAGGCATATCACTGGATTTATTATCGACTATGATGTCTACTACACAGGGGCGGTAGTAATCGTAGAATGCTTTCCAGTGGTCGCTTGTACCGATCAAATCCTGTGCTTTCATGCCTGTTAATTCTTCGCATGCCTGGTTCCAGTAGACGACCTTGTGTTGCGCGTCGATCACAAAGGTGGCTACCGCCGAGCTTTGGATGACGGATTCTATAAGCCTGTCCTTTTCCTTCAGTTCCTCTTCTGCCCGTTTGCGCTCCCTGATATCCGTCAGCACGGCCACAGTGCCAATAAAACGATCTTCCTCAACCAGCGCACTCTTTGTGATCATTACAGGGATGTGTTCACCATTCCGGTGGATCAACATATATTCGTGATGGTCTGATAAACCTAACCCTGGTTTCCCGTCAGTGGCAGCAACGATATCCCCTCGGGCAGAGAACATAAGGCTTTCCCAATGTCGCCCGATCAATTCCTCAGGGGCATAGCCTATCAACGCCGCTCCAGATGGATTGATATACTGGATTGAGCCGTCAGTATTTGTCACCCAAATCCCCTCGGGGATTTTCTGGAATACTAAGCCATGAAATTCTTCCAAGGGGTCAATCTTAGCTAATACATGCAATTGTTCAATATCCATACTGACCTCGATAAATATTCGGGACTGATAAGAATCAGTTAGTGCAAAAGTCGCATACAAGACAATTTAAGTCGAGTTTACACCTGCCATATCGGACAACCATTCATCGTCAAACAGAGTTCATCTGCCGTCACATATAACGGAAAGTAGCTCGTATAGGCCTGCATATGGTGCGCTTTCTCGGCCGCTCTAACTTTGGCTGTTGTGGTTCTAATCAGGTCACTGGTACCAGCAAGTTGTCAAACAAATTTGTATGCGACTTTTGCACCTGACTTGAAAATAGATTTTCATCCCTGGTGGTGAAAATGTATTTTCATGAGGACTACTGATAAGAATTACCCATCATCTTATAATACATCTCCGTAGAGTTGTCTGTAAGATTTACCTAAAACTGGAATTACGTGTCAAACTACCCCCATAAAACCAGCAGCCGCCCCATAAAATGGGGCGGCTGCTGCCGAAGCGCTGATTGCTGAAAGCTGATCGCCGACCGCTTTTCTCACATACCAGCCAGATAACAAAACGCGACCGTTCCTGGCCCAACGTGCGTACCAATGACCGGGCTGACATCGGTGACGATCGCTTCGATGGGATTGAGCTTGCTGACGGCCAGATCGAGCATGCGTTTGGCTTCTTCCTCAGCATTGGCATGGATGGCAGACAGATATATGGGGGTGCGCCCGTTAACTCGCTCTTGCAACAACTCAACCAACCGCAGGTGCGCCTTGCGCCGGGTGCGCACGCGTTCCACAGCTTCGAGCTTCCCGTCCACGATTTCCAGAATCGGCTTGAGGTTGAGAGCGGTACCCAGGAAGCGCTGCGCCCCGCCGATGCGCCCGCCCCGATGCAAAAATTCGAGCGTGTCCACACAAATAAGAACGCCGGAATTTTCCCTGGCTTTCTCGGCGACAGCTTTGCATTCGGCCAGACTGCTGCCTGCTTCAGCGGCGCGCGCCGCCGCCAACACCTGGAAGCCGAGGCCCATACCGGACGATAACGAGTCGACGATCTCGATGGCGGCCTGGGGATACATGGCTTTGGCCTGTTCAGCGCTGCTGAGCGTGCCGGACAACTTTGACGAGATGACCACCGTCAGCACATCATAACCTTGCTGGGTCAAGTCCCCGAAGATACGGCTGAAAGAAGGGATAGACACCTGCGAGCTGGTGGGCATGACCGAAGCTTTTTCCAGGCGTTGATAGAATTCCACCGGTTGGATGTCAATACCATCTTCGAGGGTTTCGTTTCCCCAGATGAGCACCAGCGGTCCTACAGAGATTTTGTATTGATCGAGAAAATGCTTGGGAATATAAGCGGTACTATCAGTGACTAATGCAACTTTGGACATGGGTTTCCTCCAACGGATGATGGCGCCAATGGCTTTGGGGCTGAAATTATAACCCTCTTTATCCTTTTTCGTTGCGAGACATCTAATAGATTCCCGGAGTTTTGGAAACTCCGGGAATCTTTGCTGTCGCCGGCAATTTTGAGCTAAATTTTCGTGTTTTTCATCCAATTTGCGCATTCACCGGCTTGACGGTAAAATGAGGCCATGCCCGATCTCACCCAAAGCCTGCAAGGCCGCGACCTTGGCCACCTGCGCATCATCGCTGATCTGTGGGGGCTGGATTTCGACGCCCCCGACGCCCGCGTTGGCCTGCCCCGGTTGGCGGTCCTGCTGCTCGACCGGCAGCGGGTGGTAGAGACCATTGGCGAGCTGCCATCCGGGGCGCGGCAGGCGCTGAATGATCTGATCCAGCACGATGGCCGCCTCCCGTGGGCTTTATTCACCCGGCGGTACGGCGCAGTGCGCGAGATGGGGCCGGGCAAACGAGACCGGGAGCGGCCGCACCGCAAAGCAACCACGCCCGCTGAGGCGTTGTGGTACCGTGCGCTGGTGTCGCGAGCCTTCTTCGAAACGCCCTCCGGCCCCGACGAACTCGCTTTCATTCCCGACGATCTGCTGCCGTTCATCCCCGCGCAAGCCGATGGCAAGGCTGCCCCCCTCGGGCGCGCCGCCACCCCCGCCGAGCGCGCCCACGTCATCCCCGCATCCGATCGCATCCTCGATGATGCCTGCACCTTGCTGGCAGCGCTGCGCCTACCCCCCTCCGGCTCCCCCCATCGGGAGAGCGCCAATGGGGGGAGTGCACCGCCCCTTGCCCTCCACCCATCCACCCTCTACCCTCCACCCTCCACGCTTCAATCATTACTCAACTCCGCCACCTTGCTCGATTCTGCATCCATCCCCCTCCCCGATCCCACACGCGCCTTTCTCGAAGCGCCGCGCGGCGAGTCGCTGGCGATGCTCGTCCGCACCTGGCTGCACAGCGCCATGTTCGACGAGCTGCGCCTGATGCCCGGGTTGCGCTGTGAAGGCGATTGGCAAAACGACCCGCTGCGCGCCCGCCAGGCCATGCTGGATTTCCTGTCTACCGTCGAAGCGAACAAATGGTGGTGCCTGCCCGCTTTCGTCGCCGATATCCGCCAGCAACATCCCGATTTCCAACGTCCAGCGGGCGACTACGATTCGTGGTTCATCCGCGACGAGGCCAGCGGTGATTATCTACGCGGCTTCGAACATTGGAATGAAGTGGACGGCGCGCTCATACGCTATATGATTACCGGCCCGCTGCACTGGCTGGGCATTCTCGACCTGGCCGCCCACGAACCCAAAGCCGCGCCCACAGCTTTCCGTTATTCGGGCTGGGCTGCGGCTCTGCTGCGCGGCGAAGCCCCCAGCGGACTCCCGGAGGAGAAAGAGCCAATCACCGTGCGGTCGGATGCCCGCCTGCGGGCGCCGCGCCTGGCCCCGCGTACCGCACGTTACCTGTTGTCTCGTTTTTGCGAATGGGACACCGAAGAAACCGACGCTTACCGCTACCGGCTGACGCCCGCCTCGCTGGCGCGCGCGCGCCAGCAGGGGTTAACCGTCGCTCACCTGCTGGCGCTGCTGCGCCGCCACGCTGATGCAGCGCCACCCAGCCTGTTGAAAGCGCTCGAACGATGGGATCAGCGCGGCACAGAAGCGCGCATCGAGACGACAACGGTGCTGCGGCTATCCTCTCCCGAGATGCTGCAAATCGTACGGGGATCGAAGGCCGCCCGCTTCCTGGGCGATCCCCTCGGCCCAACGACGGTCATTGTCAAACCCGGCGCGGGCGAGAAGGTGATGGCAATCCTGGCAGAAATGGGGTACCTGGGGGATTTGAAAATCGAATAATAATGCAAAAATGGGTCTTTGACGGCGCAATGCACCGCCAAAGACCCATTTTTGCAATCTTCCCTATCTGATATCAGTCGTCCATGTGTTTGATGATGGCATCGCCAAACTCGGAGCATTTGACTTCGATGGCGTTTTCCATCAACCGGGCGAAATCGTAAGTCACAGTGCGAGCAGCGACCGCGCCGGTCATGCCTTTGACAACCAGATCGGCGGCCTCGTCCCAGCCCAGGTAGCGCAGCATCATCTCACCGGAGAGGATCACCGAACCAGGGTTGACTTTGTCGAGATCGGCGTACTTGGGGGCCGTGCCGTGTGTGGCCTCGAAGATGG
The DNA here is from genome assembly GCA_020723385.1 of Candidatus Aquidulcis sp. GTDB lineage: Bacteria > Chloroflexota > Anaerolineae > Anaerolineales > UBA4823 > DYIZ01. The sequence continues at coordinate 25,234 of DYIZ01000021.1, forward strand.
CGTGGCCGGTCTCGTAGTTGATATTCGCACCCGGCGCAATGCCGATCCCACCCACCTGCGCCGCCAGCGCATCGGAGAGATAATCGCCGTTCAGGTTCAGCGTGGCGATCACATCATAATCTCTTGGGCGGATGAGAACAAACTGGAGGGTCACATCGGCGATGGAATCCTTGATAAGCAGCTTGGACTTCCATTTGCCTTCGCCGTGGGTATCCCACAACTCCAGGGCCGCCTCGACCTCTTTCTTGATGCCATCCTTTTGGTCGGGGGACATCATTTCGAAACCAGGGTCAATCATCTTGGCGTTATCTTCGATGGTCAGACCAGGATTCTTTTCTTTGTTGCCCAATATCCAGGTTTCGCGCTCGGTGACGACATCGTTGCGGAACTCACGCACAGCCAGTTTGTAGCCCCAATCCTTGAAAGCGCCCTCGGTGAACTTCATGATGTTGCCCTTGTGAACGAGGTTCAAATTCTTGCGCTTGTTTTTCAAAGCCCACTGGATGGCGGCGCGTACCAGCCGCTCGGTGCCTTCCACAGAAACCGGCTTGACGCCGAAGGCAGCCGTCTCCGGGAAACGGAGTTTGGCGAATTCCTTCGGGAAGTTCTGCTTAAGCAGCTCGTTGAATTGTTTGTTTTCCTCGGTACCGTACTGGAATTCGATGCCGGTGTAGATATCTTCCGTGTTTTCGCGGAAGATGATCATATCCACATACTCCGGGTGTTTCACCGGTGAGGGCACACCGGTAAAGTAACGCACGGGGCGCTGACACACGTACAAATCGAGCAGCTTGCGCAGCGCCACATTCAGCGAGCGGATGCCGCCGCCGATGGGGGTGGTCAATGGGCCTTTGATGCCAACCAAAAATTCCGCAAAAGCCTCCACCGTTTCATCAGGCAGCCAATTGTTGAATTGCAGAAAGGCTTTCTCGCCGGCGTACACTTCCATCCAAACGAATTGCCGTTTTCCGCTGTATGCTTTTGCCACAGCCGCGTCCAGCACCCGTTTCGAGGCGCGCCAGATGTCACGCCCGGTGCCATCGCCCTCGACAAATGGGATGATTGGCTGGTCGGGGACTTCCAGCTTGCCATCCTGTATGCGGATTTTTTCACCGTTTTCCGGTACTTTCACGATCTTGTAGGCCATGCGCTACCTCCTGTAAGAGTTGTGCTTGATTATTGTAGAATTATACCTAACCTGACAAGTTGAGAACAGTGGCAATTTAGGCGGATTTGGATACAAAGAGATCAGTGTAAGCTTCTTTCTGTAAAATTGGCAAGGTCATAATACTGCCCGCCCACGACTTTCTTAAAGTCGCGGAATCGCACCCTTCGACTGCGCTCAGGGTGCTTGGCAGGCAGGCTGAGCGCAGTCGAAGCCTGGTATTCAGAGCATTTGGCCGACTTTAAGAAAAGCCTGACTGCCCGCCACCCATCAGCCAGGAGAGACCATGAACTAGTTCTCCTTTTTTGAAAATCATTCGTGAACCCCTCGAATTTTCATCCCAGGAGGTATTGGCCGGGCTTTCCTCAACTGTTACTATTTTTATACTTGCAGCCTCAATCAAAAAGCTCTCATTGCCAGGAGGTGTGTCTCAAATGATACGAAAAGAAAGAATATATTGATTTACTTCAAACTCTGATCTGATAACAAGCAAGGAGGAAGGCATGGCTTCTAAAGACAGTTTACAAATTGGCGTGAGCCGCCCGGAATTACCTCTCGATGACCTACCAACACCAGAGGAGGTCTTTAATGTCCCTAAATTGAATTGGGGGCAGGTTTTCAAGTTCGTGCTCGGCCCCAGCATGATTGCCCTGGGCGCCTCGATCGGCAGCGGTGAGTGGCTGCTCGGACCGCTTGCTTTCGGCAAATATGGCTTCATGGGTCTCGGTTGGCTAATCACCATCGCCGCCGTTTTGCAGACCTTCTACAACATGGAAGTCGCCCGCTTTACCATGGCGACAGGCGAGGTTCCGTCGGTCGCTTTCAGCCGTACCCCGCCCGGCAAAGCTTTCTGGCTGCCCTTCACTCTGATCATAATCTACCTCGGCTGGATCTGGGGTGGTTGGGCCTCTACCGCCGGGCAAGGACTGTTTGCCCTGTTTGTTGGCCGGCCAAACGTCAAAGAAGAGTTGGAAGTAGTACGCATTATCGCTATCGGTTTGATGATGCTATCGCTTGGCTTATTTCTGTTCGGGAAAAAAGTTTCCGAAACGCTGGAGAAGTTCAACACCTGGGCTGTATGGTTCGTGATGATTTTTGTCATCGCCGTCACTGTCGCAATTGTCCCGGCCTCATATTTGGGCAGCGCGCTGGCCTCGGCTGTCATCCCGGCTCGCATCCCGGCCGGCATGGATATAACCCTGCTGGGCGGGATCATCGGTTATACCGGGTTTGCCGCCGGCTTCAACTTTATGCTGATCAATTACTACCGCGACAAGGGTTACGGCATGGGTCACAAGGTGGGCTTTATCGCTGGCTTGTTGGGTGGAAAGAAAAAAGATGTGCTTCCCAGCGGCGTCACCTTCCGGGAGAGCGAGAAGAACACCTCCTTGTGGAATCGCTGGTGGCGTTACCTGGCTATGGACCAGTGGGGTATCTTCTTCGTCGGCGCGATGCTGGGCATGTTCATCCCCTCCATCATGGTGGCTTATCTTACTACGATACCGGGCGCTGGCATTCCCGAAAAAGCCAACATGCCGATCTACGCCGCCACAGAATTGGGACGCAACTATGGGCAGTGGCTATTCATTCTGACCCTGCTGGTCGGCACCTTCACCCTGTTCAAAACCCAGGCCACGATCCTCGAGATGGTCATCCGCAACACGGCAGACTCGGCTTACGCCATGTTTCCCAAGCTGCATGAATGGACCAAGGGCGACATGCGCAAGTTCTACTACCTGGTGGCGGTCGTGATTATTTTGTTGATCGCGATCATCATTCACCTGGCCTTGCCGACAGAACTGTTGATAATCTCGTCCAATATGTCGAACCTGGCTGGGGTGATTTTCCCGCTGATCATGATCTACCTGAACTCCAAGCTGCCCTACCCGGCCCGCGCCAAGTGGTGGAGCATCCTGGTTCTGGTCATCTTTGCCCTGTTCTCCGGCTTCTTCTTCGCCAACTTTGTCTCTGTTCAATTCTTCAAGGTGCCGCTGGTGAAATTCTAGTACCGATTCAACGGCGGTCACACACCGGGGTGTTTCGAGTAAGTAACAGCTTGCTTGGAACACCCCCTTTGTTTGCCTGGATAGTGTTGTCCATCGGTCGTTCTGCGCGAGTCCCAGGGTTCCTATCAGTGATAGAATAAAACCTGTAGCCGTTAGAGGTGCTTATGAGTGCTCAAGCTGCGAAACCGAATAGTGTCTCTACCTGGGCGCGGACAACTTTACCTCCCAGCGCTATTCGCACGCGCACCGGCTTGATTTTCTTTCTGGGCATATCCATCCTGATCTTGAGCACGGTGGGGGCCACAGTTTGGGTAAATTCCCTGGTCAATCAAGATGCTGAGAGGGCCACACTGCTAACCCGGCTCCAGGCGCAGGTGGTTGGATGGGGCGGACTCACCCCTCAGCAGATGCAAACAACGCTGGCAGCGCGCGCGGAAATCACAGGGGCGCTGCAATCCCTCCTGGAGGGTGGAAAGCTGGCGCGGGGCGATGGTTCCACGCTCGAACTACCCCCTGAAGGAGATGAAACCCTGCTCCGACCGCTGCAAGAGGCCCTGGCAGCCTTATCGAGCCTGCAAATCTCCGGCGAAAATCTCCAGCAGGTGGAATCCGCTAAATCGGCCTTGCAAGCCGCGTTGAGCCAGGGATTGCAGATTGTCCAACTGCGCCGCTCGGAAAACTTGGGGATGGCGCGCGGACTTTATGCGGCCTTGTTTATCAGCATTACCTGTTTCCTCCTGGTGGGGCTGTGGTTTACCGAGGAATGGATTGCCAGGCCGCTGGAGGAACTGATTGATATCACCTCCCGCATCAGCACCGGCGATTTGGATACCCCCATCCAACCCAGCGAAGGCCAGGAATTTGTCGAGGTGGTGGAGAGTCTCGAATCAATGCGCGTGGAACTGCGCGATTCCCGCGAAAAACTTGCTCGATGGGCAAAAGACCTGGAAGCGCGCGTGGCGCAACGCACACAGCAATTGATTGCACTCTCACGGGTTGTGACCGCGGCCAGCCGTTCCCAGGAGTTGGAACAGATTTTGCACACCGCTCTGGAACAGGCCCTGCAGGTCGTTGGGGTCGAGATGGGGGGCATCTGGTTGGTGGACGAAACCAATGGTCACTTATCCCTATCCGTCAGCCAGGGGATGTCGGAACAAATGCGGGAACATCTCCGCATTATCCAGGCTGGGGAAGGAATTACGGGAGAGGCGGCCCGGTTGGGCGAAACCATCGTGCTTGAGGATATTGACCAATCTGCCCTGCGCGTAAAAATGCTGGCAACTTACGAGGAGTTACGCAGCCTGGTAGCAGTTCCCATTCAGGTACATGACCGGGTTCTGAGCGTGCTGGATGTGATGACCCGCCAGCAGCGTTCTTTTAGCCCCGAAGAATTGACCCTGCTAACCTCCATCGGTCAACAGATTGGCATCGGTATCGAAAACGCCCGCCTGATTCAGGAAATTCGCCAGCAGACCGAGCGCGTGGCCGCCTTGCAGGAACGCGATTGGATTAGCGCCGAACTGCACGATGGCCTGCTGCAAAGCCTGGGATATTTGTACCTGCAAGCCGACCAACTCGAAACCTTGTCCATCTCCAGGGATTGGCCTGAAATGGCGCAGAAGTTGGCCCACCAGCGCCAGGTTTTGGAGCAAATCTCCGGCGATATCCGGCGCTTTATTGCCGATTTGCGCAAGACGCCCCCTCCCATGTCGCTCCAAAGCGCCTTGCAAAAAATGCTGGCCGACTTCAACCAAAAAACGCCGCTGGATGTCTCCCTGGAGATGGAGCAATCGTTGCGCCGGTTGAAAGCGGACCAGGTTGCCCACCTGGTTCGGATTGCCCATGAAGCCCTAATCAATGCCACCCAGCACGGACATGCAGGGAAAGTTTTCATCACCTGCGCCATCTCGGGGGAACAGGGCGAACTAAGGATAGTGGATGATGGGGAAGGGTTTTCGCCTGAGTGGGTGCCGCCGCAGGGCGGCGAACACTTCGGGTTGAGCATCATGCGGGCGCGCGCGGCTCGCATTGGGGGAAATTTTTCATTGAGTTCCACGCCCGGCCAGGGAACCCGCATTTCCGTCACCTGGCCGCTGGAAATGGAACAGGAGGAATACCACCGATGAACAAAATCCGCATCCTGCTTGCCGACGACCATTCCCTGTTTCGGGAAGGGATTGCCGCCGTTTTGAACAACCAGCCGGATATGGAAGTGGTTGGCGAGGCCAGCGATGGCCTGGAAGCCGTGATTTTGGCGCGCAATCTGCGGCCCGATGTCATTTTGATGGATGTCACCATGCCAGGCACGGATGGGATCGAAGCCACCCGGCTGATTAAGCAGGAACAATCCGAGGTGCGGATTGTCATGCTCACCGTTCACGATGAACATGAGAACCTGTTCGACGCCATTCGCTATGGCGCTCAAGGCTATTTGCTGAAAACCATCCGCGCCCGCGAGTTGGTGGATATGCTTCATGCGGCCTACCAGGGAGAAGCCGCCGTGACGCCGGCCCTGGCCATGCGCATTATGGATGAATTTCGCCGCCTGACGGCCATTTTCCCGGCTGCTGCCGCTGACGAAGGTTCCAATATTGCCCTGTTGACGCCCCGCGAGCGCGAGGTGTTGACGCTCCTGGCGCGCGGCCTGAGCGACCGTGAGATTGCCCAGCAACTTACCGTCAGCCTGTACACCGTAAAATCTCACGTGCGGTCTGTCTTGCAAAAATTACAGGTCGCCAGCCGCCATGAAGCCGCCCGCCTGGCCCCACACGAACGACGCCCGAAGGATTCACATTAACCCTCACCCTGGCCCTCTCCTGAGGGGAGAGGGGATTAGGCGCTCCCTTCCCCCCTCGGGAGAAGGGCTGGGGATGAGGGTGTTTTTGCCAGGGCAAGTCGTCCAATCGAGAACTAGTTCCCCGGCCCTCCAAAATCATCCTGAAATCATGCGCAGATGAAGCCAGGAGGAATGGTATTTCAACCTTCCCTGCGCTAAGATTCTGAAGGAATGCAACCCATGACTGAACCAGCCACTCCCCAACCGGCGCAAAAAGAAACTCTCTCGGGGCTTGAACCCTGGCAGGTGGGAGAACTGCCCCCCTTGCCAGTCGCCAGGGGCCTGAGTTTTTTGGGCATCCTGGGGCCGGGGGTGATTGTTTTGGGCGCGACCCTTGGCAGCGGCGAGTGGCTGCTCGGCCCGGCGACTTTTGTCAGGTATGGTCTTTCCTTGTTGTGGATTACCACCGCTGCGATTTTTCTCCAGACCATTTTCAACACCGAACTGATTCGCTACACCATGTACACGGGCGAACCCGCCCTGACCGGTTTTATGCGTCTCAAGCCCAACTCGACCTTTTGGGCCTGGGTCTACGCCATTTTTTTCTTTTTCCAGGTCGGCTGGCCGGGCTGGGCCGGGGCCTCCGCCGGGGCGATTTTTTATCTTTTCGTGGGCCGCCTGGCCGGGAGCGCGGATACGCCGCTCGTCTATTGGATTGGGGTTGGCACGTTCCTGGCCTGTATTTTGATTTTGTTGTTTGGGCGACGCATCGAGCGCACGCTTGAAATCCTGAACTGGATTTTGATTTTTTTCATCCTGGGCGGGCTGGCCCTGCTCTGCTTCGCCTTTGCCGCCCCCGAGAAGTGGGGCGAGGCGCTGGCCGGGTTCGTCGGCTTTGCGCCACGCGCCGGAAAATTCATCTTTATCCCCGAAGGGGCAGATTGGTTTTTGTTGAGCGCCTTTGCGGCCTATTCGGGGGCGGGGGGCGTGGTCAACCTGATGGTTTCCAGTTGGGCGCGCGATAAGGGCCTGGGCATGGCCGGGCAGGTCGGTTTCATCCCGGCTGCCATTGGCGCGCGCAAAGTCAACCTGAATCACATCGGCGCCCGCTTCGAGGTGACACCCCAATCCCTGGCGCGCTGGAAACAATGGTGGCGGGTAGCCCAAATTGACCAATGGCTGGTGTTCGCTCTCGGGGCCATGCTTGGGATGGGGCTGCCAGCGATTCTTTACACCTCGTTCATCGAACCGGGCCGGGATATCCGCAGCGCGGCCATCGCCGCCGAACTATCTGCCGCCATGGCCACGCGCGGGATTGCCGTTTTTGCCTATCTGGTGGCGCTGATGGGCGCCTGGGTCTTGTTCAAGACGCAGCTCGACATCGTCGAGGGGATGGTGCGCTCGATGACCGATATTCTCTGGACTGGCAGCCGTCGCCTGCACAAACTGGCCGATGGGGATGTGCGCTACGTTTACTACGGCATCCTGGCGGCGGTTGTCGTCTGGGGAGTGCTGGCCCTGCGCCTGGCCCAGCCGATTATCTTGTTACAACTGGGCGCCAACATGGCCGGGATAGTTTTTATTATCAGCAGCCTGCACCTCCTTTACCTGAATACCCATCTCCTGCCCAAAGAACTTCAACCTCCGTTGTGGCGGCGCATTGCCCTGGTTGCGCTGGCCCTGTTCTATGGTTTTTTTGTCTACGTCTGGTTGATGGGAGGCCTCGTCCCGGATTTCGACAAAGGCTTTTTGTTCAACATTCCCCAATACTTCAGTTCCAATCCTTAAAAGCATAAGGAGCCGATATGACCCAAAAAGTCCAATTGTTTATCACCTGCCTGGGAGAGCAATTCTACCCAACCGTGCTGGAAGGCATGGTAACGCTGCTGGAGCGGCTCGGCGTGGAATGCCAGTTCCCCAACGCGCAGACCTGCTGCGGGCAGCCCTTCTATAACAGCGGTTTCCAGTCCGAAGCGGGCAAACTGGCGAAAACCTGGCTGCAAACCTTTGGGCAGAGCGAAGCCCCCATCGTCTCCCCCTCCGGCTCGTGCGTGGATATGGTACGACATCATTATCCCGAACTGTTCCCCGCCGGGACGCCGGAACACGCCCAGGCCGTCGCGATTGCCCAACGCACCTACGAATTCACCGAATACCTGGTGCATGTTCTCAATGTCACCGATGTCGGCGCTTATTTCCCCCACAAAGTCACCTATCACGCCTCCTGTCACGGGCTGCGTGGGCTGGGCTTGCGCACCGAAGCCAAACAACTCCTGGGGGCGGTGCGCGGCCTCGAAATGATTCCACTCAACGAGGAGGAAACCTGCTGCGGCTTTGGCGGGGTTTTCAGCGTGGTGTACCCCGAAGTCAGCCGGGCGATGATGCAGAACAAAGTCCAAAATATCCTCGCCAGCGGCGCGGAGATGGTGGTTGCCAGCGACGCGGGCTGCCTGATGAATATCGGCGGCGGCCTGCGCAAGGCTGGTTCATCCATGCGGGCTGTGCATACGATTGAAATCCTGGCAGCCAGCGAGTCGAATGGCGGCCTTAAGCGAGGTGCGCAATGAGCGAAAGACCCACCTACATCAAGTTTGGAGAATACACCGAGCATATCCCGGCCAACATCCCGGCTGCGGTGCAACAAGCCACCGGGCGTTTCCTCGGCCTGCGTCAGATGCGCGTCTCCGAAATGCCCCAATGGGAGGAACTGCGCCAGGCGGCTTCCAATATCCGCCTGCACACCCTCGAAAACCTGGATTTCTACCTTGAAAAACTGGAACAAAACGTCCGCGCGGCGGGCGGGCAGGTGCATTGGGCCGCCGACGCCGCCCAGGCGCGCGCCACGGTGCTGGAGATTGCCAAAGAACACAACGTCAAACTGGCGGTCAAGGTCAAATCCATGGCGACCGAGGAGATTGGACTGAACCATGCCCTCGAAGCGGCCGGCATCCAGACCTATGAAACCGATTTGGGCGAGTTCATCATCCAATTGATGGGCACCGGCCCCTCGCATATCATCGTCCCGGCGGTGCATCTCAAAAAGGAGGAAATCGCCGAGCTTTTCACCCAAAAATTGGGCGTCGAAGCGCCCCCCGACCCCGTCAAACTGACCGCCATCGCCCGCGCCACCCTGCGTGAGAAATTCCTTTCGGCGGAAATGGGCGTTTCGGGGGGCAACTTCCTCGTTGCTGAGACCGGCACGCTGGTCATCGTCACCAACGAGGGCAACGGGCGCATGTGTACGACCATGCCCGACCTGCACGTGGCGGTGGTCGGCATTGACAAGGTTGTCCCCGATTGGGAGACGCTGACCGTGCTGCTCAAACTGCTGGCGCGCTCGGCCACCGGGCAAAAACTATCCACGTATACGGCCTTCATCAGCGGGCCGCGCCGGGCGGCGGGGGAGAACGGGCCAAAGGAATTCCATCTCGTTTTGCTGGATAACGGGCGCAGCAAAATCCTGCAAGACCCGGTGGCGCGCGAAACGCTGAAATGTATCCGCTGCGGCTGCTGCCTGAACGTTTGCCCGGTCTACAAAAATGTGGGCGGGTTCGCCTACGGTTGGTTCATCTCTGGCCCGGTGGGAGCGATTTTCTCCCCGCAAATCCTCGGCACCGAGGCGGCGCGCGAACTGCCCTTCGCCTCGTCGCTGTGCGGGGCTTGCGCTGATGTCTGCCCGGTAAAAATCCCCATCCCCAAGATTTTGCTGCACCTGCGCCGCCGGGTGGTCGAAGGCGACGAGTTCGCCCCCGCCTCCGCTCCGCTGATGGTGCGCGCCGGGGCCAAGCTGGGTACCTTTGCCCTGGGAGTTCCCTGGCTGTATCGTTTCGGCACGCGCCTGCTGCCCATTTTCACGGCCCCCTTCCGCAAAGACGGCTGGATGTCCAGCCTGCCCGCCCCGGCCAACCTGTGGACGAAAGTCCGCCCCTTCCCGGCTTTCCGGGCAAACTTCCGCCAGTGGTGGGCCAAGAGAACAAAGTGAGGCTGATATGACAATTCCAACCAGCAACCCTGTACTCGAGAACCTGCGCCGCTCGCTGGGGCGCAGACCCGGCGACCCGGTTCCGCCCCGTCCGGCCATCCTGCCCCCTCGTCCAGCCGCCGCGCCCGAGGCCGAACTTGACCTGCTCTTGAGCGAAATCACCAAACTTTCGGGCGTGACCCAACGCCTGACCTCCGCCGAAATCGATTCGGCTCTCTCTGCGTTGCTCCTGGCCCAGGAGGTGAAAAAAGCCACCTTGTGGCCTACGCCCGGTCTGGCTGAACTCAAAATCGAGACGCGCTTGCGCCAATTGGGCGTGGAAATCGTCTCACCCTACGCCGACAAACAAGCCCTGGGGCAATGTGACCTGGGTGTGACCGAAGTGAGTTTTGCCCTGCCCGAAACCGGCACGCTGGCGCTGCTTTCGGACGGCGAAAGGCCGCGCGCCGTCTCGCTCGTGCCGCGCGTCCATCTCGCCATCCTGCGCCCGTCCGCTTTGCGCGCCGACCTGCACCAGATTTTTCTCGAAGCGAAAAACCACCATTACATGATTTTCATCACCGGCCCCAGCCGCACCGCCGATATCGAACTGACCGTTACCCTGGGCGTGCATGGGCCGAAGGCGTTGTACGTGTGGGTTATGGAATAGGCTGGTCTGCGATATATTTGCGGATGAGAATGCGGGTAGAACCAGTCGGCCATGGCCACGTTATAAGGCCGACTTAGGCATGCCCTCGGCCCTCTCTGCGTAAACTGGCTCACTCCTGGCTGCCTGCCTGGCATTCAGTTGGAGCTTTTGGACATCTGGTGAACCTGGTTCGTCCTAAACTCATCCTATCCATCCCTTATGCTACCCTCCTTTTGAACCTGGGCTTCATTGCCAAACAAAAAGCCCCTCCTCAGCGCATCGAATACTCACAAGTGACCGGCACTTGAAAAGCCCGTATTCTGCCATTTTAAGCGTCCACAGCGCCGGTCACTTGACAACCTCTGCATGCACACTTCGACGCGTTACCCTTATGCTATAATTCACGAATAAGGCCAACTTTTGCCAATCCCCAAATTGTACGGAGACCTCGATGACCGACGAGAATAAAGCCTCAAGCCAGACGCCCGATGCCGAAGAATCCTGGTACACCCTTGAAGCTGAAGATATTTTGACTCAATTGGCGACTTCACTCGAAACGGGCCTTTCCTCCGAGGAAGCCAGTCAGCGGCGAGAAAAGTATGGATTCAATCAACTCACCGAAGCGCCTCGACCATCTTTCTTGAAGCTGCTCCTTGAGCAGTTCAACAACTTTATCGTTATTTTGCTCATCGTCGCGGCCGTCATCTCGGCGCTGCTCGGCGAGTGGGTGGATTCAGCCGCCATTATGTCCATCGTGATCTTGAACGCCACCCTGGGAGTAGTCCAGGAGCGGCGCGCCGAAGAAGCGTTAGCGGCTTTGAAGAAGCTGGCCGCACCGGATGCACAAGCCCTGCGCGACGGCCACCGGCAAATTGTGCCGGCCCGCGAGCTGGTACCGGGCGATGTAGTCTTTATCGAAGCGGGTAACTACATCCCGGCAGACGTGCGCCTGCTGGAGGCGGTCAATCTGCGAGTGGAGGAGGCCGCCCTCACCGGGGAATCCGTCCCGGTCCAAAAGGATGCCAATATCCGGCTAGAATCGAACGTGCCGCTGGGCGACCGCAAGAATACCGCTTTCATGGGCACACTCGTCAACTACGGGCGCGGGCGCGGCGTTGTGACCAGCACGGGCATGCACACCCAAATCGGCCTGATTGCCGAGATGTTGCAACAGGTCGAAGAAGAACAGACCCCGCTGCAACGGCGGCTCGACCAATTGGGCAAGCTCCTGGGTTGGGCGGCGTTAGCCGTTTGCGGGCTGGTGTTCGTGGTGGCTGTTTTTCGGAACACAGACCTGGGGATGCTGCGCGGGCCGGGCGGTGGGCTGCTGGCATATCTCGACCATGCCAAAGAGCAGCTCGTCGAGATCTTCATGCTGGCGGTTGGGCTGGCGATTGCCGCCGTACCCGAAGGGCTCCCGGCAGTCGTGACGATCAGCCTGGCATTGGGGATGCGCGAGATGGTTCGCCGCCACGCCCTGATCCGCAAGCTCTCCTCGGTCGAGACGCTCGGCTCGACCACCACCATCTGCTCCGACAAAACCGGCACGCTGACCCAGAACGTCATGACGGTCACTCGCCTGTGGAGCGACGGCGCGTCCATCAACATTACGAGCAAAGGCCACACCCTCGAGGGTGAATTCTCGGTCAACGGCAAGCCGGTGGATTTGGTCAATTACCAGTCGGCGCTGACGACTCTGTGGGTTGGCGCGCTGAATAACGATGCCGAGATGGAAATCTCCGGCGAGACCGAGGGAGGCGCTACCTACCGGATGGTAGGCGACCCCACCGAGGGATCGCTGCTGGTTGCGGCTGCCAAGGCCGGTGCGCTGCCCCGCCCGCTGAACCAGGCTTACCCTCGGGTCAACGAAGTCCCCTTTGACTCCGGCCGCAAGCGGATGATCACCATCCACCATATCAAAGACCCCCGCCCGGAGGATATTTCACCCTTCGACGAACAGAAGCGCTACAAAGGGTACGTTGTCGCCGTCAAAGGCGCCCCAGACCTGGTGCTCAATCTTTGCACGCATTACCAACGCACGGACGACACTTCCGCCCCATTGGATGAAAACCAGCGCATGCGCATCCTGGCAGCCAACGACGCCATGACTCAGGATGCTTTGCGGGTGTTGGGCGTGGCGTACCGCGTCGTTCCCGAAATTCCTGATACAACCAATGTGGCTGCCATCGAGAAAGATTTGATCTTTGTGGGGCTGGTGGGCATGATAGACCCCGCCCGGCCCGAGGTAGGCCCTGCCCTGGCGAACGCCGCCAAAGCAGGTATCCGCACCATTATGATTACCGGCGACTATCCGAACACAGCACGCGCTATCGCCGAGGGCATCGGCCTGCTGCGCCCGGGGCACCAGGTGCTCACAGGCCGCGACCTGGATTCGTTGGATGACGAACAAATGCAGCGCGAGGTCATGCGCACCGATGTATTTGCCCGCGTCTCGCCGGAACACAAAATGCGCATCGTGGATGCGCTGCGCGCTAACAACCAGGTGGTCGCCATGACCGGCGACGGCGTGAACGATGCGCCATCCATCAAACGCGCCGACATCGGCGTGGCGATGGGCATCACCGGCACGGATGTCGCCAAAGAGTCCGCTGACATGGTGCTCACCGACGATAATTACGCCAGTATCGTATCGGCGGTCGAGCAGGGGCGCGTCATTTACGATAACATACGCAAGTTCGTGTTCTTCCTGCTCTCGTCAAACGTGGCCGAGATCATGATCATCTTCCTGGCGACGCTGGCCGGGCTGCCTTCCCCGCTGACGGTCATCCAGCTTTTGTGGCTGAATTTGCTCACTGATGGCGCGCCTGCCCTGGCGTTAGCCATGGAAAAAGGCGATCCCACGATCATGAATCGCAGCCCGCGTCCCGCCAAAGAGCCGATCATCAACCGCTCGATGCAGTTGGGCATCCTCATCCAGACCATCACACAGACCGGATCGGTGTTGACCGCGTTTGCGATTGGCCTGCTGTGGCACCTGGGCGCCGGCGACGGCATCCCGGCGGGCGTCAATCCATTGGCGTTCTTGCTAAGCTATGATTGGAGCACCGTGGATGTACAAACCGCCGAAACGATGGCGTTTGTCACCCTGTCATTGTGCGAGCTGTTCCGCGCTTACACCGTCCGCTCTGAACGGGTTTCCATCTTCCGGCTGGGCGTCTTTACGAACAAGTATATGCAGTACGCAGTTGGGCTTTCGGTAGTTCTGCTGCTGCTCGTCGTCAGCGTGCCGTTCTTGCAGCCTATCTTCAACACGCACTTCCCCAATCTACGCGAATGGGGTGTGGTTCTGGGATTGTCTGTCATTCCGGCAGTTTCCGAGGAAATAACGAAGGCTTACCTGCGTTGGCGAGACCGGAAGCGCGCCCGCTAGAGACCCGCCGCGTGATTAACCCGCTCAAAGGGGATGACAATCCCCGTACCTGGGGCGTCGGACGCCGGTTGCGCGCAACCGCGTTGTCCCCCGCGAGCATTTTGGCAAACTGGTAGTAAAGCCCAGAAACTCAACAGAGGAGAGCCGCGATGAACCTGAATGATGATCTCATGAACCGCTTTGGTGTCATTCACGATACCCAGAAACCCCTCAAACTGATCAATTCGTATCGCGGCTTACCGATTGCTTATGATGCCAGGGTCATCACCATCAGTCAGGGTTATGTGGCCTGCAAAGTTCACGAGTATCAAGCGGTGTGCATGGCTCTGGAGGGTAAAACATACATCCAGTGTGATCTGCTGCCCGAGATATTACAAGCCCGCCCGGTAGCGGTTGATGTTCTCAAAAAAGAGGCGATTCTCACCGAGTTCGTAGGGGTCGGACAATCGGTGGGGAAACGCGCTGCCGTGCGGGTCCAGCCGAAAGAACCGGCGGATGTGGAAATCTACGATGGGGAGCATCGCATCCCGGGCAAGCTGGCCGACATCTCATCTACCGGGGTTGGCGTCTTCACTTTTGCCACCTATATCTATGGCGATCTATCCTTCACCAAGAATTCGGATGTCTTCGTGGACGTGCGCCTGCCCGGCAGTGATCAAATTTTGCGCTTCGAGGGCAAGATCAACAGCGTCGTTCATCAAAAAGGGACGTTTTTACACCGCCTGGGCGTCAAAATCCTGCCTAACCCGACAGCCGAGCCGGTGTTGCAGCAATACGTGGGGCGCCGTCAAGACGAAGTCATGCAAGAGTTGCGCGCCATTTACGAATCCATGGTGCGCGAGAAAGAACGCAAGGGTTGATTACCCGCAGACCCCAGGGGTATTGAAAACCCCTGGGGTCTTCAATTAACCCAAAAAATTTGGCCTTGCCATCCAGCCCGTTTCCCCGTACAATACATAAAACAAACGTTCTGGATAGCAAGGAGCCGCATGTCGCTCGATTTCCAACAAATTCACGAGCAAGTCAGGCAATTGGGAGAGAACGCTCCAGGGCGTGAGCGCCGTTTGCAAGTGCTGCGCCAGCAGGCGTGTGCGCTTTTAACTGCCAACGCTCACGAAGTGGAAGCGCTGCGGCAGAAGGTCGAACGCATCGTCCGCAGCGTTGACCCGTCGCTGCGCTGCGCCCTGCCGGTCACTGAGCATTTGGATGCCTGCCATCCAGAGCCGCCGCTCCCCGAGGGGGTGAGCGTCCTGGCAGCTGACGGCTCGCAAATCTTTCTCGATCACCACGCGCCGGTCGAATATTTCCTCATCAACATCGGTACCATCCAGATGCGCTACGGCGACACCCAGCCGCCGAAGATCACCGTCGAGAGCGACCTTCAGTACGGGGAGGCGATTGATTTCGCCAAAGATTATCCCAGCGAGGAGCGCATCTCGCTGCTGCGTGACTTGCGAGAGCGGGAGAAACTGGCCGAGCTGGCTTTACAACTTTCGCCGCCAGTGGTCACCCTCACCGATGGGCCGCTCGAACTGTGGGGGGCGAAGGGCGGCCCGGACGAGGCCAGCCGTCAAGGGCTGGATGATTATCTCGAGGCGCTCACCCGGCTTCAAGCCAGTGGCGCGATCACTGCCGGCTACGAAGACCGCCCCACCGAAGATTACGTCATCCGCCTGCTCGAGGTCGCCTCGCAGCCCGATGAAGACGCCCGCCAGCGCCCCCTGCGCGGCGTGCGCGACGCAGACTTGTTCCGCAGTCTGCTTGGGCCGGGCGAGCGTTCGGCGGTTTTCGAGATCCAATCCCGTTTCGCCAGCCTGTATAAACGCCGCCACGAAAATCTGGCGCTGCACTTTTTCTACTTGAACGTGGGGCGCGCTAAACACCCCAGCCTGGCGCGGGTGGAAATCCTCGGCTGGGTAGCGCAGGAACAGGAAAAAGACAAGCTGAACACGCTGCACGCCGTTTTGACCAGCCAGTGCCGCACAATGGGCACACGCCCATATCCCTATTTGCTGCACCGCGCCCACGAAACCGCCCGGGTGACCCCAGACGAGAAGAATCAACTGGAACTCATGATGGGCGTCGAATTACGCAAACACGGCCTGACGAGCGAAGAATCAAACAAGCAGGGACTCAAGAATTTGGCGGGCAAGGGAAGGTATAAAGGAGCGGGCTGAAGCCCGCGCGACAAACGTGAACGGGCAAAGGAAGGTACAAGCCATGAGTACAATCCAGATTGGACACTTGCTGCGCGGCAACACCACTGGCTTCATTGTCGGCTGCCGCGTGGCGCAGTTCGAGAGCGATGCGCCCGCCTTCGGCGCGCTGGTGCGCGTCCCGCTGGCCGACGGCCTGGAAGCGTACGGCCTGATCTATGACATCCACATTGACGACGACGGCATGGTGCGCCAACTGGTCACAGCCGAGAATGTGGATATGACCACCATCGCCGACAACCGCGAAAATCGCACGGTACCGGTGGAGATGAGCGTGCTGTCGGTGGGGTATAAACAGGCGGGCAGGGTTTATCATCTGCTGCCGCCGCGTCCCCCGCTCAGCCTGGATGTGATCTACCTGTGCGACACCGCCGAGTTATGCGCTTTCACCAGCGCAGGGCGATTCGGCTACTTCCGTCACATCCTGCGAGCCGCCGACCTGCCCACCGGCGAGCTGCTGGCCGCGCACGTGCTCCAGGCGCAAGCCGCTCACCAGGAAGTAGGGGATATAGCGTGGGCTGGTGAGGCAACGAAAGAGTTGATCACGCTGCTGCGAGACGATTACCCGGCGTTGATGGCGGTGCTGGGGGCGTTGGGAGAAGTGGTTAACTAAACACGAAGGATATTAAGGATGAACACAAAGGGGCACGAAAAGAAGATTGTAAAAGCGCGAAGGGTGTTTGCGCCTATTCCTTTGGAGACGGAGCGAATCGGGAAGGCAGTGTTAGATGCTGCTTTCAAAGTTCACACCACATTAGGGCCAGGTTTGCTCGAAACAGTGTATGAGACCTGCCATGCTTTCGAGATTCGGCAAAGTGGCTTGCTTGTCGAAACCCAGGTGGTGCAACCAGTCGTTTACAACGGGATTAACGTCGATACTGGTTTTCGCGTGGATTTGCTGGTCGAGAAATGTGTCATCGTCGAGATCAAAGCCGTAGAAGCATTGCCCCCCGTTCACGAGGCGCAGCTTTTGACATATCTTCGACTTAGCGGCATCAGACTTGGCTTCCTGATCAATTTCAACGTACTACACCTCAAAGACGGCATCAAACGCAGGGTTGTTTGAGCCTGTCATTTAAATTTGTGCCCTTCGTGAAAACTTCGTAACCTTTGTGTTTAGATAGGAGACAAAGGATGACAGAATCTATTGATGCAATCGGTTACATCGTCGGCGGCGGGTTGAAAGAGAACCTGAATATCCGCCTGACCGTCCCGTCGCAAGACGTTCAAGAAGGCGCGTTTGTCGTTGTCGAGAGCGGCGAGTGGCATTTCTACGGGTTGGTGACCGACATTCTGCTCGGCGCCACCGACCCGCGCTTCGCCGATGAGCAATCGGAAACGCGCCTGCCGCACGCGCTGGCGCAAGCCCTGCACGGGCAAACGCTCTACACCAACCTGGAAGTGCTGCCCACCCTGATGTTTGATATTGGGCCGGAGCCGGGCACGCCGGAGTACAACGAGTGGCTGGCTGCCCTCGGGGACGAGACGCCCCGCCCGGTTCCAGTCAAGACCGTCCCGCCCCACCACGCGCCCGTGCGCCTGGCTGCCCCCGGCGACATCGCCGAAATCTTCGGTAATCCCGACGAGAAGGGCAATTTCATCGTTGGCTACACGCGCGAGCAGGGGCATCCGGTGTGCATCAATCTCGGTAAATTCGTGCAGCGCTCGTCGGGTGTGTTTGGCGCGACCGGCACAGGCAAATCCTTCCTCGTGCGCCTGCTGCTCGCCGGGCTGATCCACGACAACGCCGCCTCGGTGCTGGTGTTCGACATGCACAACGAATACGGCTTCGACGATACCGCCTCCGACACCGGTCAGCGCGTCATCGGGCTGAAGACAAAGTTCCACAGCCGGGTGCGGGTGGTGGGTCTCGGGCAGGGGGCGCAAATCCGGGGGCAGACGCCGGATTTCAACCTGGAAATCGCCGCCAGCGACATCATGCCCGCCGACATCGAGATGCTGATGCGCGAGCTGAACCTGAAAGAGACCACTCCGACCACGCTGGAAGCCCTGTGGAACGAATTCCACGGCGATTGGTTCCGCCAGTTCCGCGAGATGCGCAATGGGGCGGTGGTCGAGACCGACGACGGAAAAAAAGTCCCCGCCGGCGATAGCGTGGCCGCCTGGGCCAACTCGGCCGGGGTGAACGTAATGGCCGCCGAGGGATTGCACTCCAAGCTGGGGCGCGTCTTCCGCCTGCCTTACGTGGTCGAGCAGCCCGCCGCCGACACGATCGGCGAGATCATCAAGGCGCTGGAGGGCGGGCAGCACGTGGTGCTGTCGTTCGGCCATCACGAGAGCGACCTGGATTATCTGCTGGTCTCGAACCTGCTCACCCGCCGCATCCGCGACGCCTGGGAGAAGCGCACCAACGCCTTCCGCACTACCGGCAAGGATGAACCCCGCCCGCTGGTGATCGTGGTCGAGGAGGCGCACAAGCTCCTGAACCGCGAGATGGCCGCGCAAACCACGTTCAGCACCATCGCCCGTGAGATGCGCAAATATTACGTCACGCTGCTGATCATTGACCAGCGCCCGTCACAAATCTACGATGAGGTCATGTCGCAACTGGGCACGCGCATCTCCGGCTGGCTGGGCGATGAGGACGACATCCACGCCGTGCTGTCGGGGCTGGCGGGACGCGAGGCGCTGCGCGGGATGCTGGCGCGCTTGCAGCCCAAAGAGGAAGTGCTGCTCCTGGGGTGGGGCGTGCCCATGCCGCTGCCGGTGAAGTCGCGGCGGTACGATGGTGCGTTCTGGGAGGAGCTGCTGGGTAAAAGCGGCGGTAAGCGCAGCGTGGAGCAGAATTTGAAGGAGTTGGGGTTTTAAGTTGGAGACATGATGCATCAGCAAGTAAGACAATTACGATGAAAATCCTGATGAAGTTAACTCGATGATCACATTTACCTTTGCAGGCGATGAATCGGGCGATGTCAGTTTTAATTTTGGGAAGGGCGCATCGCGTTATTTCGTAGTTGCGGTTATCGCTACATCAAATCCAGATGGATTACGTGCAGTACTGGACAGGGTGCGAAGAGATTCCGGATTGCCCCAAGCCTATGATTTTAGTTTTCACGCGCTCACGTCAGAGCGCCTTCGCGAACGGGTGCTTACAACTCTTGGAGCAGCGGATTTCGATGCTTGGGCGTTGATTGTGGATAAGACCACTCTGCCTGACACTTTCAAGTTGTTCATGTCCGGCCTGGATGTTTATCTATATTTCGTGTCGGAATTGATTCGGCAAATACCATCCGAAAAACGTCAAGATGCTCTCTTGATTCTAGATGAATTTGGCGATCCGTACGAAACCCGCGACGAGCTCAAACGTTTGATGAAGGCGCGCCAGATCAAACATGGATTCCAACGAATTTCTGTCCGCCGTTCAAAGAGTGAATCACTCATCCAGATTGCTGATCTGGTGGCAGGCTCCATTCTAAGCCGCGATGCTCACAATGAAACCGGCGCGTTTGACCTGCTTTCGAGCAAAATTAGGAGTTTAATTGAGTATCATTAAAGTAACCTGCCCCGCTAGCTCGATCCTTCACGTAGAGAAGGGAGCAGGCCGCCACAATCGGCGACTTTTCGCGGGGCAGGGAAGTCTTTATGACTTTTACATAGCTATCATATCGAATTTCACGATCAGAGTCAATAGGCGCACTTTCAGGTTCTGAGGTTGGAATTGACAAACCTTCTACTCTGCATAAACAAATATCCCCAGGAGGAAAAATGATTGAAACAATTCTGTCATCTGCTGTCACCGGTTTCACTGCCATCACCCACCCCCTCACCGACAAAGACCTCGACCGCCCATGGAACTGGCACGGTTACGAAGAGGGTATCCGCTTCGGCTTCTTCCGCGTTTACGAGGAGCTTTGCCAGCTCGCCGCCCGGCTCGAAGCCAGACGCACCCTGACCACTGCCCGTCGCATCATGGCGCAGTACCACGCCGCGTATCTCGACTTGCAGGCTGTGCTGCTCGGCGTGAGCGACGAATTGGCCTTGCAGCCTCCAGCCGAAGGGGAATGGCCGCTGCGGGAGGCGCTGGCGCACATCGTGCAGGCCGACCGCGGCTTCTTCACCGCCAACCATTTCGGCCTCGACCTGGCCCGCAAAGGCGGCGATCCCTTCGAGATGACCGAAGCGATCTGGAACGGTTTCTGGGCCGATGCGCCGTTCGCTGAGTTGAATGAAAAAGGCAAATTGTCCGAAATCCAGTCATATCACGCCAAATTGCACCCGCGTATTATCAACGAATTCACTGGCGTGACCGCGGACGAGTTGAATCTGCCGATCCGGTATTGGGAAGAAACCCCATTTTCACTCGAATACCGGCTGCACCGCTTCCATTCCCATATGCGCCAGCACACCATTCAGGCCGAGAAGACCCTGGCAATGTTGGGTCAGCCGCCCTCCGAGGCCAGGCGGCTCCTGCGGATGATCTACAACTCCCTGGCAGCAGCCGAATCCGCCGCGCTTGCCGTCGAAACGGGCGAAACACCCGATGTGAAGGCTGTGGCTGAATACATCTCTGCCTTGACGAAAGAAATCTCTGCTGCGTTGTGACGCCAACTCGCCGGTAGACCTCACAGGTTTTAAAAACCTGTGAGGTCTTGCCTGTCACCTTTCGACCGCTTCATCATCCAATAAATCGGATATAATTACCCAAAATTCACTCAAAAAAGGGAGAAACCACGATGCTTTCCAAAACCATGCAAGATGCAATCAACGAACAAATCAAGAACGAGCTGTATTCGGCTTATCTCTACCTCTCGATGTCGGCCCACTTCGACGAGAAGAACCTGCCCGGCTTCGCCAAATGGCTTCGTGTCCAGTTCGAAGAGGAACAGGGTCACGCGCTGAAGTTCTACGATTACATCATCGAGCGCGGCGGGCGCGTGGCGCTGCAAGCCATCCCGCAGCCGCCGTCCGAATGGGCCTCTGACCTGGCCGCCTTTCAGCAAGTGCTCCAACACGAGCAGCACGTCACTGCGCTCATCCACAAACTCTACGAGACCGCCCTGGCCGAGAAAGATTACGCCGCCCAGTTTATGCTTCAATGGTTCATCAACGAGCAGGTGGAAGAGGAAAAGAACGCCTCCGAGATCGTCGCTCAGCTCGAGCTGATCGAAGCGCGCGGCACGGCTGTGCTCATGCTCGATCATCGCCTGGGCAAGCGCGGCGGCGAAGACTAATCCGTTACCACCCAATACCTACCAAAAAGTGGAAAGAGTTTATAATCTTTCCACTTTTTGTTTTGTGGAGGATTTTTGTGAACATTCGTCTCTACCGCCCTACAGATTATCCCGAATGGCTGCGCATGCGCCTGGCTTTGTGGCCCGACGGCTCCGAGGAAAGCTGGCGCGCCGAGATCGCTGAAATCCTGGCCGACCCACAGCAGCCGGTATTCGTCGCCGAAAGCCCGGATGGCAGATTGGGAGGATTCATCGAAATCTCGCTGCGCAAATACGCCGACGGCTGCGACAGCAGCCCGGTGGGTTACATCGAAGGCTGGTATGTGGATGCCGACCTGCGCCAGTTGGGAATCGGCGCCCGGTTGGTGCGCGCCGCCGAAGACTGGGCGCGCTCACAGGGCTGCACCGAGATGGCCTCCGACACCGAGATCGAGAATCTCATCAGCTTCCAGGCGCACCTCGCCCTCGGGTACGAAGAATCCGAGCGATTGATACACTTTCGCAAATCCATCCTGTCCTGATTCCCGTTATAATCGAGCCATGTCCCATTACCTGTATCTCATTCACCCCTTCCGCGATGGATTCTTCGAGCAGCCCACCCCCGAAGAGGAATCCGCCATGCAGGCTCACTTCGAGTATCTCAAACGGGCCACAGAAGCCGGCATCGTGCTGCTGGCCGGCCCCTGTCTCGACGACTCTTTCGGGCTGGTCGTCTTCCAGGCCGAGAACGACGCCGCCGCGCAGCAGTTCATGTTCGACGACCCATCTGTAAAGCGCAATGTGATGATGGCCGAGCTGCACCCGATGCGGGTGTCGTTGATGAGTTCATCAACAACGGTGGATGTATAATGCGTTGACCATCACGCTCGGAACAGCCCAGGCGGATATTCGACACCACAGGAGATCACTATGCTCGTCATCGTCAGCGACCTGCATCTAACCGACGGCACGACCAACAAAGATATCAGCGCCGATGCCTTTCGGCTGCTGGCTGACCGCATTCGAGATCTGGCTGAGCGCGCCTCATCCCGGGCGGATGGCGTGTATCGCCCCATCGAGCGCATCAACCTGCTGCTGCTGGGCGATATTTTCGACCATCTTCACTCGACCCGCTGGCTGGATGAGAATCCCGGTCAGCTCGGCTTTGCCCGCCCGTGGGACGATCCGCAAACGTCGGCGCTTTCGGCAAAAATCGCCGCCATCACTGACGGCATTTTGCAGCACAACGCCGATTCACTGGCCATCCTCAAGAAAATGAGCGCCGGGCAGGCCATCACTGTGCCGACCGCTCCTGCTGTTGGCGGGCGACTTCCGCGGCGGCAGCCGGTTCCCGTGCACATCTTTTACATGGCCGGCAACCACGATTGGTATTTTCACCTAACATCACCGGCTTACGACGCCATCCGCCAGAAAGTGATCGCTGCCGCCGGGTTGAGCAATACCCCGCAATTATTCCCTCACAGGCTGAGTGAATCTCCCGAGATCGAACGCATCTGCCAGGCGCACCGGGTTTACGCGCAGCACGGCGACGTTTACGACCCCGTCAATTATGACAAGATCAAAGGGCGGGATGCCGCCACCCTCGGGGATGCGATCGGCATCGAGCTGATTGACCGCTTCCCGGTTGAAGTCCAGCGCCAATTGGGGGCGATGCTCCCCCTGGCGTTTATCCACGCCCTGAGAGAGATCGTCAATGTCCGCCCGGCGCTGCTCGCGCCAGCCTGGATCGAGAGCCTGCTCCAACATTACGCCCTCAAACCATCCCAGGCGCAACAGATCAAAAATATCTGGAACTCGCTGGCCGATGAATTTCTCAGAAATCCGTTTGTCCGCAGTCTCGACAAGCCGCTGGCCCTCGACAAGGTGGATGCGTTAGAAGTGGTGCTCAAGCTGACCAAAAAGACCTCGCTGCAATTCATCAGCGACATCACCACCTTCGTTTCGCAGATCCTGTGGGGCGGCGATATTTCCTTTTCCAAGCACGCCTTGAAAGAACAGTCCTTCCTCGATCGCAGCGCGGACTACATTGTTTACGGGCACACCCACCACCAAGAAATCGTGCCGTTGGATGTTCACGTTGCAGGCGGGCAACCCACCAGCCAGGTTTACTTCAACTCTGGCACCTGGCATCCGCTGCACGAGCTGGCGCGCCGCAACCCCAACGAGGCTAATTTCGTCAGTCAGAATGTGCTGACCTACCTGGTCTTCTTCGAGGACGACGAACGCCACGGACGACCTTACGAGACCTGGTCGGGCACACTGGCATGGGTGTGAAAACCAACTACTTTACCCCCGACACTCTCGAAATCAAAGCGCTCGATATGCTCCGGGAGATCGAGCCATACTGCCGGAAGCGGGCCATCGGGTTTGACCCGGCCCGCTCGGCGTTGTTCGTGCTGGATATGCAGCGCTATTTTCTCGAAGAAAACTCCCATGCCCACGTTCCCAGCGCGGCGGCGATACTTCCCGGAATCAGGGCGCTCGCCGGGGCCTTCAGCACACGCCGCCTACCTATAGTCTTCACCCGCCACGTGAACACTCCCCAAGATGCCGGCTGCATGGGAACCTGGTGGCGTGACCTGCTCACCGATGGCAACCCGCTCAGTGAAATCACCCCCGAATTGGACAGCTCCACCGGCAACGTCCACCGCAAGAGCCAGTATGACGCCTTTCATGGCTCTTCGTTGAATGCCTGGCTGCGCGACCAGGGTGTGACGCAAATCGTGATCTGCGGCGTGATGACGCATTTATGCTGTGAAACCACCGCCCGCGCCGCGTTTACGCACGGCTACGAGGTGTTCTTCACGGTAGATGGCACAGCCACGTACAACGAGGCCTTTCACCGGGCGACTCTGCTGAACCTGTCGCACGGCTTTGCGACAGTGGTGAGGGTCAATGAAATTCTGTCAGCGATTAGACCTGACAGGTTTCCTGATTCAAGCCGATCCGCGAGCTGAAGGGGATAATCGGTGGGCGCAGTCGAATCAGCCGCGAAAACCTGTCAGGTCTCCGAGGTACTCATCATCGGCGCAGGCCCGGCAGGGTTGGCAGCCGCCATGCAGCTCGAACGCTATGGCATCAAACCGCTGGTTTTCGAGCGGGATGAGATCGGCGGGCTGCTGCGCAATGCCAATCTTGTCGAGAATTACCCTGGTTTTCCGGGCGGTATCGCCGGGCCGAAGCTGTTACGGCTGTTCGCGAGACAGGCGCGGCAGGTGGGCATCAGCGTGATTCCCGAAGCAGTCACCTCGCTGGATTGGGATGGGGCAGCCTTTCGGGCGGAGACCCCGTCGGGGGTGTACAACGCGCGGGTCGCAGTGATCGCCGCGGGGACGAAGCCGAAGGCTCTTACGGGGCTGGATTTTCCCCCGGAACTTAGCGACCGCATCGGGTACGAGGTTTTCCCCCTGCTGGGCATCCACGGCCAGCAGGTGATTATCATCGGCGCGGGCGACGCGGCGTTCGATTACGCCCTCAATTTGAGCCGTCGAAATAAGGTTATAATTCTGAACCGCGGCGACCAGGTTCATTGTCTGCCCCTGCTCAGGGAGCGGGCGAGGATCTGCACCCGCATTCATTACCGCCCGAACACGGCCATTACCCGGCTCGTTGGTTTACCCGAGGGCGGTATGACGGTGGAATGTCTCAGCCCCGCCGGCGCGGCTGTCATCGAGGCCGATTATCTTCTCGGCGCGATTGGCCGCGATCCGCAGCTCGATTTTGTTTCGGCTGCGCTGCTGGAGCAATCGGCAGAACTGGAATCACGGGGCATCCTCCACTTCGTCGGTGATGTCAAAAACGGCCTGTACAGACAAACGGCCATTGCCGTAGGCGATGGTCTATTGGCCGCGATGAAAATCTACCAACTGTTGAAGGAGGATGCCCAATGAAAATGATCGCCTCGGCAGGCAGGGATGATGTGGCCGTCGTTTACATCGTCGAGCTGGATAACGGGAAGCTGGTGGAATGCGTCGAAGCGGTGCAGCCGCCCATCCCGCGTGAAGCCAAGTGGGTGCTGCTGGTTTCGACAATGTTCGGCTGCCCGATTGGCTGCAAGATGTGCGATGCAGGCGGCTTTTATCACGGCAAACCTACCGCTGAAGAGATCTTCGCACAGGTTGATTTTCTCGTGGAGAAACGCTTTCCAGGGGGGCGAGTCCCTTCTCGGCAGTTCAAAATCCAGTTCGCCCGCATGGGCGAGCCAGCCCTCAATCCGGCGGTGCTCGATGTGCTCGATGAGTTACCGAGTCGTTATGAAGCGCCCGGTTTGATGCCGTCCATCTCGACCGTCGCGCCCGCTGGAACGCGGCGCTTCTTTGAGCGGCTGCTGGAAATCAAACGAGAGAGATATTCGGGCGGGCATTTCCAATTCCAATTCTCGCTGCACACCACAGACAAAGCCCTGCGGGACGCGCTCATCCCGGTGAAAAAGTGGCGCTTCGAGGAGATGGCGGCCTACGGTGAGCGCTTCTACGCTCCCGGCGACCGCAAGCTGACCCTGAATTTCGCCCTGGCCCATGGGAATCCAATCGAACCCGAGGCGCTACTGCGTCACTTCGATCCGGGGAAATTCATTGTCAAGATCACCCCGCTCAACCCCACCTACCGCGCCGCCGAGAACCGGTTGTCATCGTACATTGATCCCTGCCAGGCCGAGGGATATGCTATCGTCAACGCCTTGCGCGCCGCCGGTTACGAGGTGATCGTGAGCATCGGCGAGGTGGAGGAGAACCGCATCGGCAGCAACTGCGGGCAGTACATTCGCACGCATCTGTCAGCTACGCAGCCGATCCGAGATGGATATACCTACGATCTTCAACCCTTCGACATAGTCAAGACAGGTTTTGTCAAATGAAACTTGCCACCCTGTGTTATCTCAAAAAAGACGGCTGCACCCTGATGGTGCATCGTATCAAAAAAGCCAATGACATGCACCAGGGCAAGTGGAACGGCCTGGGGGGCAAACTGCACCCCGGCGAGACGCCCGAAGCCTGCGCTATCCGCGAGATCGAGGAAGAATCTGGCCTGCGGGCGATCCGCCCCATACTGAAAGGTATTATCACCTTTCCCGCCTTTGACGACATCGAGGACTGGTACTGCTTTATCTTCGTCGCGCGTGAATTCACCGGTGAGCAGATCAGCGACTCGCCGGAAGGCACATTACGATGGGTGCCCGATTCCGAATTGCTGGGGCTAAACCTGTGGGCGGGCGACCGGATTTTCCTGCCCTGGCTGGAACAGCCGGGCTTTTTTTCGGGTGAGTTCATTTACGAGCATGGAGAGTTGGTGCGGCATTCGGTGGTGTTCTACGAATAGGCGCTTTACTACCAAATCATAATATCAACGCGAATAGCGCGAATGGGCGAATGACGCGAATTTTATGTGGATCAAGCACCCTGAGCGTAGTCGAAGGGTGCGGTGCTGAATGCCATCGGCGTGCTTCGACTACGCTCAACATGCCTGCCCTGAGCGCAGTCGAAGGGCCTGCCCTGAGCGCAGTCGAAGGGCCTGCCCTGAGCGTAGTCGAAGGGCCTGCCCTGAGCGTAGTCGAAGGGCCAACTCTCAAATCAAGACTCTCACACAGACGGCGCGGGGGCAAGGGTTATCACAATGGTTGTCCCCTGGCCTTTTCCCGCTGATTCAGCGGAAATCTCGCCGCCCAGGGCGGTTACCAGCGCCTTGCAAATTGCCAGTCCTAAACCCATCTTGCCCGTATTTGCCCCGCGCGCCTTGTCGGCGCGGTAAAAACGATCGAACACATAAGGCAAATCCTCGGGGTCAATGCCCGACCCACTATCGCTCACCCGCAACTGGATGCGGTCGCTCACCACTGTGCTGAGGGTGATCCTGCCCCCCTTGGGGGTATAGCGTAGCGCATTATCCACCAGGTTTTTCAAAACTTGCAGCATACGCCCCTCATCCACCAGGATAGGCGAAGTGGATTCGGGGACATCCAGCGTTACTTCCACTCCCTGCCGGGCTGCAATCGGCTGATAGGCCTGGTAAATCCGTTCGAGCAGCGCCGATGGCCTGACGGGCTGAAGCTGGAGATCAAGCCCCCCGCCTTCCACCTGTGTCAAAGTGCTCAAGTCGCTCACCAGTCGGCGCAAGTGATCAATTTCCGTCTTGATAATATCAATGCGCTGCGGCGTGAGCGTTACTTCACCTTCTTCCAACATTTCGATGTAACCAGAGATAATTTGCAGCGGCGTACTCAGGTCGTGAGTGATATCTGCGGTCATGCGCTTGCGCTGCTGGTCGGCCTGAACCAGATCAGCGCTCATCTGATTGAAGGTGGCGGTGAGCTGGCCGAGTTCATCTTTAGACGTGACGGGCACCTGCTGCTGCAAGTTGCCGTGCGCCAGCGCCTGCGAGGCCTGTGTCAGGCGGCGGATGGGTTTGAGCAGCCCGCCGGCCAATAAAAAGCCCATCGCAACCGCCAACAACACTCCGGCCAGGGCCGCCAACCCGATTGCCAGGGTGGTGCGCTGGAGAAAGAGCTGCTCCTCCGGGCTGAGCTTGAACTGGAATTTTGTATCCGGTAATATCCACGCGACCGTCTGCCCATCCACTTCCACCGGGATTGCCTCCCGGATCATATCTGCCGGCACCGTCTGCCCGACTTCAAAATTAAAAGTGGGGATCAAGGCATGATACGAGGTATCCACCAAACCATGGACACCGCGAAGGTTATTCATTTCAGGGTGGTCATCAGGAACACCCGGCTGACTGGGGCCGGGCGGCTGACGATTTGACTGAATGTAGTAGTCAAAAAAGCCTTCCAACGTGCCATTGGCGGTGTAGTAAGTTTGCACGGTTTCTGTCAACAAGGCGGTTTGCTCTTCTACCACCAGGTTCATCAACGATTGATTAGAGGTCAGCCGGATGAGAGCGGAAATTACCAGAACGGTAACCAGCGCCACAACCAGGTAGGAAAAAATCAACTTGCCTTGCAAAGACCGTCTCATTCGGCCGCCTCCAGAAAACGATAGCCTACCCCAAACACGGTTTCGATAAACTGAGGCTGATCCAGGTTATCATCCAGCTTCAGGCGCAGGTTGCGGATATGAATCTTCAAGGTTGCCTCGGAACCACTGTAGCCATTTTCCACCAGGCGCATACACAACTCCGCCCGCCGCACCACCTGCCCTGGAGACTGCATCAGCATTTCCAAAACCAGGAATTCGAGGGGAGTCAGCTCGATCACCTGATTCTGCTTCCTGATCTCATGCTTGCCGTGATCGAGCGAAATATGGCCGATTACCAGTTGCGCTTCCCCAGACTCCTTGGGAGCGGCCCGGCGCAGCACGGCGCGCATACGCACCAGCAGCTCACGCAGCCGGAAAGGCTTGGTGATGTAATCGTCGGCGCCTAAATCGAAGCCGCGGATGAGGTCTGCTTCCTGCTGCCTGGCGGTGATCATGATGACGGGGATGCTCGATTCGCGCCGCAGCTGGCTGATGAATTGATACCCATCCATATTGGGCATCATAATGTCCAACAAGATCAGATCAGGATCGGATTCGTGGACGACATCCAGCGCGTCGCGCCCGTCTGAGGCGGTCAACACCTCAAAATCCTGGCTGCTGAGAAAGTCGCTCAACAACACCTGCACGTTTCTTGTATCATCCACAACCAGAATTTTTCTCGTCATGTGTAGATTATACCCAATCTGTTTCTCCCAGTTATGAAACAGGATGGGTGTCCAGCCCATCCTGTTTCATACTGAGGAGAAGAGGAGAAACCTTTTGCATCGTCTTTGAGCTTTTGGATTGGTCTACGCTGCCCATATCAGCGTCCCAACCAAACATCTTCGACCTGATATCATCTTATCACTTCGAACGAGCGGATTGGTTTATTTTTCGTATACGCCGGGATGATTCACCTTGACTGTACATCACCATTGATAAGCACCACTGCCTCGGATTCAGCATTGTACAGCCAATCGGCCTGGGTCGAATCATCATAATAAATCTTCAGATCGGCAATGTCGCGCACAAAATCCACTTTGCCAACCGCGATGCGCTTGATTTTCAGGCCGGTGCGCATTTCCAGGTCAGCCAGTAATTCCGCACGGCGATCAGGGCGGATCAGTTCGATCTTTTCGTACACAATCCGCTTGGAGGTTGTGTAACGAAAGCCCCATTCTTTCTCCAGCACCAGCAAAATTGCCAGGATAGCCACATTGGCTGCCACAAGCTGCGGCCAGATCGTACCGTCTGATGCAGCCGAATTCATGACCGGCAGCGCGGCGATGATGAATAGATAAGTCATCTCGCGGATGGGTACCGGGTCAGTGCGATACCGTAAAATCGAGAAGATCGCAAACAGGCCGAAACCCACCCCCACCCCAATCTCGATGCTGTTCATGAAGCTCAAAACGAAATAGATGACGGTGTTGAAAGCCAGGTATGTGAAAACATACGACTTGTTTTGAGTGGACGGGTAATAGATAAAGCGCACCACAATTAACGCCACCAAGAAATTAAAACCAAAGCCCAAAAGAAAACTCCCCAAATCACTCATAATTTGCAGCTCCTTTGATCATTTTTTCAACCCATAGCATCTTGGGTTTCAATGCGTTTTTCTTCACATGATCGTACAACATGGAAACACCCAGGCAGTATTTACTAAATCCACGCGGGTGGATTCTCTGAGCGCGCATCTGCGCTAAAAAGGGCGAGAGCCGGCCATTCTTGTCCATCTTCACTTCAGCAACTGCGATGCCATCGAGCTGCACGACATGGTCAGCGGTATAAAATGTCAAATCAACATCCAGCGTGACACGCTCACAGCACTGTTTGCTCACCAGCGTGATGCGTGTAAAAGTATTCCAAAGTTTTGGCTCCAGCGCCTGGCATTCGAAAGGGAAAACGCCGTGCAGCCAGTTTTCGGCTTCTCGCGTGATCTCGACCACTGGTTGAGCGGTCAACACACGATCCTTGATGGTGCGGCCTTTGCGTGTTTTGTGCTTTACTTCCAGAAACGACAAGCTCGAATCGGTGTATTCACGGCTGCGTACTTTATACCGTTCTGCGCGGTCGTTCACGTGTAAGTTATAAAGATCGAAACCGGGAGTATCGAAATATAGCGTCCGATAGTGGCTCAGCCGCTGGCAATACACTGATAACATCCAATAATCGTGCTGAAGCGCCGACAAGGCTTTGAACAATTGCTCATGGGACATCACGAACTTGGTGTCAGTACGGTTCAACAGCGCCACCGAATCCATTTGCTTCAAGCCGATGGGAGCGTAGCCAGCCGCCAGGGTCTCCAAAGTGGGGGAGGTGGTATACCATCCCCAGGTTGTTTCTGGCACCATCCAGGGTTGCAGCCGGGATATGGATTGGGTTGTTGTCGTCATCCGGGATGTATGGTTCATTCTAGATCTCCTTTGAGCGCAAGTGTGCTCGAGTTATGCTGATCATATCCCCTGGCCGCCCTTAAGTGGTTTATTTTTTGTATAAGCACCTGGACTTTCGCCAAAAAATTGAAATGAGCACTGGTTTTCTGGTAGGATAGGGGT
>DYIZ01000205.1 GCA_020723385.1 Candidatus Aquidulcis sp.
CGAAGATCAGCGTGGCATTCTCAGGGATAGTGGGTGGCCGCCCCGATGCGCCATAAGCTAAATCGGGTGGGATGGTCAGCTTGCGCTTGCCGCCTACCTGCATCCCGACGAGACCTTCCTCCCAACCAGTAATGACTTGCCCCGAGCCGATGGTAAGCTCGATTGGTTGGCCCCGGTCTACGGAAGAGTCGAACTGTGTGCCATCTTCCAGCCAGCCGGTGTAATGAACACTGACTGTATCGCCGGTTTTCGCCGCGTTGCCTGTGCCAATGACCAGTTCTTCTATCTGAAGCCCGGAAGCTGTTGTGATGATTTCGCCTGTTTTCGCCGCGGTTGATTTCGCAACCAGGTCTTTGATGACAAAGAAGGCGATGATGGCGACAATCGCCAGCCCAATGCCGCCCCAGATGAACAATTGCCTGCGCCGCTGGGCTTCTCGCTTGGCGCGTTGTTTTTCACGGAAGTTCTGTTTCTTGGTGAGGGGTTGTTCTCGATCGGTTTGTCTTTTGTTGCCTGGCATTTTCGTCCTCCTGGGATTTTTATTTAGGGCCGGGCGGGTGAACCAACCCGGCCCAATTGCTTTGTCTATTTGCGGCCGAAGCCGCGACGACGAGCCTATCGTTGAACCACTGGCAAGTACAGGGAAATCCATACTGCATGGGTGGTCAAAGTCACCTGGCCGGACTGCTCAGGGTCGCCGCGTGAGGTGATGGCGATTTCGGCTGGCTCGGAAGCCCCATTGGCAGCATCCGCCGGGATGGCGATCACAACCGTGAGTACCACGGACCCTCCCCGGCTCAGGGTGATTCCCTCACCGGGGGTCAGCGTCCCCTGCGGGGTGGAGATGACTACTTCCCAATTGCTGGTTGCCGTCACATCGAAGGTGTCGGTCACGTTGCCGGTATTGGTCAGCAGAACGGTATAGGTTATTAACTGACCGTGCATTCCAGTCAGCGTGTCGGTATCTGTTCCGGCAGAAACTCCGTACACGGCTGCGGCGGTCGAAGTCAATATTGCTTCGGCTGGCTCGACGTTTGGCCGCTGCGCCGTTACCGTTACCGTCAGGGTATCTTGCTCGCCGCCAGCGGCGTTTGCAGGTACGGTGACGGTGATTACCAGGCTGGCCGCATCGCCCGCATCCAGCGGGCCGAGCGTCTCCGCCGAGAGCTGCACGGGCCATTGATTGCCGCTGGCAGCGATGTCGAAGGTATCAGCCAACTCGCCGGTGTTGGTAACGGTCAACGTGTACTGGATCGCCTCTCCTGGCAAGCCGGTTGCGCCATCTGCCGCCGGGGCGACGATCACGCCGTGGGTGTAGCTGACTACTTGTGTGGCAAGGGTGTCCGTCACCGGCTCGGTCATGGCGAGGTTCCACGCAGCGATGGAGAGTTCGAAAGTGCCGGTTACCGTGAAGGTGTGCGTGAACGCCAGCGGGTCTGCGGTGCTCGTGGCGGTGATGGGCGAGGAGCCGTCTCCGAAGGACAGGGTGTACGTATAGGGTTTGGTGGCCCAATTGGGGGAGAGATCCGCCGTGTAGGAGACCACCTGACCCGGATGGATGTTGCCGCTGGTGGCCTGGGTAAGGGTGATTTCGGTAATGCTGACCGGCGCTGAGGAGGCGATGGTGATCGGGTGGCTGACAGCGTCGGAACCGATAGTATTGGTGACGGTCAGTGTGACGGTGAAAACGCCAGATCCAGCGAACGTGTAAGCAGGATTGCTGTCAGTGGAAATGCCGAGGCCGTCGCCAAAATCCCAGTGATAGGTCAGGGGCGTCGTGCCAACTGTCAGATCGTTGAACTGCACCGGCTCGCCTTGCAGCGGGTCGGCAGACTGGCTAAAGTCCGCGGTGGGGGCGAAGGGCGTATTGCAGCTATAGGCATCGCCGGTCAAAACGATGTCGTCAATGTTCCAGCCCCCGCCAGCGTTGCTGCTATCGGAATGGAAGCGGAAGCGGATCTTGGCGTTGGGCCGGTTATTCAAACCCGCCAGGGGGATAGAGACCTGTTTCCAGCCGCCGCTGCTGCCGCTGTAGGAAGCGACCGCCGATGACCAGGATGTGCCGCCATTGGTGGAGAATTCTACGTAACCATAATCGAAACCTGACTCGGTTGCATAGGTGTGCCAGAAGCTGAGCGTGACACCGTTATAACCGGTCAGATCGAAGGCGGGCGAGATAAGCCATGAATCGTCGCCGTTCGGATAGTTGCCGGCTGGGCTTTCGGTCCACGAGTGGAAGGGGCTGTGCGAATTATTGCTGACGATGCCCCACACGGGATCGCCGGTGCTGGCGCCGGTCGTCCATCCACCCGCTCCCGCTTCG
This sequence comes from Candidatus Aquidulcis sp., assembly GCA_020723385.1. Lineage (GTDB taxonomy): Bacteria > Chloroflexota > Anaerolineae > Anaerolineales > UBA4823 > DYIZ01. The sequence goes on from DYIZ01000205.1 coordinate 2,324, forward strand.
ATATCATCAGAGAAGTAGGTGCAGACTGGCATGAGATTGAAATCGCGGCGCACGGTTTCGTAGTTGCTAACGGTCACACTGCCGCCATTGAGGTCGGTATGCCCGGCTGCGCTGGCATCCAGTGTATAGGTGCCGCTGATGACCAGCATCGAGTAGTAGCCTGTGGCGGGGTCGGTCTCGGCGTGGAACCCGGCAGCGGAGACGGTGGCAGCCAGGGGAGCGTTGGTCATGGCATCGCGCACGTAACCTTCGATGGCCGGGGCAACGCCCGGCTCGACGATGTACAGGAAGACGGCGGTGAAAGGTCCCCAATCGCCGGTGTTGGTATGCCCGTGAACGAGAATGTAATGCTGTCCCTGGCTCAGGCCGGTCGTATCCACACTGGCGACAACCGCCTCGCTGGTACCGCCCCACGCGCCATCCGCGGGCAGCATCGGGATGCCTGCGCCGTCAACACCGGGCGCATCTATGAAATACTCGGCGGCGTTGATCGGCTTGAGCGTGTCGCCGGATAAGCGCTGGTCGGCGAGGGCCGCTGTCAATTGGACGATCTCGCCGGGGGTGACTCCCGATGGCGCGACTGAAACGTTGGCGGCGTCCGGCCCGTAAGTCGTCTTATAAGGGGTGGCGGCGATTTTGTGGGAATAGATGAAGACGGGTTTGTTCTCAGCCCAAAAATTCTGGCTGGCTCCATTGATGCCGTCAATACAATCATAAGCTGGGAAGAAATTGGAGCACGCGCTGCCATCATCTGGCCCGACTTCGATGGTAAAGGCGGCCAGGCCGAATTTGCCATACGTCCAGATGTCAGTCGAGCCATCTACGGTGTACCAGATCGAGCCAGAAGGATCATAGCCGTTGTAATAAGCGAATTTCCGCCCGATGGTGGTCAACTGAGCATAAACAGGCGGGGTCGGATAGCCGTCCAGCTCCCAGGGCCATAAAACCAGATCGCTAAAAGAGTGCAGGCTGACGAAAATGCCGGTCGCTGTGATGGGCGAGGTGGCGGCGACTGTGTAATCATCGTTCGGTCCGTTTTGATCTTTCATGACCAGCGAGAAGTAGTTTTGGAAAGCTTGCACTTCAGGCTCGGAACCTGCGCCTGGGCCGCGGTAGGTCTCGTCGCAAGCAGCGCCAGATGATCCGCCGCAGCAGCCCCACAGGAAGGAGTGATTCCGGTTGAGGTCAACCCCCCACGAGGAAGACAGGCTGCAGCCGTCATCGTTATCCATGTTCTTGCGGCGGTTGGCAGCCGATCCATTCTGCTCATCTGGGATGCGCCCGTCAGGGTTTTGAGTGACCATCACGTAGATAACGTTGTGGTTAACGAGCCAGGTGACATCGGGATCGAGGGTATAGCCGCCTTCGCCATTGAAGCCGTCGGTCAGGTATTTGATATACCGGATCGCCAACTCGGGCGTAGCGACTTCGCGGGCATGGGTGTTGGCGTAAAGGAAGAATGCCGGTTTATCGGAGATTGCGCCGTAGGCCGGGTCCTCGTTGGTGATGCGCAGCACCCAAATGTCCCGGATGTATCCACCATGCCCGGCCTGCCAGGCATTTCCGACGTCCACTAAATCAGTCAGGTCGGGATAGGCGGCGTTGACTTCCTGCAAAAAGTTTTTGATATAAAGTCCGTTGGTGTTGGTGACATAGTTATCGAAATAATAATAGCGGGGATCGAGCACGGCATTGATCCCATATAAGGCCGTTTTCCCGGCGTCCACTTCCATACGGTAGCCCAGGCTTTCCAGCTTTTTGTATTCTTCGTCGCTGACGCTGACCAGGGCGTACTGCTCTTTGGGATGGACGGTCCAGATATCCAGGCTCCCCGCCACGGCATCCAGGTTTTCCTGGCTGGTGTAATAGAGCCGCACCACGAGCCGGTCGCTGGGAATCGCAGCGATCAAGCCGTTGCCGATCTCCGAGCGGGGGTTAGCTGCGGCAGCGAACGGATCGGGGGCAGGCGCAGCCACGTTGGCGGCTGCCAGCGCGGTGGTGGCTATCCCCAATGTGACGAGCAAAATAGCGAGCAGGGTGAACAGGCGGGTCTTGGGCATTGCATTCTCCTTATCGAAATGAAGGTCGCCAGACACGGGAACGCCGGTTGTTCTTCAACCGCTTCGTCCCATCGGAAAAAAGAATTTAACACAAAGGTCACGTAGGGATACCACAAAGGTAAACCAAGGAAAACCTTTATTAAACTTTCATATCCTTCGTGAAAACCTTCCTGTCCTTTGTGTTTCAAAATACTTGCACAAAGAGCAATGAGTCGATTCGTAAGTTAAAGAGTATCAGTAGTCGTCATGAAAATACATTTTCACCACCAGGGATGAAAATCTATTTTCAAGTCAGATGAAAATTTCACGCTCTGAGGGGACGACAGTCCCCGATTCCGCCGGATTTTCATCCGGCGTGAGCAAGAATTTTCATCCACTGAGTATAGCGCGCCAAAGCGTGGGTCATTCTTCGGCGTAGGGGACAAACTCGGTTTTTGCCAGGCCCTGCTCGATGGCTTTCATCGCAACGGCGCGTGCCACAGCCCGGTGAACGTGTTTGTCCAGCGGGTTGGGCAGGAATTCGCCCTCGGGGGTCGCGTCGGCGATGGCGTGGGCGGCCGCCAGCAGCATTTCCGAGGAGATGCGCGGCGATTGGGTGTCCACCGCGCCGCGGAAGATGCCGGGGAAGCCCAGCACATTGTTGACGGATTTCCCGTCGGAAGCGAACGCCGCCCCGGCGGCCAGCGCGGCCTCGGGGGAAATCTCCGGATTGGGGTTAGACAACGCCAGTATGATCTGCCCTTTTCGCACCATGCGCGGTTTGATCAATCCCCCCGCGCCGGTGGTGGTGACGACGATATCCGCCCCGGCCATGATGTCTTTCAGCGTCGAGGCTTTGCCGCCCGCCGCCACCAATCGCTGAATGGCGTCCTCCCGCAGGTCAGCGCCCAGCACCGGGTTGCCGGTGATGCGCATCAGCATTTTGGCGATGGCGTTCCCGGCTGCGCCCAATCCCACCTGGCCGATGACCGCTTTCTCGAAGGCGATCCCCGTCTGGCGGCAGGCGTTGGTCAACGCGGCGGTGACGACCACCGCCGTGCCGTGCTGGTCGTCGTGCATGACCGGGATGCCCAATTGATTTTGCAGGCGGGTTTCGATCTCGAAACAGCGCGGGGCGGAAATATCTTCGAGCTGGATGGCGGAAAACGTGGGAGCGATGGTCGCCACGGTCTGTACGATGGTATCCACGTCTTTCGAGTCGAGCAGGATGGGGATGCCCGACAGCCCGACGAGGGTCTCCATCAACATGGCTTTGCCTTCCATCACGGGCATCCCCGCCACCGGGCCGATGTCTCCCAACCCGAGGATGGCCGTGCCGTCGGTGATGATCGCCACAAAATGGCTGATGGCGGTGTACTGCCGCGCCAGCGTTGGGTCATTGGCGATTTTCATGCAGACTTCGGCGACGCCGGGGGTGTATACTCGCCGCAGGATGGGCAGGGTGTCTATTAAGTAGCGGCTGCGAATGGCGATTTTGCCTTTCAGGTGCAGTTCGAGCACTTCGTCGCGCACAGCCAGCACGGTAGTGCCGGTGTTGGCGTCCATCGCAGCGATGACAAGCGACATTTGTTCCATGTTATCCGTGTACATGGTAATGTCGCGCACCACGTGGCTGTGAGTTTCCTGAATAAGGCGGATATCACCCACATCGCCGCCCGCGCTGCCCGCCGCCGTGAGCAAACGCCCCAGTGTGCCGGATTTTTGGTCGTTGCGCACACGTATGACGCGCATGATCTTGTCGTTGCTTTCCATAAAGCCTCCAAACAAGACCTCACAGGTTTTTAAAACCAGTGAGGTCTTCCAATGCTATGTTTTGTTGGGCCAAAGCTTGAAATCTTTGAGGATCGAATCCCCAATGAACTCGCGCAGAATCGAGTTATCGGGGATCAAGTTACTGTCGAGCGGACGGAACCACTCGAGCAGGGTCAGCAGGCGTTTGGCTTCGATAAACTCGGGCGCGCCGTGCGGCGCCTGGCGCAGCAGCGGCTCGGCCAGCGGCTTGAGCGCCGCTAATTCGTAGGCCAGCGCGGAGTTGAACATGACATCGGCGTTTTCCTGGAAGGGGAAGATGTACCGCTTTTCGCCGCGCCGCACCGACTCCCAGCGGGAAATAGTATCCTGGACGGTGTAGCCGCGCTCGCGGGCGTCGCGCACAATGCGCCGGATGAGGCGTGTGTCGGTGGTGGAGATGCGGTTGTGCCGGTCGAGGTTGAGCTGTGTCAGGCAGGAAACGTAGATGCGGAAGGCCTGCCCGGAGGGGATGTCAATGGTCAGCTCCGGATTCAAGCCGTGAATCCCCTCCATGATGATGATCTGGCCCGGTTGAAGCTGGACTTCCTCGCCGGGGTGGCTTTTCCCGGTTTTGAAATTGTAATGGGGGAGGTGAACCCGCTCTCCAGCGACCAACCGGCGAATATCGCTCGTCAGCCGGGCGATATCCAGCGCCCGGGTGGATTCGAAGTCGGGTTTGCCATCGGCGTCCAGGGGAGTTTTATCCCGGTCAATGAAATAATTATCCATCTCCAGGGCGAAGGGAGTGATTCCTTGGGCGATGAGCTGCACCGAGAGACGCTTGGAAAAGGTGGTTTTACCCGACGACGAAGGACCAGCGATCAAAACAAGGTGAACCGGCTCGCGCTGCGAAGTGATCTTCAAGGCGATGTTGGAGACATTCTGTTCGTGCAGCGCTTCAGAAGCCAGGATCAGCTCACGAATATGCCCAGATTGAATGACATCGTCCAGCGCGCCCACGTTGGCGACTCCCAGCCGGTCGAGCCATTGCCCATACTGGCGGAACGTCGCCAGGAGCTTGGGGTAATCCGGCAGCGGAAGCAGCTCGGTGGGCTTATGGCGGCGCGGGAATTGCAGGGTGAAGCCGCCGTCAATCACCGCCAGGTGAAACCATTTCAGATAACCGGTGGAGGGGACCATGTAGCCGTGGTGGTAATCCTGGTGGTCGCCCAGGCGGTAGAGCACCAAGTAAGCTTTTTGGCGGTGAGCCAGCAAGCGGACTTTTTCATCGTGCCCCTTTGATTCGAAATAGGCAATCGCCTCATCCAGCGGGGCTTCGCGCTTGGCAAAGGGCAGATCGGCTTTGACCAGCCCCCGCATGTGTTTTTCCAGCCGGGCCAGGTTGCGTTGGGTGACGAGACGCGGGTTGCTGATCTGGCAAAAATAGCCGCCGGACGAGACGGAGTGATCTATGGCGAGGACTTCGTTGGGGAACAGGTCTTCGAAGGCGGCGTCGAGCAGGAAGGTGAGCGAGCGGCGGTAGATGAGCATCCCGTCGGCTTCGCCCATGGTGACCGGGCGGACGCGGGAATCCATTGTGACGGGGTAGGTTAGCTCGCGCAGGTCGCCGTTGACGACGGCCCCGACGATTGGCGGCGTGCGGTCATCTTCGAGCAGCGCGAGGAACTGGCCCACGGGCGCCCCGCGTGCGCCGGAGACGACACGTCCATCGGGCAGGTGAACTTCGACGGTGGGGCGTGGGGATACGAATTGGAAATCGGTTTTGGCAGAATGCATGGACGACTCGGACAGGGGGATTTTTGGCACTGTATTTTATCACTGTTGGGGTGTTTCAGCGGTCAGCGGTGAGCGGTCAGCTATCAGCAGTCAGCTTTCAGCGGTGAGCAGTCGGCCAAAGCCGTCCGCTTCGTCCGTTTGTCGGATGCGCGTCCGTTGAAGAAATTGCCGCCTCAAATTATAAGACCCCTGGGGTTTCAAAAACCCCAGGGGTCTCGATTTTACTCGGTGGGCGCTCCCACCCCGCAGCACAGCACCAATTCCTTTGCCGCTCTCACATCATCCGTCCGCCCGATAGGCGTGATGTGCGGGGCGGATTTGAGCAGGTCGGGGTCGGTGTGAGCCTCCTCGGCGATCTTCAGCATCACCTCGGCGAAGGCATCCAGCACCTCTTTGCTCTCCGTCTCGGTCGGCTCGATCATCAGCGCCTCGTGGACGATGAGCGGGAAGTAATTCGTCGGCGGGTGGAATTTGTAGTCCATCAGCCGCTTGGCGATGTCGAGGGCGCGCACGCCCGGGGCGTCGTCCCATTGGCCTTCCAGCACGAACTCGTGCATACAGGTGCGGTCGTAAGGCAGGTGATAGACGCCCTTCAGCAGCGCCAGCAGGTAATTGGCGTTGAGCACGGCAACCTCTGAAATGTCGCGCAATCCCTCGGGGCCGTGCATCGAGATATACGTGAATGCCCGCACGAGCATCCCGAAGTGCCCATTGAAAGCCTTCACCCGCCCGATTGATTTCTTGGGAGTGATGTAGCCATACAGCGGCGCTTCGTCTTTCTTGGCCTCTTCGATGATCGCTGCCAACGGCGCGGGCAGGAAATCCACCAGCTTCGCCGCGACGCCCACCGGGCCAGAGCCGGGGCCGCCGCCCCCGTGCGGGGTGGAGAAGGTTTTGTGCAGGTTGTAGTGCAGCACGTCGAAACCCAAATCGCCGGGGCGGATGATGCCGAGCAGGGCGTTCAGGTTGGCCCCGTCGCCGTACACCAGCCCGCCAGCCGCGTGAACCAGCCGGACGACTTCTTCCAC
>DYIZ01000206.1 GCA_020723385.1 Candidatus Aquidulcis sp.
ATGCAGTCGTCGTTGTCGTTGACGATCCCAACTACCAGGGCAGCGCCAGCGGTACCCTGACCATTGAAAAGGGGCTTGCCGTCGTCACCCTCGGCAGCCTGACGCAGACCTACGACGGCGCCCCCAAACTGGTGACCGTGACTACCCTCCCGGCGGGATTGAACGTTGTTGTGACCTACGCCGGCTCGCCGACGCCGCCCACCGAGGTTGGAACGTATGCAGTCGTCGTTGTCGTTGACGATCCCAACTACCAGGGCAGCGCCAGCGGTACGCTGACCATCACCGAGCCGGGAAGCTCCTATCAGTTGTACTTGCCGGTGATTGTGCGCTGAGGCGACATTCTGAGTAAACATCAAGTTTCCGCCGTTCTCTGCCTGCCGCAGAGAACGGCGGAAACTTTTATTCACCTTTTTCATGGTTGATAAGAAGCTGGCGTGATGGGGGACTGCTATGCTAGTGGAAGTAAAAATTGGCTCTCCCGCCTTTGGCGGGAAATGGCCCAGGTTTGGGGTGTGTGGGCGTGCGTAGCACGCCCACACACCCCAAACCTGGGGATGCATCCCGTTGGAAAGGGGAGAGCCAAACATCCTAAGTTCTTATAAGGAGGCGTGAACCGCGAAAAAACCACTTCCTTCATGACCCTCCCCGGCCTGCTCCGATGACGCAGACGCCCTGGGCGTCAGCGCTCATCTCGCCGCGGGGGAAGACCGACAACTGTTCCTGAAATAACCCCTCACAAATTTTTTCGAAAGGACTCTCATAATGAATCGCCAATACCATTCTCATTTCAAGCCAGCCTTGTGGAAACTGGTTGGTTTAATCAGCATGATAACGCTTGTATTGGGGGCCGGGCTGGCCTGGCCAACGAAATCAAGCGCCCGGCCTAGTTTCAGTATTTATGATTATAACGACCCGCTTTGCGACTCGACGGCCCGGACGCATGTCTGGGTCGGCCCCTGGTATACCGATGGCGCAGTGGATGGCGTGCCTCTCTATTGGCCGCTGCACTACCCCGTCGCAGCCACTCTGAGCGACGCGGTGGCGATCCGCTTTCAGTACTGGTCTGATAATCCCGGAAACACCACGGTGAGCGTTCACTATCGCATCACGGCTGCCGAGGCTTATGATCCCAATGCGCCGTTCGATGGAATGATCGTTCCCCAGGAAATAGGCGTTGTTGGCCAGCATAACAATAAGTTGATGGAAGCGGTTATTCCCTCGATGAGATCATTGGGCATCCGCTCCTCGGCCCGGGTGGATTACTATATCGAGGCGGTGAATGGCGCTAATCGCTGTGAAACGGTCGGCGAGAATCCCTTCGATGATGACCGGATAAACGGCGTTGAGCACCACATTTACAGCTACGTGGCATCGAAGAAGGAAACCGGGCGCATTTACCAGCTTTTCGTGCGCAATTTCGGCGCTCAACCTGAAAACGACGATTGGGAATCGGGCCATGCGCCGATCTCTGGTTACCAAAATTCAGGCACGTTTTGTGATGTAACCGACGAGATGTTGGATTCAATAAAGAACATGAGCTTTGACTACATCTGGCTTTCTGGGGTGGTGCATTTCGACAATCAGTCAGATCAACGCAAGGGAGACGCCGGCTCGCCTTACGCCGTCAGCAATTACTACCGCGCCTCGCCCGACCTGGCCTGCGCCGCGGAAGGCAGCCACCGCTACGACCAGTCCACCCACGGCGATGACGCCACCGACCGGGCTACCCGCGATCTGCTGGCGCTGATAGACCGGATTCACGCGCATGGCTTGAAGGTGATGATTGATCTGGTGCCCAATCATACTTCGACAGTTTATGAAGAAGGTGTGGTTGACAGAGTTTACCCCTGGGAACCGCAGCCTTTTCAGCTCGCGCACGACAATTACCAATACGACTATGAACAGCAGAATGTCAGGATCAACGGCGATTCCCGCCTGGTGTTTCCGGGCAGCGGCAATGACTGGACAGACACTTACCGCATTGATTACACCAACGACCGGACAGCTTTCCGCCAAACCGACCCGGTAACCGGGGGGCCGATAAAGGCGGGCAACGGGTGCAATAACGCCAACCTGTCGGGCGGCTGCGCTCAGGATACGCCCTACACGTCTTATCAAATCCTGGATCGGGTGATCGAGACCTGGATGGCGCGCGGCGTGGATGGCTTTCGGGTTGACTTTCCCCATGTATTGCCTGACGATCTGTGGTCGTACGTGCTGTATAACGCCAAGACGCGCGCTGCTGGCAGCGACCGTCACGCGGCCAATGGGGCGCGCTACCCTGAAGAAGTCTTCATCATCGGCGAAGGCTACGATCGCGACGGCTCATTTGGCCCCGATTCCGGCGCCATAGGCAACGCCGGCTCGAACTGGGCGAACTTGTGGTCAGGAGGCTTCGATGGCGTGTACGACAAGGCCATGTACGATCAGATCCGTAGCATTTACACCTCCGATTGGTCGGCAGAGGGCATTGGCGAGAAGTTTGGCCAAGAAGTCGGCCAACCCTGGAGCTACATCCAGAAGGAGGGCAATATCGGCCCAACCGCTGCGCGGCACATGGTGCACATGCTTTCCAATCACGATGAGCTGCAGCCGGCCTCGAATGAATTTCTCGGCGGCGATTGGGGCGCCGATAACATCCTGCTCCCCAAACCGGGCACGGCCACTGCCTTCCTGCTGCCCGGCTCGCTGCTGATGTACAACGGCCACGAAGTCGGCGAGCAGGCTTCTGTCGAGGATAATTATCAATGCGGCGTCGCTCATCCCAGCCCCTGGTGTGGCGCCAAAGGGGATGGCAAGACCACCTTCTTCGATTACGCTTTCATGCCTGAGCTCTATACGTGGGTCCAAGGGGAATCAAACGACAAAACGCTGGCGCTGCGCAGCTATTATCAGCGGATCATCGAACAGGCCAGGTATGCTCAACTTAACGATCCCCAAGGCGCCGGCTATTTCGATATCTCCCAAACCAGTGAATGGGACTGGCAGCCTGAATTTCTCAAGCAGTGGGTATATCCATTTGCCAGGACAGGGGAAACCATTTTCGACTACAAAGTGGGCAGCATTATCCTCTCGAACTTTTATGGAACACCCAATACAATCAACCTGAGCCTGAAAATCAACGGCGGGAATGAGTTGTTAACAGCTCTTGGTATTGATAATGACCCTTCTCAAACTTACCGATTTTATGAGAGAGCCGTTTTGGAAGACGAAGATGGCAATCCGCTTCCTGAGAGCGACTTGCATATTGACGTCAATGGCGCAGACCTCTACGCTGGGAATACCCTGAGCTTGAGTGTTCCCCGCTGGACGACGCGGATCTTGAAGGTTTATGAATATTGCCCCATCACCGAAGCTGCTGAAGCGGCGCGTAATCATCTGCCCCCTCAACAACAAGATGATGCGCAGATAGAAGGCACGTTGGCAGCCTTACGCCATTTCCGCGACAAAGTATTGAAACAGACATCCTCCGGCCAGGCCTTGGTGGACCTGTATTACAAATACTCGCCCAATATGATCGCGGTTATCGTTAAAAATCCTTCTCTGGGAGTAACCTCATGGGATGTGTTGGAATGGGCGACGCCATCCCTGATCCGGTATCTCGATGGCGCGTATGACAAAGAAGATTTGCTGACCAAAGACCGCTATTACCAGGTAGAAGATCTATACTACAGCTTCTCGAAACAAGCCGACCCGTCCCTGCGCAGCCAGATGAGCTACTTCTGGAACAAGCTTGCTTTGTGGAAATACATCAACGCCCCCATGGATTCGCTTGTGAGCAGCGCAGTTGAGCAGTTCGTTGGGAAAAAATAACGCCTTGATCTGATTTGTAAGTTTTTGGCTCACAACATTCCCGCCGTTCTCTGCCTGTCATGGAGAACGGCGGGAACTGTTATTCACATTTTTCACGGTTGATTAGAAGCTGTTGTGATAGTGGCGTGCTATGCTGGACGAGAAGATACGCTCGTTTAACCCTGAACAAAACTCACAAGGAGATCGAAATGAACAAAAGAAAAATCTATGCCTGGGTCGTTTTGAGTTGCCTGTTGGCCGCCCTGCTTTTTCCGGCTGCGGCGCTGGCCGGACATTATGAGATTGACACCGATGATGGATCTGTGGACGCGGACTGGGTAAGCGTCAACGCCACGGTGATAGATGGCGATGATTTTGGGACGCAAAATTATGATATTCAGCAAGCCTGGGTTACAAATTCAGGAAATGATTTCTACTTCCGCATCCAACTGGTTCCAGGCGCTCGTCTTCCCAATAATGGCGCGGTTGCGGCCAGGCTGGACTGCAACAAAGACAGCTCTTATATTACCGATGAAGTAGATACCATTGCATGGTACCGACGAGATACTGACGAGGCCAGAGAGTGCGAGGGAAGCGCCGGGACGAACCATTGTCACAACCAACCTGGCACGACCAGGGAATTAAACGACAACACCTTTGGGGAGGAGATTGCGACTGATTTGGGCGGCGGCGTTATGCAGTACGATTACGAGTGGCGGGCGGATACCAACGAGGGCGCTGTCAATTGGAGCGCTTGCGCAGGGAATGTGGATATTGTATTCGCTACAGCTTATTTACTCGGGACTGAACAAGATAATACAGAAACCGGCGGCAGTGTTGTTCACTACAACGTTCCTACCAGCGTGACTCTGGAGCGTTTCTCGGCTCACGCTGGACGGAGGTGGCTGGGGACAATTGGCGCAGGATTGCTGGCGCTGATCGCTGTCAGCATTACCGTTCCCGTTGCCCTCCGGCGGCGCAATCACCCCGCGCAGCGTTAAGCTGCGCCGAAGGCTTACCGCGCGATGAAACGGCGCCAGGCCTCAAGCCGGACGCTGGCGCGGTCTCCTCGCCTGGATTGCCTGTCACGCCGCGCCCGGTTCACGGCAGGTTTTCCGAGAAGTGGGCGAACGGTGAAAAGCGCCGCTGCGCTCAAATTTGGGATAAACAATATGGTGCCAGCTTGAACACATACAAAGACCGTCTACAGAGTAGACACCTTGTTGTCATCTTGCGCTTCAGAGCAGCGGATGCAGATGACGATGTTGCCTGGCAGTGCGAGCTGATCAGCCCACAAAGAGACAAGCCCGCATACGCCATTAACCAACAAGGAATTGATCGGGTGCTTAATGATTGGCTGGAAAACTGGCTTTTTTCTTTCACGGGAGGCGGTCAGGTTTGATGCGCGAACTTTTCTGAAAGAAACCTATGCGGCTGCTGGAGTAGGAAAGACAATCACCTGATTGCCAACTCCCGCAAGCGCCAAGAGAAAATAACTATTCATCTGTTGCTCAAATATCTTTCAAGATAAGGAATGGCGGCAAAGTCGGGAAAAGGCACCCTCCTGACAATGCCGATCTCTTCTCAATGCGATCTCTTCTCAATGGAGACGCTTGCTTTTACAGTAAACTTTTATGGAGAATATTATGACCGACTTGAATCCAATTGCACAAGGAAGAGTTGCAACTATCGCACAGTATCTTCAGGAAATCCGGGACGGCTTCGAGGGCAGAGGCAGCCTGAAGAAACATCCAGACGGCATGGAAACTAAACTCAAGAATGTATTTTGGGTTTTGGATCGGCTCAAAACCGAAGCGCCCGGTCACCCGATCATTGCTTACTTGACCCATAAAGCGGATGCGACCCGGGCAGACATCGCCCAGTTCCGCGATGCAATCAAAGCTGGTCGGTCAACGCTAGGCGTTTTGCCGGGCATGCCGCCAGCGCCTGCGCCGACGGCAGCACAAACTCCCACGTCTCTCAGCGATGTAGCCAGGAGCCGGCTCGAGCGCATCGCTTCTCTGGTCAATCATATCAAAGAAGCCATGTCACAAAACAGTGACAACATAGAGTTGATGCGCTCCAACATCAAGAATGCCTATTGGGGGCTAGACCGGCTGCGAGAAGAGGCCAAAGGATTGCCGATTGTCGAACAAACCGTGCAAATACTCGCCAACGTGGAGGATGATATCAACCGGTATCAGCTTTCCCTTTCTCAGCAAGCAAACCAGGCGCATCCCCCGGCAATCGAAGCTCCCAGAAATCTGAGTCTCATTACCGGCCAGGTCCCGCCCTCTGGCCTGGTGTTCACGTGGGAAGCGCCCAAACCGGCGGAGACGATATACCTGTTTGTTTTGACGAGCTGGATGGGCGCATTGGCTGTACAAGCTGCCTTGCGCGGGGAGGTGGAGGGCGTCAGAGCTTATCGGTGTTCCGGCGACGCCGATTACATCGTTGACGATGCGACTCCCCAAGGTGAGCGCCGCTACTTCGCTCTACTTTGCCAACTCCCAAATGGCGATCTTCAAGACGCCCGTAACCTGAATCTCATTGCGGCAGAAAAAATCGATGGGAAAGTTGTTTACGCTTCTGGTCGTCCACCAGAAATTATCAGACCCCAGAGGGAAGGGGCAGCGCCGGCGGCGCAAAACGCTCCTGTAATTGCAGAAGCTCCCCCGCCTGCTGCGCCTCCCTCCCCGGCGCTGAAGGTAGAATCGAGATTCACCGGCCACGCCCCCTCGTCTGTCAATTTGATTTCAGGGATGATTCCCCGTTATGGGCTGGTTTTTGCCTGGGAAAAATCAACCCCCGCGGTGGAATATTTCCTGTTGGCGCTGAAAGGTTGGGCCGGATCGCTCGACGTGAAATCAATTCTGCGCGGTGAATTGGAGGATATCCAGGTTTTTTCTGCCCCTGGAGATTGCGTCTACATCGTAGATAACGCCACCCCGGTGGGTGAGCGGCGATATTACACCCTGATGGGATTGCTCTCGAACGGAGATATCGTTGAAATCAGGCCGCTGAACACCATTAAACGAGAGGAAATGGATGGCGGGGCAGTTCATTACACATCGGGAAGCGCCCCGCGAATTGTCCAGGAGCCGAAGGATTTCTTCTGGATGGGATACATCCAGATCGAGGAAGGCATCCGGGTGCAGTGGCAGCCAACCCCTGACGCCGCCGAATACTTGTTCATCCTTTCCAAAGAAAATCACGAGAAACAGGAATCCATTTCCATGTTGACCAGCGGGCAGGCGCTCTGGCAGATCTGCACACTCCCCATCGAGCCTGCTGCCGTGATTCTCAACACAGATCGCGACGAATGGCCGTATTTCAGCCTGTTATGTCGAGATGCCCGAGGAAACTACCTGGATATCCAGGGTTTGGTGCACGGCCGAGACGACCACAACCAGGTACAGAAAGCCCAATTCTTAACCGAAACTCTGCGACAAAAGGCTGTCCAGAACCTCGAGCGGGTTCTGGACAACATCAAAGCCAGGGCGCCGGAGGCGGCGCGAGGTTTTAGCTGGGATGATCTGCTACACGAAGCCCAGGCAGCTAACCGTTGGTATCCCGGTCATCCTCTGGTGGCAGAGACGCTGAGTTATATGAGAGAGTATAAGGAAAAGGGCGAACAAGAAGCGAACCTGGCGCAGATCGAACGCCGCGTAGAAGAATTAGCCGAACACCTGACGGCGGAGAATCCCAATCACGGATGGATCGCCAAGGAAATTCAAGCTATCTTGGAACAGCATCCCAACCTGGAGCGGGCCAACGAAGTCTTCCGCCTCGCCCAGGAAGGCGCGACAAACGCCGCAAAATCCGAAAGTATTTACACGCTGGCGATGGAAGCATGGCAGCGTGGCGAGAAACTGGCAGCTATCAAGCAGGTCGAGGAAGCCTTGCGTTTGAATCCTCGTTTTTCGAATGCCAGCGACAGCCTGAGGCGTTTCAAACGGCAGGTAGAATTCGAGGACGCCCTGGACGTAATCGGGGCCAACCCGGTTGCCCTGGCAACCTTAGGCGACAAACAAATGAGAAACGACAATCCAGACCTGGCATCCCTGGCTTATGACCGCGCTTTCCAGTATTCAGAACATAAGGATCACTTATGGAGTATTGTTCGAAGCCACCTGGAGATGAATTCAATCTCGCGCGCTGTCGAAAGATTCTTGGAAGCGGTCAAGGCGGGCCGTCCGGTTGGCGTTTCAGGCTCGCATGACGAACTAAAGGATGCTGCCGCTGGCATACAGGCCAAAGCCGATCAGCTATCCGATCTGGTTCAGGAGCTAAAGCAGCTGCAAGAGGAGCGCAGGTACATCGAAAGGGAGTTCTTCGACACCAGCGGGGCCGGGATGACCGTTCGCAGGCAATACCTGAACGATCAGATTCACAGCCGGTTCAACCCCAAGATAGAGCAGATGTTCAAGACGAAAGCCAGTCTCGAAGCGGAAATCCAGGCTGCCATCAAAAAGTTACTGGATGTGGGTTGAGAACCGGGGCGAAGCCGGCTTCCCTGCGGGTGGGTGCAAACCGCTGTTTGTCACCCACCCGCCCTTATATTCTAAGTATGGACAGAGTGAATGACATGCTCCCCGCCGCCGAGCCAGCATCAATAACAGTCTGGCAATCATTTTCTGCGTCGTGCTTAAGCCGATGGCAACACCTTTACCAAACTCCGCCGTAAAGCCCCCGCCTTCAGGCGTGGGGATAAAAGGCGGCGGCGCGCAGCGCCGGATTCTTTCTTGCGTCAGATAGCCCCACGCTGTATAAGTACTTGTTTAGCGTCAAAAGGCTAAAAACCGCCATATGTGGTGCAGAAGCTTTGAAAGTGCCATTATGCGCCATATATACTGGCATTACCTGTAGCTAAAATGGCTCAGAACGAAGTGTAATTGCCATATATAGGGCAATTTTATGAACGCTAAACAAGTACACTGTATAATATAGAACATGGGTTCTGGCAATCCGCTCGCCTACAAAAGCAACCGGAACATCAGCTACTCTTGCAAGTATCACGTGGTCTGGTGTCCCAAGTACCGGCGCAAGGTGCTGGTCAACG
>DYIZ01000022.1 GCA_020723385.1 Candidatus Aquidulcis sp.
CCCATCCTTGACCACGTATTCCTTGCCTTCCAGGCGCAGCTTGGCTTTGGCGCGCGCTTCCGCCATGCCGCCCAGCGCCACCAGGTCATCGTAAGGCACCACCTCGGCGCGGATGAACCCCTTCTGCAAATCCGAGTGAATCTCGCCCGCCGACTCGAAAGCCGTCGCCCCGCGGCGCACGGTCCAGGCGCGCACCTCGTCTTCTCCCACGGTAAAGAATGATTGCAGGCCAAGCAAGTCATACGACAGGCTGATGACGCGCTTCAGCCCCAATTCCTCGATGCCGTACTCGCCCATGAACATCTCGGCTTCGTCGGGGGGCAGTTGGGCGATCTCCATTTCGAGCTTGCCTTGCAGGGCGACCAGTCCCCGGTGGGGGCCGGCGTAAGTCACCGCTGGAGGGGATTGCCCTTCCCCCAGGTTGAGCACGACCAGCATCGGCTTGCGGGTCAGGAAACCAAACCCGGAGAGGGTCTTTTCTTCCTCGGGCGAGATTTCCACTTCCCGCAGGGGCGTCTCTTTTTCGAGGGCGGCCTTGAAGCGCTCGAACAGCACGACCTCGCGTTCGATCACGGCCTTATCGCGCCCGCCGCCCTTCTTGCGCTCCTCGGCGAGACGCTCCAGCTTACGCTCCACGGCGATCATGTCGTTGAGCAGCAGCTCGGCGTCCATGGCGGCGATGTCGCGCCCGGGGTTGACGCTGCCCGACGGGTGCGGCACACTCTCGTCTTCGAAGCAGCGCACCACGTTGAGAAAGCCGTCCGACTGGGCAAGCTGGTTGAGCAGCGGGCCGGCGATGTCGCTGGATTTGCCCTCCAGCCCGGCAATGTCGGCGTAAGTCACCTTGGCGTAGATCGTCTTGCGGGGCTTGAACATCCCGGAGAGGCGGTCAACCCGCCCGTCGGGAACATCCACCACGCCGGTGTGGACTTCGAAGCGACCGCCGCTGGTGGTGAGCGGCACGCTGCCGCGCGTCAGGGCGTTGAAAACGGTTGTTTTTCCAGATTGGGGGAGGCCGATGATTCCGAGTTTCATAGGAGGTTGAAGTTTAGAAAGTTGAAAGTTTACGCCGTTGGGGCAGTTACGGTCAAGATTATACTGCGATATTTACCGCCAACGTCATGAACTTTGACTTCTGCAGAGCGGTTCTCCCGTTTCCAACGGGAGGAATCCCCAGATTTGGGGTGTGTGAGAGTGCTACGCACTCTCACACACCCCAAATCTGGGATATTTCCCGCCGAAGGCGGGAGAGCCTGCAGAGCTTTATGCCGAGGTTTCCGAGAAGCCGCTAACCAATATGTGTAACCGTATGTTTTTCAATTTCAGCGGAGGCAGGTGCTGGCGATGGAGCCGTGAGTATCTCGGTCAACGCGCCAGCCAGGCTTTGATCAGTGCACCGATCAGCGAAAGACAGCACACCGAACTGACAGCCAAAATCACGACGAGAGGTGCAATTGGGTGCTGAATGAGAAACGGGCCGGATGGCGGCTTCGATGGCATGTCCGGTATTATATCAACCAGGATTGGCAGATGTTGAATGGGTGGGAAAAGTGGGGAAAACTCACTTGCATTTTGCACAAATCGCGTTTATAACTATACAAGGCAAATGAATGATTGCCAGATTTCGTGTTGGAGATGGATTACACCCTGCGACCCAAAACTAAGGAGGAAGTATGCGATACGAAAAACCTATAGTGGTCAACCTGAATGCCCGAGCCACCAATGGCCAAGACCCGCTGGCATGTTTCCCTGGAGGTACAGTGGCCCCAGTAGCCTGTGCTACCGGCGCTAACGATACCTTTTGCGAAACAGGGACGGGAGGCGTTGTTTACCCAGGGCAAGACTGTTATAACGGTGTTACACCGGTCGCCGGTTATACCTGTGCAGCTGGCGGAACTGCTGGTTACGAATGCGCCGCCGGCGCCACGCCTACCCACGGCGGTGTATGCACTGTGGGACCGTCTGCTGTGTGAGATTCGCTCAGTAGAGAGTGTTTCCGTAGAAACGGTCTGAGCATCGAAATGCCCCGCCAATTTCGCGGGGCATTTTGGTTATGACAGGAAATCCGCACGCCCATCCAGCAGCCGCAGATTTTTGGGCACGGTGATGATCCCTTGTTTTCCGGCGCATCCATGGGGGTATAGTACGTTATCAGTGGTATAATACAATCAATAATAATTATCTATAAATACCTATTATCCATAAAATCTCATGACCGATCCAGATGTACGTTTTAATCAACTGATTGCTGCATTAAAAGAACGCGATTTTCGGCTTACCCCTCAGCGGATCGAACTGGTGCGTCTCATCGCCGCCAGCGAAGGACATCCCAGCGCGGCGCAGCTTTATGAAAAGATCAAAGTTCAATTTCCCACCATGAGCCAGGCTACTGTTTACAAAACCCTGGCACTGCTCAAAGAAATGAACGAGGTCTTGGAAATTGATTTGCGGGATGACAGCCGCTACGATGGCAATCGCCCCCAGCCTCATCCCCATTTGATTTGCATGCAATGTAACCAGATCATTGATGGGGAAGTATCCCTCGATCAGGAAGCGCTTAGAACGCTGGAGCAAGTCTCGGGTTATACGATTTTACGCCCGCAAATAACCCTTTATGGGCTTTGCCCAGATTGTAAGACGGAGGGATAAGAAATCCTTTTTAGAAACAGTGGGCAATTTATTCGTACTGCTATTCAATAATTCACACCAAGAAAGGAGTAAATACGATGAGCGAAGAGAGCACGTGCCCGGTCCACCACCACACTGCTGGTGGCGGCACAACCAACCAGGACTGGTGGCCGAACCAGTTGAGGCTTGATATCCTGCACCAGCATTCCGCCAAGTCCAATCCGATGGGCGAGGATTTCAACTACGCCGAGGAATTTAAACAGCTCGATCTGGAGGCTCTGAAGAAGGACCTTCGTGAACTGATGACCCAGTCCCAGGATTGGTGGCCTGCGGACTGGGGCCATTATGGCGGGCTTTTCATCCGAATGGCATGGCACAGCGCCGGCACCTACCGCACCGGTGACGGACGCGGTGGCGGCGGCGCCGGCAGCCAGCGCTTTGCGCCGCTCAATAGCTGGCCCGATAACATCAACCTCGACAAGGCGCGCCGGCTGCTCTGGCCGATCAAGCAGAAGTATGGTCGGAAGATTTCCTGGGCCGACCTGATGATCCTCACCGGAAATGTCGCCCTGGAATCGATGGGTTTCAAGACCTTCGGTTTCGCCGGCGGGCGGGAAGACATCTGGGAGCCGGAAAAGGATATTTACTGGGGCGCCGAAAACAAGTGGCTGGGGGATAAGCGCTACTCCGGCGAGCGGGATCTCGAAAACCCGCTCGCAGCCGTCCAGATGGGTCTCATCTACGTGAACCCGGAAGGGCCAAATGGCAATCCGGACCCGGTCGCTTCGGGCCGCGATGTGCGTGAGACTTTCGAGCGCATGGCCATGAACGACGAGGAAACCGTCGCACTCATCGCCGGAGGACACACTTTCGGTAAGGCCCACGGCGCAGGCAGTCCCACCCTGGTCGGCCCCGAACCGGAAGGCGCTCCGATCGAGGAGCAAGGCCTGGGCTGGAAAAACCGCCTCGGCACTGGCAAGGGTGTGCATACCACCAGCAGCGGCATTGAAGGCGCCTGGAAACCTAACCCCATTCAGTGGGATAACGGCTACCTCGAGATGCTGTTCGGCTACGAGTGGGAGCTGGTCAAAAGCCCGGCCGGCGCCCACCAGTGGGTGGCCAAGAATGTCAAGCCAGAGCATATGATTCCCGACGCGCACGACCCGACCAAGAAGTCCGCGCCGATGATGACCACGGCGGATCTGTCGCTGCGCTTCGACCCGATCTACGAGCCGATCGCGCGCCGCTTCTACGAGCATCCCGACCAGTTCGCTGAGGCCTTTGCCCGGGCATGGTTCAAGCTAACCCACCGCGACATGGGCCCGCGCTCCCGCTATCTCGGCCCAGAGGTTCCGGCTGAAGAACTCATCTGGCAAGACCCCATCCCGGCGGTCAATCACAAACTGGTTGATGCACAGGATATCGCCTCGCTCAAGGGCCAGATCCTGGCATCTGGTCTGTCTGTCTCAGAGCTGGTTTCGACTGCCTGGGCGTCGGCGTCCACCTTCCGCGGCTCTGACAAGCGCGGCGGCGCGAATGGCGCTCGCATTCGCCTGGCGCCGCAGAAGGATTGGGAAGTCAACCAGCCCCAACAACTGGCAAAGGTGCTCAAAACCCTGGATGGCATCCGGAGTGCGTTCAACAGTGCGCAGTCTGATGGTAAGCAGATCTCGCTGGCTGATCTGATTATCCTGGCCGGTTGCACGGGCGTCGAGCAGGCGGCGAAGCATGCTGGTCACGCTGTGATGGTTCCCTTCTCGCCGGGACGCATGGATGCCGCGCAGGAGCAAACCGATGTGGTCTCCTTTGCAGTGCTAGAGCCGAAGGCAGACGGCTTCCGCAACTACCAGCAGGCTCGCTATGCCGTATCGGCTGAGGCAATGCTGATTGACAAAGCGCAATCGCTGACCCTGACCGCGCCCGAAATGACGGTGCTGGTGGGCGGCCTGCGCGTCCTGGGCGCCAACTTTGGAGGGTCTCAGCACGGCGTCTTCACCAAACGGCCCGGGGCGCTCAGCAATGACTTCTTCGTGAATCTGCTTGACATGAACACAACCTGGAAAGCGACCATGGAAGACGATGGTGTATTCGAAGGTCGTGATCGCGCTACAGACGAGCTCAAGTGGACCGGCACCCGTGTTGACCTGATCTTCGGTTCGCACTCCCAACTCCGGGCCTTGGCGGAAGTCTACGCTTGTGCGGATTCCCAGGAAAAGTTCCTGCACGACTTTGTCGCGGTGTGGAACAAAGTCATGAACCTTGACCGTTTCGACCTCGCCTGATCTCAGTATCAACGTTATAAAAAGACCGTCGGTGTTACCCGGCGGTCTTTTTGTTCTGCCCAGCCAGGCGTTTTCGTGGCGCAGCGATTATGGGTGTCAACGATGATGGCAGCAGTTCCAAAGACATGCTGCTGGCCCTCATAATGGATATTCTTATTTATCTTGACAATTTCGACCATTATACTGTACAATATGCAATAATAATGTGTACAATATATTTACAAACCCTGAGCAACCCTATCCCCTGCCTCATGATGACCACTCCCATTCAGGCACCTCAAAGCTGAACTTCAGGAGGAAAAACGATAATGATGGGATATGCTTTAGGGAACGATCTTGAGTGTTTTGGTAAGTTATATCAGCTTTATTGTAGGCAAGCGGCCTATTTAACGCGATAATCAGTCATCAATCTATTTTCACAAAAGGAGAAAATAAAATGGCAACCAAGAGTAAAACAATAGATAGTTCAGCAAGCGCAACGGAGCGCAAGTTTACCGGATTGCGGCGATTCAACCTGGTCATGGGTTTCCTGCACCTGGTACAGGGCATCCTCATGATCCTGATCAGCAATGACACCACCTACCCTATATTCACCAACTACCTGAGCTTTGACATTGCCACCAGCTCGCTCAAGCCCAACACAGAGCTTTTCTATGAACTCCCGTTTGGAGTAGCCGTGGCTTTCTTCCTGCTGATTTCAGCCGTAGCGCATTTCTACCTGGCAACGATCGGCTATGGGCGCTATGTAGAAAACCTGAAGAAAGGCATGAACCCGGTGCGCTTTTATGAATATGCCCTCAGCTCTTCGCTGATGATCGTTCTGATCGGCATGCTGATTGGGCTTTGGGACCTGGGCGCGCTGATCCTGATCTTCACCCTCAATGCCACGATGAACCTGTTTGGCATCATGATGGAGCTGCACAACCAGCACACCGAGAAAACGAACTGGACGGCCTTTATCTATGGCTGCATTGCCGGGATCGTGCCGTGGATCGTGATCATGCTTTACTTCGTGGGTGCGGTCAATTCTGGGGATGCCAAGCCGCCAGCGTTTGTGTACGCCATCGTCCCGACCTTGTTCGTCTTTTTCAACATCTTCGCTATCAACATGGTTTTGCAGTATAAGAAGATTGGCCCATGGAAGGATTACCTGTTCGGGGAACGCGTCTATATTATCCTGAGCCTGTCAGCTAAGACCGTACTGTGCTGGCTGATCTGGACCGGCACCCTGGCCCCGGTATAATGCAAGCCGCTTTTGACCCCATTCACCTAAACCCGGTTTCAGATGATTGAAAGGACAAGTGTAATTCTATGAAAACAACCGATCGTAATGCGCTCATCGTTTTCCCGGCGTTGATCTTGATCGGCCTCTTGGCGGCGCTTGCCGGCAGCCAGGGTGGCAGCCGGATTGCAGGGTTCCCGGTTTTTGCCCTGCTGGTTGGCTTGGCCTTTCTCATCCAGTGGCTGGCCTTTATCCCGGCCTACTGGCGGCAAACCGAGAAGTTCTTCGATCTGACAGGCAGCCTCACGTATATCACCCTCAGCACGCTGGCCTTGTTTTTGAGCGCGGGCGTGGATGGCAGAGCGATCCTGATGTGGGCGCTGGTCGTGATCTGGGCAGTCCGCCTGGGCACCTTCTTGTTCGGCCGCATTAAAAAAGCGGGCAAGGATGATCGTTTCGATGAGATCAAACCTTATTTTGTCCGTTTCCTGAACGTATGGACCATCCAGGGCTTATGGGTCACCTTCACGATGGCCGCCGCATTGGTCACGATCACCACGGCCAACCGCAAAGAGCTGGATTTATTTGCCCTGGTTGGCTTCCTTGTGTGGGTTTTCGGATTTGCAATGGAGGCGTTGGCCGACTATCAAAAAAGCCGCTTCAACGCCGACCCCAACAACCAAGGCAAGTTTATCCAATCCGGCCTGTGGTCCCGCTCCCGCCATCCAAACTACTTTGGAGAGATAACCCTGTGGGTTGGCGTGATGATCATCGCCCTGCCGGTTCTGCAAGGCTGGCAATGGGTGGCCCTGATTTCCCCGGTTTTTGTCACCCTGCTCCTTACCCGTGTCAGCGGCATCCCGCTGCTCGAAAAGAAGGCCGACCAGAAATGGGGCGGGCAGGCAGATTATGAGGCTTACAAAAGGCGAACGCCTGTTTTGATTCCACGAATTAACGCTTGGCGTTAGTCTGAATTTCCAATTTCGCACCGCATACTACCCCATGAACGCTTTACTCAGCAAACACTGGCACCATCTTCCCGCGAGCGAAGATCTCGATCTGTTGGACAGCGACATCCAGCAGGGATTGGACGTTTTTGAGGTCAAGCACCGCCAGGAACGTTTTGGCTTCAACGTGCTGACCCCGAAAAAGGGCAAAAGCCCGCTGCTGCGCTTTTTCTTTCAGTTCAACAACCCGCTGGTGATCATTTTAATGATTGCCAGCCTGGTGACAGCGGTGCTGAAAGATCCGGTGGATGCATTGGTCATCTTTGGGGTCGTGCTGGTCAACGCCATCATCGGCTATATCCAGGAATCGCGGGCTGAACAGGCCATTGCCGCTCTGGCCAAAACGATGACCACTGAAGCCGCGGTTATCCGCAGCGGGAAGGTGGTGCGCCTGCCGGCAGCCGATCTGGTGCCAGGCGATATTGTGCAATTGCAGGCGGGAGCACGCGTCCCGGCAGATCTCCGCCTGGTGGCCTCGCGCGATCTGCAAGTGACCGAAGCTGCCCTCACCGGCGAGTCGTTACCGGTGGAGAAAGATGCTGCGCTGCTCATCGCGCACGATGCCGTGCTGGCCGAACGCCGCAATATGGCTTACGCTTCCACCCTGGTCACGTATGGCACGGCGACCGGCGTGGTCGTCTCAACCGGCGACGACAGCGAGGTCGGGCGCATCTCGCAGTTGATCTCCAGCGCCGCCGAGTTGGAGACACCTCTCACCCGCAAGATCGCCCAGTTCAGCCGGGTGCTGTTGGTCGCCATCCTGGCCCTTTCGGCGCTGACCTTCGGCATCGGCGTGCTGCGCGGCCAGCCGATCGTAGACACCCTCATGGCGGCGATTGCCCTGGCAGTCGGCGCCATCCCGGAGGGCTTGCCTGCCGCGCTGACGGTGACCCTGGCAATCGGCGTTTCGCGCATGGCCCGCCGACGCGCCATCATCCGCAATTTACCGGCGGTTGAAACCCTCGGCTCCACCACCGTTATCTGCTCGGACAAGACCGGCACCCTCACCCAAAATCAAATGACGGTGCAAGAAATCCGCACCCTGGGCGGCGTTTACGCGGTTAACGGTGTTGGCTATCAGCCGGTTGGGCAAATTTTAGGGGAGTGGAGCTGCGACACGGCTGTGATCGAGACGCTCAAAGCGGGGCTGCTGTGTAACGACAGCCAGCTCGTCGAGACAGAAGGGCGTTGGACTGTGCAAGGCGATCCAACCGAGGGTGCCCTGTTGGTTTCTGCCCGCAAGGGGGCGCTCAACCCTGATGGAACTGCCTATCCCGCCCGGTTGGATTCCATCCCATTTGATTCGCAGCACCAATACATGGCCACGCTGCACGCCGATGGAACGGTATACGTTAAAGGCGCGGCCGAAGTGCTACTCGACCGCTGCAACGGCGCCCTCGACCCTTTGGGCCAGGCAGCCGCCTGCGGCAGCGAGGTATTTCGCCAAGCGCTCGAAACAATGGCATCACAGGGCTTGCGCGTTCTGGCCTTTGCCCGCCTGGAGAAGCCTGGCGCGCAAAAAATCAATTTTGACGACATCACTGGGCTGACCTTATTAGGTTTACAGGGCATGATGGATCCACCCCGCCCAGAGGCGATGGCAGCCATCCGCGCCAGCCAGCAGGCCGGCATTACGGTAAAAATGATCACCGGCGATCATGCCCTCACCGCCGCCGCCATCGGCCGACAGATTGGGTTGTGCCAGGATGACTGCGCAGCCGTGTTGACTGGCGCTGAACTTTCCAGGCTGTCTGACGCCGAGTTGATCGAGCAGGCCGAAAAGACCAACGTGTTCGCCCGCGTGGCCCCCGAACAGAAACTGCGGCTGGTGGAAGCCTTGCAAGCCCGCGGCCATGTGGTGGCAATGACGGGGGACGGTGTCAATGATGCCCCGGCTCTCAAACAGGCCAATATTGGTGTAGCGATGGGCATCACCGGCACAGATGTATCCAAAGAAGCTGCGGATATGATCTTGACTGATGATAACTTTGCTTCCATCGAAGCCGCGGTGGAGGAGGGGCGCGGCGTCTTTGATAACCTGACCAAGTTTATCGCCTGGACGCTGCCCACCAACCTGGGGCAGGGCCTTGTGCTGTTGGCGGCGGTTATCACCGGCGCAACACTGCCCATTTTGCCAATCCAGCTTTTGTGGATCAATATGGTTACGGCAGCGGCCCTGGGGATTGCGCTGGCCCTGGAACCCAAGGAACCCAGTTTGATGAGCCGCCCGCCGCGCGATCCTCGTGCGCCCATTTTGAGCGGCGAGTTGATCTGGCGCATCGTTTTGGTGAGTCTGATCATCCTGGCTGGGGCTTTTGGGCTGTTCGAATATGAATTAACGCGTGGCGCGCCGTTGGCTGAAGCCCGCACGGTGGCCGTCAACGTGGTGATTTTTGTGTTGATTTTTTACTTGTTCAACGCCCGTTCGATCACCCGCTCTCCTTTTCAATTGGGTTTCTTTTCCAATCCGTGGGCGGTGGGCGGCGCGATCTTGATGATGTTGATCCAGTTGCTTTATACCTATGTCCCCTTTATGAACACCCTTTTCAACAGCGCGCCGATCTCGCTGGCACTCTGGCTGGATGTGCTGGCAGTCGGCCTGGCAGCTTATATCCTCATCGAGTTTGAGAAATGGCTTCAACGCAAATTAAGGCGCTGACACACGAATTAATCATGATGAATTTTTACCATCGCTTCCGTGTTCGAGCCTCCCTGGCCCGCGTGGCCGAGTTTCACAGCCACACCGCCAGTATGCCGGCCATCACCCCGCCGCCGATCATCGTGAAGGTGCATCATGCTCCGCCCGTTTTAGCCAATGGCGATGAGATGGACTTCACCATGTGGCTTGGCCCGCTTCCGGTGCATTGGCAGGCGCGTATCGAGGCGGGATCACCCGCGGGATTCAGCGACCGTCAACTGCGAGGGCCATTCCTTGAATGGGTACATCGGCACACTTTCGACGCCGTAGATGAAAACACTACCGAAGTAAAGGACGAAATCGCGCTGAGGCTGCGTCCACACCCCTTTTGGTGGCCTATCGGCCTGGGAATGCGCATCGGCTTGCCCATTTTGTTCGCTTTTCGGGCGTGGAAAACGAAAAGGATGCTGGAATGAACACCGCCATTTGGTGGATTCGCCGCGACCTGCGGTTGAGCGATAACCAGGCGCTGTCGGCTGCCTTAGACCGGGCAGGATCACTGGTCCCGGTGTTCATCCTCGACCCAAAGCTGCTGGCGTCGCCATACGCCAGCCAAAAGCGGCTGGCCTTCTTGCTCGATGGTTTGCGGATGCTCGATGCCAGCCTGCGCCAGCGGGGCAGCGCGCTCATCGTTCGGCAGGGTGACCCGCTGGAAGAACTCCAAATATTGCGGGATGAAACCGGGGCCGAGAGCATTTTTGCCGAAGCGGATGTTTCGCCTTTTGCCCGCCAGCGCGATGACCGGGTGGCGCGCCATCTGCCGCTGCATCTCACCTCCGGGGTCACGGTTTACCCGCCAGAGATGCTACATAAAGCAGATGGCGCACCCTATACCGTGTACACACCGTTCAACCGGATGTGGCGCAGCCTCCCATTCCCTGGCAGCCCCCTTCCGGCCCCCGAACGTCTCCCGGCATTGCCGCCCCTTGCTAATCGGGGAGTACCCGCCGCACCGGCATCGCCATCTGAGAATCCCTTCCGGGCTGGCGAAGCCGAAGCGCAACGGCGGTTGGCTGGATTTTGCGACTTCGCCATCCAGCGTTATACGGATGAACGCAACCGCATGGATTTGGACAGCACCTCGGGGTTATCGCCATACCTGCGCTTTGGGATGCTTTCGGCGCGGCAGGCAACCTGGGCGGCGCGTCAGGCTGAGGTGCAATCAGAAGATGCCGCTTCCCGGCGAGGCGCCGAGACCTGGCTAAATGAGTTGATCTGGCGCGAATTTTATTCGGCCATTTTGTACCATTTTCCATACGTGCGGCGCACCGCCTTTCGGCCCGGTCTGCGCCGTATCCCCTGGCGGGATGACCCGGCAAGTTTCGCCGCCTGGGCCGAGGGACGCACGGGGTATCCAGTGGTAGATGCGGCCATGCGCCAAATGAACGCGTCTGGCTGGATGCATAACCGGGCGCGCATGATTGCTGCTTCGTTTCTGATCAAAGATCTGCTGATTGACTGGCGCTGGGGCGAGCGCTATTTTATGCAGCACCTGCTCGATGGCGACCCGGCGGCGAACAATGGCGGCTGGCAGTGGACAGCCGGCACCGGCACCGATGCTGCGCCCTATTTCCGGGTGTTCAACCCGGTGCTGCAGGGGATGAAATTCGACCCGCAAGGTGCTTATGTGCGACGGTGGGCGCCCGAACTGGCGGCTGTACCCGATAAATATATCCACGAACCGTGGAAAATCCCCCTCGAGGTGCAGCGGCAGTTGGGTTGTATGATTGGCAAAGATTATCCCACCCCGATCACCGATCACACGACAGCGCGGCAACGAGCGCTGGCGGCTTATCAACAAGGAGATGCAAGATGGCCTCTTTCGACCAACTGACTCAGCAACAATACATCAACCTGGAAACCTTCCGCAAAAGCGGCATAGGCGTCAGAACTCCGGTGTGGTTCGTGCAAGATGGCGATATCCTTTACGTTCGTACCGTGGCAAATTCAGGCAAAGTCAAGCGCATTCGCAACAACGGGCAGGTAAATATCGCTCCCTGTAAGGCGGATGGTGCGCTGCTCGGCGATTGGTTTCCGGCCGCCGCCCGACAAGTAACGGACGCTGACACAGACCGCAAATCGGATCGCCTTCTCGATAAGAAATACGGCCTCATGAAAAAGATGTTTGCCCTGACATCGAGGTTGCAGGGAAGAAAATATGTCGTTTTGGAAATAAAAGCGCGAGAATAAGAGCAATCTGTTGAACGGATGAGAGGGAAAAAACTATGGCTGTGCGAATTGTGACCGATAGCACCTGCGATCTGCCCGCCGAGGCAATTGCCCGTTATGGCATCTCTGTTGTCCCACTTTACATCAATGTGGGCAACCAGGGCTTTCTGGACGGCATTGACATGAAACGCGCTGAGTTTTACACACGGCTGCCATCATTCTCGACCCACCCTACCACCGCCGTACCGTCGCCTCAAAAATTCCATGCCATCTATCAGGCGCTGGCCGATGAAGGCGCCAGCGAGATTTTATCAATTCACATTTCAGCGGCTTTGAGTGGTACGGTTGATGTGGCGCGCTCAGCCGCTCGAGAAACGACAGCGGTACCGGTTACGGTATTCGATTCGCAGCAGTTGAGCCTGGGAACTGGTTTTTTGGCGGATACAGCGGCCAAAATGGCTGCGGAGGGCAGTTCGGTGGCCGAAATTATCGCTGCCCTTAACGATCAGATCCAACGCATTCATGTCTTTGCTGCCCTGGATACACTGGAATTTCTAAAACGAAGCGGGCGGATGAATAAATACATGGCAGGTGTCGCCGCCTGGCTGCAGATCAAACCGATCATGATCATGCACAAAGGTAAACCCAGTTCAGAGCGAGTGCGCACGAGAGACCGTGCGATGAAGCGTATGGTGGAGATGCTGGCAGCCTTAGGCAAGTTGGAGCGTGTTGCCATCGTGCATACACATGCACAGCCTGAACGAATTGCTGAACTGTGCGCACTGGCGGCTGGTTTGCTCCCGCAAAGAGATATCCTGACTGCAGATATTACCCCAGTGATCGGAGCGCATATCGGCCCGGATGCTGTAGGCTT
The DNA here is from genome assembly GCA_020723385.1 of Candidatus Aquidulcis sp. Taxonomy (GTDB): domain Bacteria; phylum Chloroflexota; class Anaerolineae; order Anaerolineales; family UBA4823; genus DYIZ01. Next base: position 12,881 of record DYIZ01000022.1, read on the forward strand.
TGCCGTCGTTGCGGCATCAAAATAATAAAGGCTCTCCGCCGAAGGCGGGAGAGCCACAATAAGGAAAGGAAATAATCATGAAAATCGCTAAGTTGATTGCTTTGGCTGGCTGGCTTGCCATGACTGGCATCCTGATTTACGGCTTCACAGTCGGGGATTTTGCTGCCGAGGGAGCCAAACTACTGGCCATGCCCTGGGGAATTGTCTCGCTGGTAGACCTGTACGTTGGTTTTGCCCTCTTCTCATGCTGGATCGTATTCCGTGAAAAGGCACTGCTTCCCTCGGCGATTTGGGTGGTCCTGATGATGGTGTTGGGCTTCTGGGCCGGCGCACTTTATACCCTCATTGCGTTACAGACCAGCGGCGGTGATTGGAAGCGCTTCTGGTATGGAAATCGCTCCAAATCAGTGTAACTTGACGCACAAACTGCAACAACAAAAACAACCCTGATCGCTACCAGGGTTGTTTTTGTTGTAGACACGCATGACGGCCGTAATATGCTTTGAGCAACTACGCCAGATTACGAATCCAGTGTTATATCAATTCATTCGCCAGTCCCAGGATGTACATGCCTACCAGCAAACCAAATGCTCCTAAGAATTGTACAGCACCACTGATCTGACTCACCTCCGGTAGAATGCTGGTCAGGATGGTCACCCCAATCGCAGCACCCAAATACCGTCCCAACTGCACCAAACCACTCAAAACCGTTCTGTCCTCGCTGCTGACGGCATTTTGAGAATTAATCAGCAAGGTTGCCATGATGCCGCCAAGACTGAGTCCAAGCAGGCCGGTAACGATATTGAACAGCACAAAATTGCTCACGCTGATGGCGTAATATAGCCCCCCGGCGCCAAGCAGGGATAACCCCCAGATGATTTTCGGGAACAGTGCGTTGAGTTGATTGATGAAGCGGCTGGTGATGATCAATCCGAGGGTGGTTCCAATCATGAAAATCATCAGGAGTTGACTCTCGTTTGCTTTGAAGCCGTTTTGTTTCAAGCTGACACTGCACAAGGGCAGAAGTGTGACCAGCCCGTACATGATACCTCCGGCAATCAGGGAACTGAAAATCGCCCGGCGCAGTACTTTGGTCTGGAAAAAGGCCAGTTTGATGACCGGGTCTTTGTGGCGAGATTCATTCCAGACCAGAATCAGGCCGGCGGCGACCGCGCCAATCAATAGGGAGACACCCGTCAGCTCGAGCTGGCCTAGTTTGCTAACGGAGTCGGAAAAACTGACTGTGAGCACGCAGAAAACCCCAAAAAGCACGCCGCCGAGGATATCAATCTCCGTCCAGCGCACCGAGGCCTTGGTCGGAGAGGTTTTCTTGTTATCCAATGCCACCAACAGGATGGCGATCAGCACCATCACGAGTGTGATGTAAAAAATCCAGTGCCAGCCGAGTTGTTTGGTGATGACGCTGCCCAGGATGGGGCTGAGCAGGTTGGCAATGAGTTGGACGAAACTGAATGCGCCAATCATGATGCCGCGTTTTTCAGGTGGGAACAAGTCTGAGATCAAGGCGATAGAGACGGGAATCATCATTCCTGCCCCCAGGCCCTGGATGACCCGCGCGACAACCAGGTTTTCCATATTGGGGGCCAGCGCGCCATACAGGGTGCCGGCGGCAAAAAATCCCATGCCGAGCAGGTAGAACAGCTTTTTCCCATACAAGTCGGCCAGCTTCGAGAAAACCGGGATGGTCAGCAGGGAAGCCAGCATATAACTCGAAAAGACCCAACTGTAGAGATAATCGCCGCCGATTTCAGTGACGATGAACGGCATGGCCGTCGCCAGGATGAGTTGCATGATGCTGATGCCAAACATGCCGAGGATGATGCCGATAAATGTGGTCATGAAATACTCCAATTAGAAATCAATCATACGGGCGTAGGGGCGACCCGCCCTGCGCAAGAAATCATCTCGTTCTGCCAGTGGGCATGGCAAGAGAACGCGTGAACATGCCTTGACAGGTCGTCCCTACTTTTCCAAAACCCGCACAATCCCGTTGGAGCCGTCAACTTCCACCAACTGCCCATCCTTCAACTTGCTGGTGGCATCATCCAGCCCGGAGACGCACGGGATGCCATATTCTCGCGCCACCACTGCGCCATGTTGGAGCGCCCCCCCGATTTCCAGGATGATGCCTTTGGCATTGATGAACAACGGCGTCCAGCCAGGGTCGGTGGCACGCGCAACCAGGATTTCGCCAGGGAGCAGTTTCTTTTCGGCGGCATACTGAAGCACTTTGACTCGCCCCTGCACCACACCGGGCGAGATGGGCACACCGCCCAGTTCGCCCTCTGCGGCGGCTTTGCGAGGTGGATAATAGATTTTTCCGCGCGAATCGATGATGCGCACCGCCAGTTTGCTTTTCCTGATCTTGTTGATCGGCGCCGAACGTTCCTGCGCCAACGCCCGCAGGTCAAGCGCCGGGTCAGCGAGCGCGTGATCAATATCGGCAATGGTCAAGTCAAAGATTTGCTCGGGCCGGTCAAGGCGTCCGGCGGCGACCAAAGTTTGGGCTATGGCGAGCGCCTGGCGGCGGAACAGGTTAATCACCTTGATAACATAATGCTTAGGCGTTTCGCGGTAGCCGCCAAAGGTCAGCCACCTGTTGTAATATCGTTCAAGCGCGCGGGCTTTGAGTTTGCCTTTTTTTAGAGCAATTTCATAGAGCGCGTTGTACGCCGCTTCACGTTTGGCACGCGCATCGTCAAAAAACGAGCGGGAGCCATTTACCGACAGTGACATATTTTTGAGTTGTTCGAAGAACAGGGCAGGCTGTTCACTCGGGCGCGGCTTGGCAGGGTCGATCTCGCCCGGGCAACGGAACCCGAATTCCGCCAGGAAGTGCTCCCAGCGGCGCACAAAATCAGGCGCAACGGAACCCTGCTCCAGGGCAGTCAGGAAATCCGCGACAGTGGCGAATTGTCCGATTTCCGGCGATGAGGCCAGGGCGTACATTTCTTCCCCCATTTCCGTTGTCTTATTGCCCGGCAGCGCAATCCCCAGGTTGATGAGATAGTCCTGTACCTGAGCCGCTTCTTGCTTGAACAGGCCCTGAAGGCGTTGCTGAGCGAGTTGCGCCGCCAGAATCATGGGGATGCCGTAGTCGCCGTAAAAGAAAGTCAGCAAGTCTGCGAGCGCGGCAGCCTGCGCCTGCAAGGAACGGCCGTTGGCTGAAAACGTTTCAAGACGGCGGATTTCCTCGGGCAGGGCGGCCTGGTACTTTTGCAGAACATGTGCGGGCCGGAAATACGCTTCGAGCACCCCAGTAGCCATTGGCAGCATCTTGAAGATCATCTGGCCGCGCATGGCCTTCAATTTCGCGGGCAATTCGCCGCCCGTGTACTGTTTCATGTCGAGGCCGGCGAGGATTTCCGTTACGCGTGAGTCGCCGAGGCTGCCCGGCGCAAGCGAGGCGTTTTTCATGCCCATCATTTGCGCGTACGAGATATTCATATAATAGCCGCCGCCCGCAGTGAACGTGATACCGTCTAGTCCGATTGCGCCCTCGGCCACCGGCCCGCCAACCTTATTCAGTACGTACGCCAGGAAATCGGTGCCCAGCACCGAGAGCGGCTCCTGCAAGCCCTGCTCGATCAGCGTGGAATTGGCATACAGACGTTTGGGTTCCCCCGGCGCAGTGACCATTTCTTTGGGCAGTGGAAGATAAGTCGTGATGGGGCGCGCTTGAAGCAGGTAGAACTGGTTATTCGCCAGCGCCCACTCGATATCAACTGGTTTCTGATAATACGCTTCCACTTTTTCGAGCAGGCGGGTTAGTTCCAGCGCCTGCGCCGATGTGATAGCCGTTGCGGTGTGGTTATTTCGGGTGGATCTGATGGTGCCGCCCGCCTGATTCAGCGTGATGACGGTCTGTTTGCTCCCGATTCTTGTTTCCAGGATTTCACCCCTGAGCCTGTCCACCACAAACAGGTCTGGTTCCACCTCCCCAGCCACCACCGATTCGCCCAGGCCATGATTGGCGTTGATCACGGCCTCATCGTAGCAGTTGTTAAGTGGATTGAGCGAAAACGCCACCCCGGCAGCATCAGCATTTACCTGTTGCTGGATAATCACTGCGAGGCGCGGTTGGACGATGCTGAAACCGTGCTCTTTTTTGTAGAGGAAGACCCGCTCGTTGAAACTGGACGTGAACGAATGACGGATTGCCGCCTCGATGTTGTCTATCGTCACTCCGAGGGTAGTTTCATACCCACCGGCGAAGGATGCATCCTCCAGGTCTTCTTCCGGCGACGAGGAGCGCACGGCAAACAAATGGCCGCGATTCTGCTCGCCGAAGGTTTTCAGGGCTTCGTTGAGTTCGTCTTTCTGATCCCCGGTCAGTTCGAGCGTGCCGCACAAAGCCTGTAACGCTTTGGCCGCCTGGGGAAGTTCATCGGTCTGGGTCAGATTCTTCCAGGCCGGAGATTGTTTCAACATCTCCAACCACGGCTCAAAAAACTGGACGATCAGCACGAACCCGGGCGGGACAGGCATCCCGGCGGCGGTCATCTGTATCAGAGTCAGGGCTTTACCTCCGACCTGATCAAGCGGGGGGATTTCAGGAGATGTGAGGGGTAGTGTAGTTTTCATTGTCGTCCTAATAACTGACCGGGGCTAAATGGAAATATTATAGTAAAATACTATATAGATTACAGAATTCAATTATAGGCACAATTCTAGAATTGTCAATGTTATAAAGTCTAACAATTCTAATAAGATGCTAAAATGAAATCTTCCCTGGTTTGTTTATAGCAGGGTTGAGGAGAATCAACATGGACGGATTTGAACGACGTAAAGAGCAGAGCAAAGAAGGTATCCGCCGCGCCGCGTGGGAGTTGTTCAGCCAGTTTGGTGTTGACAAGGTCAGCATTGCAGATATCGCACGTAAGGCCGGCGTCTCACAGGCAACGATTTATAATAATTTTGGCAACAAAGAAGCATTGGTGTGGGAATTTGTGACCGGTGCTGTGGAACACCTGGTCAACAGCGCTCAGCAGATATTGACCCCCAAAATGTCGTTCCAAGAAAAAATGGCCGCCTTTATCCGGTTTATTTCCGAGATGATGGTCTCTGGGCAGCCATCCGCCGCAGAACGGGTGATTTTCAGCAGCCTGGATCTGCAAAATGACCCCGAAATCAAGAAAATCCGCACGGCGGCGCAGGAGAAAATGACCGGCTTGATGTTGGGCCTGATTCAGGAAGGGAAAGAGCAGGGACAGGTCAACCCCGATCTCTCCGAGGCTGCGCTGCGCATTTATTTCGCAGTTTTTATGGATGCTTTCAGCAATCCTCAGCTCCAGCAGCAGTATTATCAAAACCCCGGCCTGGTGCAGGAGTTAGGTTCACTCATGATGCATGGGCTTAGTAGGCCGCAAGGATAGAGGGGGCTGCTGGCTAATGCTCGAACGCCGCCGTGTAGGCACACCCAGCGGGACGGAATGCCAGATGTGCGCCTTATCGTAACCTCGCTCGACTTTAGCAATGTAACAGGGGATATATAAAAAAACTCCTGTCCTATTTCAGAATAAGACAGGAGTTCGACCAGTGCCCCCACGGGGGTACCGTACGTTAACGTGTCTTATTTGTAATAGGTTGATATCAACCTGGCGTAGCGCACCGGTAGGGATGGTGGCAGCCCGTTTTTGCAGGCGCTGGTACGCCGCTTGCAGGATCTGCCGCGCTTTAGATATTGACATATTTCTCTTTATGTTCTATACTCCATTAGTCCGACCGGTCGGTCGAAATCGGAGATTATTATGGCTCCTGAAACCTACGAAAAAATCCTTGCCACTGCCCGCCGCCTGTTTGTGCAACAGGGCTATACTGCCACCTCCATGCGCCAGGTGGCCGAGGCGGCCGGGATTGGCAAAGCCACCATTTATCATCACTTTCCCGATAAACAGGCGATTGTGATGGCGCTACTTCAGCGCAATATCACGCGCATGGAGGAAGCTTTACAGCTTGTCCGCGCCGAAAGCCACCCACGCCGCCGCATCCAGGTGGCAGCCGAGGCCAGTGTCGCCTTTCTTTTCGAGTCAGCCGACATCATGCAAATTGTCCGGCGCGAAATTCCCGGTGGGCGTGACCAGATGCAGGGCGGTTTTACCAAATTCTTTCAGGAATACATGGCCTTGCTGGCCGATGCCACCCAGCGCGGCATAGAACAAGGTATCTTCCGTCCGGTTGATCCGGTAAATACCGCCCGCGTGCTGATGACCATGATCCAGGGCACCTTTGCAATGGCCTACCTGATCAATGAACGCGCCCAAACACCCCAACAGGCTTCCGCTGCGCTGTTGGATATCTATTTTCAGGGCCTGGATGCCCGGTAAGTGCTCTTTTTTTAACCATTTACCAGACCGAACGGTCGGTCTAATTATCGAGACTAAAGGAGTCGCATGCCAGAAAAAGCCATCTCGCCCAACCAGGCAAATGCACGCACAAAATTCGGCCCGGCGCTGCGCTCTCCAGCTTTTGTAGTGCTCTGGTTGAGTGAAGCTTTATCGTTGATCGGCGATCGACTGATCATGGTTGCGCTGGTGACCCTGGTTTATGATCGCACTGGCTCGGCAAGCGCAGTGGGGCTGCTGATGCTGCTCAAAGCCATTCCGGCTCTGGCGCTGGGCAGCGTGGCCGGAGCCTTCGTCGACCGCTGGAATCGCAAGTGGATCATGGTGATTGCCAACCTGCTTCAGGGTTTGCTCGTTTTCTGGCTGCCCCTCTCGCCAAGTATCACAGTTATATTTGTCATCTACCTGGCGATGTCTATGGTAAACCAGTTCTTCGTCCCAGCGCGTTCCGCCACCATCCCGGATCTGGTAGCGCCTGCAGCATTGCTGACGGCCAACTCCCTGTTTGCCGTTTCAATTGTCGCCGCAATGGCGATCGGGCCGGCTATCGGCGCCTGGATCACCGAACGCGTCAGCCTGGACGCGGCTTTCTACGTTGATGCCGGCACTTTCCTGATCCCGGCGATTGCTGTCGCCTTCCTAACCATTCCACGTCAACAGCGCACCGCAACAAAACCCAGCCTGGGCGGTGATTTGCGGGCAGGGCTGACCTTTGCCCGCTCTCAACCAGCAGTGTTGGCTGCCCTGGCTACCATCAGCTCCGCATTCCTGGTCATTGGTACCATTTCAGTCACCGGCGTGGTCATCACCCGCGAAATCCTAAATGTCGAGTCCAGCAAGTTTGGCGTTATGATGTCAGCGCTGGGGATTGGAATGTTGGGCGGCGCGATAGTCTCGGGTTGGTTGGGGCGGCGGTTCACTTATGTTCAACTGGGTGTGGCTGGTGTCGTTGTGATGGCGTTGGGGATGACGGCCTTACCCTGGTCATCTAGCCTAGCTATGGCTTCCTCGTTTGCGGCCACGATTGGCTTGGGCATGATCATCGTCCAGGTAAACGGCCAGACTCTCCTGCAAACCATCGCGCCGGAAATGCGTGGACGACTGATGGGTATCTCGCAGACCCTGACCGGCAGTGTCACCTTCATGGCTTCAGCCCTGGTTGGACTGCTGGTCGAGCAACTGAACGTAACCATCGTGATGGGAAGCGTCGGCATCATCACACTGGCTGTGGCTGCCACCGTAGCCATCTACTATCACAACACTTCAAAATGAATGGAGCACAGAAAATGCAATACATCAAACCCCTCACCGAATTGAACCGGGCTGACCTGTCTATTGCCGGAGGCAAAGGCGCCAACCTGGGAGCGCTGATTCAGGCCGGGCTGCCCGTCCCCCCAGGATTTTGTGTTACCATCCCCGCCTACCGCACTTTTGTGGAAATGAATAAGCTGGAGACGGAAATCCATCAGATTTTGGAGGCAACCCGCATGGATGACCCCGCCTCGTTGGATGCAGCATCCAACTCCATTCGCGCCTGCTTCCAGCAGGGAGAGATGCCCACCGCCCTGGCAAGCGAAATCTGCCATGCGTATGCAAATTTGCACAACCCACCGATCCCGGTCGCCGTTCGCTCCTCAGCCACCGCTGAGGATTTGCCTGATTTATCTTTTGCCGGCCAGCAGGATACTTACCTGAACATCCTCGGCGAGGCCGCCCTCTTGGATGCCGTCATCTGCTGTTGGGCGAGCCTGTGGACGGCGCGAGCGATTGGCTACCGGGCGCGCAACCAGATTTCACATAGCGAGGTTGCCCTGGCAGTGGTCGTCCAGCAGATGGTGCAGAGCGAAGCTTCGGGGGTTTTGTTCACCGCCAACCCACTGACCGGGAAACGCAGCGAAACGGTCATTGATGCCACTCTGGGATTGGGCGAAGCGCTTGTTTCTGGGCAGGTCGAACCTGACCATTACGTGGTAGCAGGCTCCGCGGAGAAAACCCTGGACAAGACCCTCGGCGCGAAGGCACTCTCTATCCAGGGTCGGGCCGAGGGCGGCACAGTCACCATCCGTCATTCTGCTGCTGACCGCCAGGCACTGCCCGACGAGCAAATTCTCGCCCTGGCGCGGCTCGGCCAGCAGGCGCAGACTTATTTTGGCAGTCCACAGGATATGGAATGGGCTTGGGCGGATGGGCGCCTGTATGTGGTGCAATCGCGCCCGGTGACTTCATTATTCCCACTGCCTGCTGGCCTGAAGGATGAACCGGTTGAGGCGTTGTTGTCCTTCGGCGTCTGGCAGGGAATGCTTGACCCGTACACACCCCTCGGGCAGGATATGTTTAGCTCACTGATTGCCGGCATGGGGCAATTGTTTGGGCTAAAAATCGGCGCCAGGGAACAACGCATCTTTTTCGGCGCTGGAGAACGCCTGTTCGTAAACATGACCGGGCTGCTATCCAACCCCATCGGGCGCAAGGTAGCCAATATCTTTGTCGGGGCAATTGACCCTGTCAGCGGCGCCATCCTGGCCGAATTGCTCAATGACTCGCGCTTCGGCGCTGAAACCAGTCTCAGCCTGAAAGGACGGTTCCGACTATTACGTGGCGTTGCGCCACTGGTTGGGAATGTGCTTTTTAACCTGCTCTGGCCCGCCCGCGGACGCGCCCGGCTGGAACGTCAGATTGACACAGCGCTGGCCGAGGCGCAAGGGTGCTGTGACGCAGCGCAAAACATGGCTGAATTGATCGAAGCCATCGAAGCTGTGCCAGCGAAAATGCCACAACAGATGCTGCCGCGCCTGGTGGGAGGCATTGCCGCGGGACAGGCGCCTTACCAAATCCTGCTCCGGCGGGCAAGCGAACTCCCCAGCGCACAAGAGCTGCTCATGGAACTGGCGCGCGGCCTGCCCCACAACGTCACTACACAGATGGATTTGGCGCTGTGGAGTACCGCCCAGGCCATCCGCGCCGATGCCAACGCCGCAGCTTACTTTTCCACGACAGAAGTTGATAGGCTGGTAACCGAATACCGTGCCGAAAAACTACCTGTCACCGCCCAAACCGCCATCCGAGGCTTTTTATCTACCTATGGGATGCGCGGCATTGGTGAAATTGACCTGGGTCGCCCACGTTGGCGCGAGAACCCGACCAACCTGTTTCTGGTATTGAAAAGTTACCTGGAAATTGACCCGGAGGCTTCGCCCGAGGCAGTTTTCCAGCGTGGTGCTGGAAAGGTCCAAAAGGTGCAAACGCAACTGGAGCAAATCTTTTCCCAGGCTCCAATAGGAAAAAAGATCAGCCCGCGCATGGTCAGGATGCTGGTCGAACGTTTCCGCGAGTTGGGCGGCCTGCGCGAGACGCCCAAATTTTTCATCGTGCGCCTGTTGGGGATTTACCGCGAAGCGTTGTTGGCCGCCGGTCAAGAACTGGTTGAAGCCGGGAGGCTGACCGAGGCCGAGGATGTGTTTTTTCTGCATCTGTGGGAGTTAAAAGCTTTAGGCGGCGGCGAAACCCGGGACTGGGGAGCTTTGATTGCGGAGCGTCGGGCAAGCTACGCCCGCGAACTACGCCGCAGGCGAATTCCACGCATTATGCTGAGCGACGGGACTGCTTTTTACGATGCGCCTTCAACCGGGGACACTGCTAATACGCTCTCCGGCGCACCGGTGTCGGCAGGCATGGTTGAAGGTGTGGTACGCGTGGTGTTTAACCCGCACGGAGTCCAACTCATCCCTGGCGAAATCCTGGTCTGTCCAGCCACCGATCCTGCCTGGACGCCGCTCTTCCTGGCTGCAGGCGGCCTGGTGATGGAGGTGGGCGGGATGATGACACACGGATCGGTGGTTGCCCGCGAGTACGGTATCCCGGCGGTGGTGGGCGTCAGCCAGGCGACGATGAGGCTGAAAGACGGTCAGCGGGTTCGGGTGAATGGGTCAAGCGGGGTGGTGACGGTGCTTGAAGGCATGTAAGTTGATTTGGCGTTGGAATTCAATCACTGGGTCATCAGCCCTCCAGTTTCCAGTGCCACGCCGACAGCGTGGATAAATAACGGCGTCCAGGCGCAGATACCAAAAGACCGTCCACGGTGGTACAGAACACCACTCGGCCTTCGTGCGCTTCCCTGGCCTGTTGTCCGAGTTGGAGTTATCCGGACAGCAAAGCGAAGTCTTGGCCGTAAAAATCGAAGTAGATACCAACCCACCCGCCGGCGCAGGACTGGTAACCACCGTGGTGCTCCAGCTTCAGCACCATGATCAAGCATCGCTGCTGGCTGGCAAGCTGAATGCTATATTCCAGCGCGCCGATACCAAAGGCCGCGACCTTTACGACCTGCTCTGGTATCTCAGAGACCCGGCCTGGCCCCCACCCAACCTGACTCTGCTCAACAATGCCCTGGCGCAAACCGGCTGGCAAGGCGAGGTGTTGACCGTCGCCAACTGGCGGGCGCAGGTGCGCGAGCGCTTACGCCGCGTGGATTGGAAAGATATCCAGTCGGATGTACGCCCTTTTGTCGAGCCAGGGTTTGACTCGAGTCTATTGAGACTAGAAAACCTGGAACGGGTGTTGGAGAAATAAAAAAAAACTCCTGTCCTAGTTCAGAATAAGACAGGAGTTCGACCAGTGCCCCCACGGGGGTACCGTACGTTAACGTGTCTTAGCCGCGAAAGGGTGGATAATGGTAAACTTGAGGCCAATCAAACCAAAGATTGACCCGCGAGGTACCTCGATGTCACAACTCACTGCTTTTTTGCCCCAAGACCGCCTGCACGCCCTGGCGCGCGGCGAAAACCTGCCCGATCGCTCGAACGGAGCGGCTCTGTTCGCCGATGTGTCCGGCTTCACGCCACTGACGCGCACCTTTTCCGAAGCGCTCGGTTCAAAACGCGGCGCAGAAGCCCTCTTGAGCGTGCTCAACCCGCTGTTCGAGGCACTCATTGAGCCGGTGCATCGCTATGGAGGCAGCGTGATCGGCTTTGCCGGTGATGCGATTACCTGCTGGTTCGAAGAAAAGGATGAAGGAACACAAGATCTTTCCCTCATCTCTTCGCTACACGCAGAGCAGACTCTTCATCACTCATCCTTACGCGCCGTAGCAGCTGCGCTGGCAATGCAGGTGGCGATGAAGTCATTTGCCACCGTACACACGCCAATCGGAAGGACGGTTACATTAAGCATCAATGCAGCGATAGCGGCTGGCCCGGCGCGGCGATTTGTGGTGGGCGACCCGACGATCCAGCGGATAGATACCCTAGCAGGCGCAACCTTGTTGCGGATGGCGGAGGCTGAGAAACATGCTGAACGGGGCGAAGTAGTGGTCAGCCGGGAAGTTGCTGAGAACCTGGGCGAGGTGTTGATCACAAGCGCATGGCGCGGCAAGAAAAGGTTCGCGGTTGTGGATGGTTTGAAGGTTGCGGTCCAGGCTGCGCCCTGGCCGCCGCTGCCAGATAACGTGCTTGGCGAAGCAGAAGTTCGTCAATGGATGCTGCCAGACATCTATGAGCAACTGCACAGCAACGCCAGCAGCCTGGGCGATCTGCGTCCGGTGATGCCACTTATGGTGCAGTTCGGAGGGATTGACTTCGACGCCGATGATGAGGCCGGGGTCAAGCTGGATGCCTTTGTGTGCTGGGCGCAGCGCATCATCCATCGTCATGGCGGCGTCCTGCTGCAATTGACGATTGGTGACAAGGGCGCCTTTCTATATGCCCCCTTCGGCGCGCCGCTGGCGCACGAAAACGACCCGGAGCGGGCCATGAAAGCGGCTTTGGCCTTGCGCGACGCGTCGGCGAACCTGGCTGCGTACATTACGCCGCTGCGCATCGGCCTGACGCGCGGCGAGGTATGGACCGGCAGTTGCGGTGGGCATGGGCGTTCTACGTATGGCGTCATGGGCAGCGAAGTGAACCTTGCCGCGCGGCTGATGAGCAAGGCAGAATCGGGGCAGATCCTGGTTTCAGGGAGAATGAGTGAATTCCCAGGCTTTCGTTTCGAATACGTAGGTGACTTGGTTTTCAAGGGTTTTGACAAGCCCCTGCCCACATACAGCTTGTTGGGTGAGCAGATGGCAGGTGAGCGAGTCTTTCAAACGGCGATGGTGGGCCGTGAGGCAGAACTGGCGCGGTTGGGCGAGTGGGCTCAGCCAATTTTTGAAAACCGGTTTGCAGGCCTGGCGTGGATCTATGGCGAAGCAGGGATGGGTAAAAGCCGCCTGCTCTATGAGCTCGGTCGCCAACTTTCGGCGACGCGCCAACCGCCAGCGCCAGGCGTACTCTGGCTGATGGGTCAATGCGACCAGATCCTGCGTCAATCACTCAACCCGTTCAAATACCTCCTGCACCGCTATTTCAACCAGGCCGCGGGTCGCTCCGCTGCCGAAAATCGAGCTCGCTTCGATGAAATCTTGGACAGCTTGATCAGGAGGCAGGCGGCAGTCCCCGCTTCTGCAGGAAGCAAGATTGGCAAGGAACTGGAGCGCGTTCGCTCTTTCCTTGGAGCGTTGGTGGATTTGCGCTGGGACGGCTCACTCTACGAGCAACTGGAGCCAAAACTGCGCTTTGAGAACACGCTCTATGCAGTCAAGACGCTCATCCAGGCCGAGAGCCTGTTCCAGCCGGTGGTCGTGGTGATTGAAGACGCCCACTGGCTAGACGCCGACTCGCGCGGATTGCTTAAGGTGCTTACCCGCTACACCGCCGACTACCCCTTCGGCGTGGTGCTCGCCAGCCGTTACCAGGATGATGGTCGCCCGCTGGATGTCGGGCTAGAGCCGGAGGTATCGCAAACGACGATTGACCTAAACCAGCTTTCGGCGAGTGGTATCGCTGCTCTTGCCGCGCAGGTGCTGGAGGAACACAGCTCTTCAGAGGTTTTGAACCCCCAAAAGGCGGTATCTCCAGAAGTGGCCGCCCTGCTGGCCGAGAAGACCAACGGCAACCCCTTCTTCATCGAGCAACTGCTCCTAGATTTGCATGAGCGCGGTGCAGTGGCAGTTGTTGGCGGGCAATGGGCCATCGTTGGGCGAATGGCTGAAGTGCCAACCAACCTCAATGCGGTGCTGGTGGCGCGGCTCGACCGGCTGGCAGCGGAGGTGAAGGCGGTGGTGCAAACTGCGGCGGTGCTGGGGCGCGAGTTTGAAGTGCAGGTGCTCTCGAACATGCTGCGTGGCGATTCGCAACTGCCGGTCAAAGTACAGCAGGCCGAAGCCGAAACTGTGTGGATGGCGCTCAGCGAGATTCGCTATCTCTTCAAGCACGCCCTCTTGCGTGATGCCGCCTACGACATGCAACTGCGCGCCCGCCTGCGCGACCTGCACGCGCTGGCGTTGGAGTCTTTCGAAACCCTCTATGCCGCCGACCTCGCGCCGCACTACGCCGCGCTGGCCTATCACGCTGAAGGCAGCGAAAACCAGGATAAGCAGCGGGAGTATTATCGCCTGGCCGGTGACGCCGCGCGTATGGCCTATCAGAATGTGACGGCGCTCGATTACTATGCGCGCTTGCTGCCGTTGTTAACCACGCCCGGCGAGCAAATTGACTTGCAGCTGAATTGGGGGGGCGTGTTGGAACTCTTGGGTCAATGGGAACAAGCTGAAAATCATTACCAGGCCGCGCTGGCGTTGGCGCAGAGCAGCCCCCAGTCTGGCGAGCAGGAAGTGCTCCAGGCCCGCTGCTTGTTTGTGATGGGTCGTTCCCGTCGTTGGCGAGGGGATTTTTCGATGGCGCTGGAAAGGCTGCAACAGGCGCAGGCAGCCTCGGCCAGACAAGGCAATCGAGGTGAGCAGTGCCGGATGCTCATCGAGCTTGGTTCAATTCTTGGTTCCAAGGGCGATTATGCCGCGGCTCACCAACATCTGGATGAAAGCCTGGTATTGGCCCGCGAATTGAACGATAACCCGCTTACGGCTAATGCGCTCAACAGTTTGGGAATATTAATCTTGCAACAGGCCGACTATCCCACCGCGCGGGCGTTGTTTGAAGAAAGTTTGGTCTTGGGTCGTAAGATGGGCGCCAAGCGGCATGTAGCCCTCACGTTGGGCAATCTAGGCATCATAACCTTTCAGCAGGGCGACTACGCTGCGGCGCGGCTTATGTTAGAAGATGCTTTGGTACTCCAGCGGGAGATTGGCGATATTATGAATGTCGCGGTTAGCTTGGGCAATATCGGCGTGGCGACCTATCATTTGGGCGACTACGCTGCGGCGCGGGCTCTATACGAAGAATGTTTAAACCTGGGACAAGCGTTGGGCTTCAAGCAGATTATTTCTCTTAGCTATTTCAACCTAGGATTTGTGGCGGTTGAACAGAAGGATTACTTGGCCGCTCGGAATTTCCACACCAAGAGCCTAGCGCAGGCGCAACAGGTCAACGACAAGAAACTGATCGCTTATGCGTTAGCAGGCCTGGCCAGTGTGGCCGTTCAATCGGGAGGCAAGGTGGAGGAGATTGCGGGGGCGGCGACTCAACGCTCCGCGCGGCTGGCGGCCGCGGTCGAGAGCCTGTTGACCAGCATCAAGGGAGCGATGGAGCCTTTTGTGCGCAAGCAGTATGAACGCACGGTTGCGGCGGCGCGGGCAGCGTTAGGTGAAGATGAGTTTTCTGAGGCCTGGGCTGAGGGGGAAAAAATGCCCCTGGAAGAAGTGATTGGGTACGCGCTGGAAGAAAAATTATAAAGAAGGTTGGCAGCTTCAATGCCATCCAGTATTACCCCATTGATCCTGGAAAACTTGGAACGGGTATTGAAAAAATAAAAACTGACTGTTCGCTTAAATTAAAGTGACTTTCGCGAATTATGGCCCAAAAAGCCGCTTTTTACCTTCATTTTGGTTTTGAGAGCAATAGAACACGCTGAAAATTCATTTTTCGTTGTAAATTGCTCTGTGAGAGCAAAACACTTACTGCCATATGTAGGCCTTTCGTCGCGATTACCGCTATATGTGGCGGTATAGAAATTCACGATATCAATTAAAATATCAGCGAATGGACAGTAAAAACTCCTGTCCTATTCAGAAATAAGACAGGAGTTTGACCAGTGCCCCCACGGGAGTACCGTACGTTAACGTGTCTTATTTGCGAAAGGGTGTATCTACCTCAGCTTGTCTTATGCAGGAGATGGCTCGGCTCTGTAAAAGGGCACAGCATTTTAAACCACCATGCTTGTGACCAATAGACCCAGCTCGGGTTTCTGGTTTAAGTAGATTGTGTACCCTTGCGATTTTTTGACGTAGGGGAGCGGCAAATCGGAATCTATTCGCAACTTAAAAAAGATTGGCAGTTCCCGGACTCGAAACTGTCCATCAGCGATCTGATCGATTTGTTTGCCGCGTTGGTAATGAGCCTGGTAGTTAAAAATATCCCCGTTTGAATAATAAACCAATATGGCAATATCGCGTGTATTGGTTGCGTCCATCAACCTTAAGGACAACTTCATCACCCCCATGAAATCTAGAAGATCTTCATCGAGCATTGTTCCAACAACAAAAGGCCCACCCAGGTAGACTGTGCCGTTGCCAGGATTCCGTGAGTCTTCCAATACAAATCCTTGCCCGGCCTGGTATGTTATCGTCAAATCGCCTTTTTTCACAATAGTTGGATGAAGCATCCGTTGTTTGGCAATGGGGATCATCACCCGTAACTGCATCTGGCTTTGCGATAATGGTGGTTCTTCGGGAGCACGATCTTCCCCAACCTCATGCAAACGCCACTGGGCTGGCTGATAACCCCGATCTATTTTGAGAGCCTTTTTCCACCATTGAATCGCTTCATCGCGCTGTTCCAGACGGTCGCAGGCGACTCCCATTTCATGAATAGCGGCTAAATATTTGGGGTTACATTGCAGCGCAAGTTTCAGGTGCGGAATGGCTTCTTCTATTCTCCCATCCTTGACCAGTGCATGGGCCAGGTTATAGCGAGAAACATCATGTTCGGGATTCAGAGTGACAGCTAATTTGTAAGCGTCTATTCCTTCTTCTAAACGACCGGTTTCCAGGTAAGCCACTCCCAGATAAAAGTGACCTTCCGGGCGATTGGGAAGTAAGGAAATCATTTCTTGGGCTTTGTGTTCTACCAGATAAAAATCGTCTACTTCCAGGTTGTGACTGATCTGTTCCATAAGAAATTCATACCGGTAGGTATTTTGCGGAGCTTCACCGCGCTCAATTCGCCGGAGTAGTCGAAGCCTTTTTTTGATGCTTTGCTGGCGAGATCGTGGTGGTAGGCGGCGCTTATAAGTCTCGAAGTTTAAGATGGCATCCTTTATTCGCCCCTGACAAGCATAAGCCACCCCCTGCCTGATGAGTAAATCGGAATCATCAGGAGAAAGCTTGCGCGCTTCTTCAAAAGCGGACACAGAATCGTCATAGAGCCCCATCTCCAGGTAACATGTGCCTAAATTCTGATAGGTGGAGGCTTTATCCACTCCCTCAGCCCATGGCAAGAAAAGTTTCAGGTCTACAATGGCATCAACCCAGCGTTCATCGCCCATGGCGGCGAGGCTGCGCCGCCACAAAACGATCGGTTCAATTGAACGATCGGCTGTAAGCTTTTTAGGAACGTTGGAACGATGTTTACGCGCCATACTTGCTTGTTGTCCTTGGTTCTATCATCACATGATTGCTACTTCTTCTTACGCCGTCCGCGCCGGGCGCGCTTCTTGGCTTTTTGTTCGCTCAGATCAACCTGTGGCTTAGGGACAACATGGCTTGCCTTTTTCTCTTCCAGCCGTAACGTTTTGCTCTTTTCAGGCTTACCCCATTCATCATACAAAGCGGCTAAACGATCGCATAAGTCACTGCGGTCTTTTAGATGGGGGCGTTTTAACGCCTGTTGCATGATCGCTTCTGCACGGTCGTATTGCTTTTGAGAGTTGTTCATCAACCAGTATTGATCTGCCCAACCGATATAAGCCCAGGCTTCATCTGGCAGGCGTTCAACCAGAGCTGTGTAAACAGCTTCTGCTTCCGAATGCTTTCCAAGCTCCCATAATGCTTCCCCCTGACCCCGTCCAAAATTCAAGTGGGTATCTTCATCTTCATCTGGAAACTGGTTGAAGAATTCCTGGACATATTGCAGACGATAACCGTAAAATTTTGGATCGCGCACTCCGGCGTTGTGGAGTTCAAACATAAAATCATAGCACCAGTTTTCAAAATAGATCTCCAACTCAGGATACGCTTTGACGAACTCTTCACGGGTGCGCATCTCTGGTAGAGCCATAGTTTTGGCAATTTCCCAGGCCTGCATCCAGTCCTGGCAAGCAGCAACAAAATCCTGTTTTTTTAGGAGTTGGTAACCAATTTGCATCTGGTCTATGAAACGTTCTGCAGGAGACAATTGAATCACCGGAAAATTTCCTTCCAGGATCTGTTTCCAGCGCACCTCTTCGCCCATTTGGAAGGCGTCAATGGCCTGGATAGCTACTTGGCCGGCATATACGCCCACCTGGTGAATGACTGCGCTGCGCAGTGCCTGGATGAGGAAAGCATTGACATCTGGATTATCGCCGCCATCTTCGATCTGCATCTTTAGCGCGTTAAGAATGCCTTTCAGCTTGCGATACCGGATCAGAGGCAGCCCCAAGCCTTGAATCGCTTTCTCAACAGGTTCCAATTGCTCCAGGCGAAGGCGATCGATGTGTTTACCTGGAATTGGTGATGGTGCATGATTCAAGCGTAATCTCCAATTCAATTTGATTTCAAACCAAGATTATAGCATGGGCTTCGTTCAGAGCAATCTAATAGTTTGGGATTGTGTTTTGCCAGAGCCGATAGAGGCAAAAACATCCGATTCGGGAAGGCTTGTGTATACTCAGTCAAAAAGAAATCTCGGAGATGAACTCCGAGATTTCCTGTGCCCCCACAGAGATTCGAACTCTGGTTTTAGCCTTGAAAGGGCTGCGTCCTGGTCCCCTAGACGATGGGGGCGGGGCTGTATTGCGGCGGGATTTTACCACTCCCCTGCAATCGGGTCAAGGACAGTTTGGCGGCTGATCCAATTTGCCCGCAACAGTGGGAATGACACCTCGGTTACAAGAGCTATCTTACTCCACCTCGATTTTCAACAGCCACTTGACCCATTTGTTCCCGAGCTGCTCAGGGAAAACCGCCCGCACCGGGAAACCGTGCAGAATCGGCACTGGCTCGCCCTCCCACTCGTAAGCCAGGAAATTCCCGCCGGTGCGCGCCTGCGCCAGGGTCAGAAACGCGGAATAACCATCTGCGCCGTACATCGTGATGCTGGCCGCGTCGGCCTGCACGCCCGCCAGGTCGAGAATAGCGGTGATTGGCGTTCCCGCCCAATCGGCCGTGTCCTCGAAATAGCCTTTGCAAACGATGGTAGCTTTCAGCTCAACTTTGGGCAGACAGCGCAGCTCGTCGTACGTCAGGCTGAGCGGATGATCCACTTTTCCGGTGACCTCGAGCCGATAGGATAAGGGATCAATTTCCTGATATTTGCCGGTGATGTGCATGCCGGTGCTGGAATCCAGCTCGGTGTAGCCAGGAATGACCGATGGGAGCGTGGGGACGATGACGGGAGATGACGCACAAATCGTGGGGGTTGGGGGAACCATCGGAGTAGCTGTAACCCTTGCGGCTGTGGGCGTCGCCGGGGACGCGCCTCCCGCCGGGGACGGCGCGGCGCACGCGGCCAGGAAAATCATCGTGGCTGTCATCCAAATTGGCGCTAAAGCACTTACTTCAAACAACCTTCGTGTTTTACCGGTAAGTTTTGATCGCGTAAACATCAATTACCTCGTTTTCGATATTGATAAATTGGAACACAATCTCGTTGGCGCTGGCCTCGACCAGCATCGCGCCGAAATCAGAATCATACTGCACCATGCTGCCCGGACGGACGCGGGCAATGGGGTACTTATCTCCGCCGCCCAGGCCGTTGACAAAGTACGGGATGCCATCCTCGAACAGCCGCTCGTAGCTGTGCTCGTGACCGGAGATTACGGCGGTCGCGCCCCAGTCGGTAAAAGGCCACTGGATCCAATCGGTGTCGCCGTGCAGGCCCGACGAATAGGGCGGGTAATGGGTGAAAACGATCTTCCACGGCAGGGTGGAAGCCGCCATCCTTTCCTTCAGCCACTCAGCCTGCGCCGAGCTGCGCCCCACTTTGTCCACCTCATGGCTGTCGGAATTGACGCAGAAGAAGTGTACCGGCCCCCAGGTGAAGTCGTAATAACGCTCGTTGCCAGGCAGCTCGAAATAGTCGAGGAAAGGCTGGTAGCCATCCGCCTCCCCGGTCCAATCGTGGTTGCCAATCGCCGGGAAGAAGCGGTTTTCGTCGCCGCCTGGGCCGTACACGCCGTGATAAGGGTAGATGTAATCGGAATACCACTGCCCGATGTTGGCGTCAATCGTCTCGGCGAGGCCGTCAGGGTAATTGTTGTCGCCTACAGTGATGATGAGGTCGGGATCCCAACTTTTGACCAGGTTGGCAACTGCTTCGGCGTGCTCGTCGCCGGAGCCGAAATCGCCGATGACGGCAAACGTTATCGGCGGCAGCGGCGGGTCGGTGGGGATAGGCGAGGCGGGAAGATCGGTTGGCGGAAGAACGGGTGTATCAGTGGGATTGGGAGTTGATGTGGATGGGATCGGCGTGGCCGTTGGGGGGATGGCGGTGGGGATGCTGATCCGCCCCGTAGGAACGACGATGACCACCTGGGACGGCGTGTGCGACGGGAGGGCCGCCGCGCTGGTGGCCGTAGGCTGAAAAGCCGCGCTTCCCGGCAGCGGCGAAACCGCCAGCGGCGGCTGCGGACCTGCAAAATTGGCGGCCAGGCAGCCAGCCAATGCCAGCGTGAGCGCCAGGCTCACTCCAAAGGCTGCCAGCAAACCGCGTCCAAGCCATGATTCGAGCCGGATGCGGCGGCGGTGTAGATTGTCGAGGCGTTTCGAGGAAGAGGACGAGTCGCTCACAACTTATGGACGGGGGCCGGTCAACGAATAACCCGCGTCGTACCAGGCCCGGACTCCGCCAGCCATCGAGGTGACTTGCTCAAAGCCGGCATTCAAGAGGATATCGCGACCCTCCTGGCTGCGGTTCCCCGAGCGGCACACGGTTACGATCTGGCGGTCACGGGGCAGCTCTGACAGGCGATTTGGCAGTTCATCCAGTGGAATGAGGGTCGTATTCTCGATATGGCTGGCGTTGTATTCTTCCGCCGTGCGCACATCGAGCAGAAATACGCCTTGCTCGTATTTCTGGTAAGCTTCCTGAGCGGTGATTTCCAGCGGCAGCGGCGTGACCGACGATTTGTTGCGCGTGACCAGCAGGATGACCACTGCCAGAGCGATGACAACTACGAATGTCCCGATAGCCCACACCATAGATTGGCGCTGCTGCCTGGCCTTGCGGCGGCTTTCGCGCGGTGTATGGGCAATTTTGGAAGATTGTTTTTTACCCTGGGGCATGCTTGATTACTCCGCGTCCTTGAATTCGCCCTCGATGATTTCCCCTTCGACAACATCTTCCTCGGCAGGAGGCGCGGGGTGCGCCGCCAAATCCTGCGCCCGCGGAGGAACAACGCCGCTGATGTCATCCTGGTGCTCTTTGACCACATCGGGCGGGCACAACTCGACGAACATGACGGTGCTCAACCAGATGATAGCGGCATCGTCAATCGGGCTAGGCAGCAAATCGGGGAAGAGCAGGTAAACTAACGAGCCTACCGGGATGAGCTTGATCCAGGGGCTGACGCGCGAATCGCCCATCAGGCGCAGGATGAGCTTGACGCGGTTGACAAATTCGGTGAGCATACTCCCGCCGAAAGGGATCATGTTACGCGGACGGTTTTCAGACATAGGGGCCTCCATTGGGTGTGAGGATTATACTATACTCAGAAACGCTTTTTCGACGCGTGGCTGCGTTTGCAATTGTGTCGGCGCGCCGGATGGGTGAGCGGTTTCATCCGCAGATGGAGCCGATAACGCGGATCGGAGATGTTTCTGCGTTGGTATACGCAATACTCACTGAATTGGCGCGCTAATCATCTCGACTGATCAATATAGTTCTCGCGCCGTTTTGCGGGGTTTTTGTGGTTCTATTTTTATAGGCTTTCCAGGATTTGTTGTGTTGCTCGCGTCGGACTGTCGTTCGACGCCCCAGATGTAACGTTTTATTGCTGCTCCTGCCAGATGCGGGGACTGTCGTCCCCTTGGAGCAAATAAATCACGGCGATTCCCGAAGACCCATTTTTTAATGCAAGGTTTTGACGCCCACCTTTTTCGATTTCGCGTATTGCGGGGGGAGGAAAAAGGCTTTATACTGAGGGGGAAGAAGGAATAACAGGCAATGAATTACCTCAATCAAATCTTTCACGGCGACTGCGAGGAAGTGCTAAAGCAACTGCCGGACAACTCAGTTGACCTGATTTTCACCTCGCCGCCGTATGCCGATCAGCGGCGGCACACATATGGCGGGGTAAGCCCCGATGAGTATGTTGACTGGTTTCTGCCCAAATCCGCGCATTTTTTACGCGTCTTGAAGCCAACCGGGACTTTTGTTCTGAATATCAAAGAGCGCGTGGTCAATGGCGAACGGCATATCTACGTTATCGAGTTGATTTTAAGGATGCGCGAGCAGGGCTGGCTGTGGACCGAGGAATTCATGTGGCACAAGAAAAATTCCTACCCCGGCAAATGGCCCAATCGGTTTCGCGATAATTGGGAGCGGTTAATTCAGTTCAACAAGCAGAAACAATTCAAAATGTTCCAGGATGCCGTGATGGTGCCGGTCGGAGATTGGGCCAAAGACCGTCTGGCGAATTTGAGCCAGACGGATAAGACCCGCGATGAGTCGAAAGTCGGCAGCGGCTTCGGCAAGAACGTGTCGAATTGGCTGGGGCGCGATAAAGTGTACCCGAATAACGTGCTCCACATGGCAACTGAGTGCGCCAATAAAAACCACAGCGCCACGTTCCCGGTGGCGCTGCCGGAATGGTTCATCAAGCTGTTCACGGAGCCGGGCGACGTGGTGTTGGATCCGTTCATTGGTTCCGGCACGACGGCTTTGGCGGCAGCCCAATTGGGCAGGCAATACGTGGGGATTGATATCAACCGCGAATATATTGATTTGGCGAGGAAGCGCATCTCTGAGACGCAAATTCGGTTGCCTAATATTGCCGAT
Source organism: Candidatus Aquidulcis sp. (assembly GCA_020723385.1). Taxonomy (GTDB): domain Bacteria; phylum Chloroflexota; class Anaerolineae; order Anaerolineales; family UBA4823; genus DYIZ01. The sequence continues at coordinate 35,370 of DYIZ01000022.1, forward strand.
CTATCCGGTCTCAAAGAAAACTCGATTTCATTTGATACACCTGTTTGCGGAGGGTAAACACATGGCTGTTCCAGGTTTTCAAAGCTTCATGCTACCGCTCTTAAATATCCTAAGAGACGGAAAAGAACACAACCTTGATGGGGTACGTGAGTTGTTAGCATCACAGTTCCATTTGAATGAAAAAGACAGAAATGAATTACTGCCGAGTGGCAGAAATTTCGTTTTTAATGATAGAGTACATTGGGCACAAGCTTACCTTAAAAAGGCGTTATTGTTAGAAAATCCCAGTCGGGCTAAATTGCGCATCACAAAACGGGGACAAGATGTTTTAAGTAGTAATCCAATTGTCATTGACAGGGAATTTTTGAGACGGTTTCCAGAATTTATAGCCTTCGAAGAATCATCAACTTCCAAAACCAATAAACAACAAAGGCATGAAGAATCAGGCCAACGAACGGACAAATTAGAAAAAAAGTTTGAAGAACCTGATCAAACTCCGGAAGAACTTTTAGAGTCTAGTTACCAAAAGCTGAGGCGCGACTTAGCACAAGAATTATTAGAAAGAATAAAACAGTGCTCGCCCAGGTTTTTTGAAAATTTGGTTGTAGACCTACTTGTAGCAATGGGCTACGGTGGATCAAGGAAAGATGCTGGACAAGCCATAGGGCAAAGTGGAGACGAGGGAGTAGACGGAATTATCAAAGAGGACAAACTCGGTTTAGATATTGTGTATATTCAAGCGAAGAGGTGGGAAGGACCCGTTGGTAGACCCACTGTACAAAGTTTTTCAGGGAGTTTGGATGGCCAGAGGGCGAAAAAAGGAGTTTTGATAACAACCTCTCGTTTTTCACAAGAAGCATTAGATTATGTTCCTGGAGAAAAGAAAATAGTACTTATCAACGGCGAACAACTCGCCCAGTTTATGATTGACCACGGAATTGGGGTAACTGAAGTAGCAAGTTATGTGGTCAAGAAAATAGACTCAGATTACTTTGATGAGGACTAGCAATACTCTCTCTATCTCCTATCCATTCTTTCTTCAAAAAAACCACGTTCATCAGCGTCCAACTCCCCTCATGACCATCCTCCTCGCCGAACAAATGCTCGTGCTCTTCGCCATCCTCGCCATCGGGTCGTGGGTGGGATCATTGTCAATCAGGGGACTCTCGCTGGGCGCAGCCGGGGTGCTCTTCACCGCGCTGGTATTCGGTCACTTCGGGCTGACGGTGCCCAAAGAGGTGATGGATCTCGGCCTGCTGCTGTTCGTATATGCCGTCGGGATCAGCGCCGGGCCGCGCTTCTTCCGCACCTTCCGGCGGCGCGGCATCCAGTACGTCATCATCGCCCTGGTGACGGTGGGCGTCGGGGCGCTGGCTACCATCGGGGTCAAGTATCTCTTTGGGCTGCCCTACGAGCTGGCTTCCGGGTTGTACACCGGCGCAATGACCTGCACGCCCGCCCTGGCGGCTGCGATTGACGTGATCGAGCGCATCGCGCCCGGAACCAGCGCCGCTGTCTCGGTGGGCTACGGCATCGCCTACCCATTCAGCATGATCGGCGTTGTCCTGCTCGTCCAATTCATGCCGCGCCTGCTGCGCCGCAACGTGAGAGCCGAAGAATCGCTCTGGCACGAGGAAAAACAGGCCGAAACCCCCGCCCTGGAAATTCGCGCCTTCATCATCACCAACCCCAACTGTGTAGGCAAGCATCTGGCCGAGATGCACCTGCATCGTATGGTGCAGGCCAATGTCACCCGCATCAAACGCGGCGACAAAGTTTACCCCGCCTCGCCCGATTTCGTCATGCAGCACGGCGATATGATCATGGCAGTCGGCTCGCCGGCAGAGCTGGAGAAAATGCGCCTGCTGCTGGGCGAGGAAGCGCACGACACCGGCATGGAAGACGCCAGCACCGGGGTTGTTTTCATGGACGTGGAAGTACGCCAGGAGTCGCTCTCCGGCAAGACGCTGGCCGAGCTGCACTTATGGGATCAATATGGTGTGCTCGTCACCCGCATTCGCCGCCAGGGGCTGGAATTCACCCCGGCGGGCAACATCAACCTCGAAATGGGGGACAGTATCCGCGTGGTGGGTGAGACCGAAGCCGCCGAAGCGTTCGCCAAACAGGTGCAGGGTTCGGCGCGCAAGGGCGAAGAGACCAACATGGTGACGTTCTTCTTTGGCCTGCTGCTGGGCATCGCCCTCGGCTCCATTCCCCTCAACCTGCCCAACGGGATGACAGTCAAGCTGGGTATGGCGGGCGGGGCGTTCATCGTCAGCTTGCTGGTGGGGCATTTCGGGCGCATCGGCCCCTTCCGGCTGTACGTGCCGGCTGCCGCCCGCAGCCTGTCACGCGAACTGGGGCTGATGCTCTTCCTGGCGGGGGCAGGCGTCAACGCCGGGGCGCACTTCGTCCAGATCATTCAACAACAAGGCTGGAGCCTGCTGCTCGCCGGGGTGCTCATCAGCACCCTGTCGGTGGCGGCAGGCATCGTGGTAATGCACCGTTTCTACCGCATGAATTTACTGGCGACCATGGGCGCGTTGTGCGCCTGCATGACCAACCCGCCCGGCTTGGGTTCGGCTAACGCCCAAACCGAGACCGACCTCCCGGCGCTGTCGTACGCCAGCGTGTATCCGGTGGCGCTGATCTTTAAAATCCTGATCGCACAGGGATTGGTGGAGATATTGAGGAGAATCATCTAAACCACACCTGAATTAAATCTCGAATAGTACGAATGGACGAATGGCACGAATTTTAACCAATAAAATCATTCGTGGCATTCGACCATTCGTGACATTCGTGATGAAAATATTGCCCTCTCGTAAATATCCGTAACAAGCCGCCCAACATAAAACAGAAAGGTCAAAACATGAAAAATAGCGTTTCTCTTCGCAATCTCATCGGTTTCCTGTTGATATCGCTTGTCATCCTCGTTACCCTTGGTATTGGCCCTGCCTCCGCACGGCCCGAAACAGCCGCCCCCCGCTCGCTGGTGCGCGTGGATGTGAATGCCCCCGCCGACCGCCAGCTTGCCGCGTCTGCCGTCCCTGTGATGGCCCAACTGTGGGATGCCGATGGGCAGGAATATCTGCTCGTCGAAGCGGGCGCCGGGCAGCAGGCCGCGCTGGCCAAACAGGGGCTGGCGCTGCGCGTGCTGGATGCAGATTCCGGCGGAGAAGCCTATTATCTCCTGTCGGCGCGGCGTCCCGATGCACTGACCGCCGCCCGGCAGATCGTCACCGTGCTGGCTGAGGACGGCTCAACGGTCATCATCCGCGCCCATCCGGCCCAGGCGGACCAACTGGCCGCCCTCGGGGTCGAGATTCGCCGCCTGGGGCCGCGCCCCATGATCCTGAATCCCCCCTCGGAGGTTCTGTCATTCCCCGAGATCATCACCCCCGACCCGCTCATCCAGGGTATGATCAACCAGGTCAGCGCTGCCACCGTTTGGGATTACGACGGCAATTTGAGCGGGGTAAACCAGGTCATCATTGGCGGCAGTCCCTACACCATCCAGAATCGGAATACCAACGGCGGGACGCCGATTCAAAAAGCCACGCAATACATGTATGAACATTTCACGGCGCTCGGCCTTGACGCCAGTTATCATCAATGGAGCGCTGTCACAAATCCCAACGTGATCGGCGAGCAGCCTGGAATCGGCCAGCCGGAACGCATTTTCCTGATCACCGCGCACCTCGACGATATGCCCACCGGCTCCATCGCCCCCGGCGCGGATGACAACGCCAGCGGCTCGGTGGGTGTCATGATCGCCGCCGACATCCTCAGCCAGTACAATTTCGACTGCACGCTGCGCTACGTGCTGTTCACCGGCGAGGAGCAGGGGCTGCTGGGCAGCGCCGCCTATGCCCAACATGCCAATAGCCTGGGAGAAGATATCGAAGGCGTTTTGAATTTGGACATGATCGCTTACAACTCGGACAGTTCGCCTATTCTCGATCTGCACACCCGCTCAGGCAGCGCCGGCGTCCCTGATCTCGCCATCGCCAATTTGTTCATTGACGTTGTTGACGCCTACGACATCAACCTGACCCCTCAAATTTTCCAGGATAACATCCAGTACAGCGATCACGCCTCGTTTTGGGATTATGGCTACCCGGCAATCCTGGGGATCGAGGACGATGACGATTTCACGCCGTTTTACCACACGACGAACGACACCCGCGCTACCCTCAACCAGACCTACTTCACCAATTTCGTCAAGGCTTCCGTGGGTACCTTTGCTCACATGGGCTGCCTGCTGCCGCCCTCGGGCCATCTGGCCGGGCAGGTGACCGATGCCGCCTCCGGCGAGCCGCTGGCCGGGGCCGCCGTCGCAGCCGCCCTCGGCCCGAATCAATCTTGGGACACCCTCAGCCTGGCCGATGGCTCTTACGATCTCGCCCTGGTGCCCGGCGTCTACGATATCAGCGCGGTTGCGCCGGGTCACATGGTTTACACCACCACCGGCATTGTTATCCAGGAAGGCGTCACCACCACCCTCGACATAGCCCTGGAGATTACGCCCACCTTGACCATCACCGGTTACGTGCGTGAGGCCTATAGCGGCGTTCCGCTGGCGGCGACTGTCAGCATCCTGGGTTCGTCCATTCCGCCCACGCAAACCAATCCTGCCACCGGGTTTTACACATTCCATATTTTCGCCGGCCACTACACGCTCAAAGCAGATGCCGAGCATTACATCTCAGCCTCACAGACGATTGACCTCAGCAGCGATTCCCGGCTGGACTTCGATTTGACTCCCACCTGCCTGCTGGTGATTGACGACGACGGCGGCGCAGCCTACGATGATTATTACACTGACGCCCTCGAAAACCTGGGGTACAGCTACGAGATGAATACGACTCTCCCGGAGAGCGAAATGATCGCCCAATATCAGGGCGTCATCTGGCTCACCGGGGATGCCGTAACCAACACCCTGACCCCTGCTGACCAATCTGCATTGGCCGAATACCTGGATGCTGGCGGGCGGCTGTTCGTGTCAGGCCAGGATATCGGCGCCGACATCGGCGGGACGGATTTCTATCACAATTACCTGCATGCCAACCTGGTTGCAAACAACACCAATCTGTTCTGGCTGAACGGCCAGAGCTTCCTTGGACTGCCGCTGGTAGATATTTTCCTGCAAGGGCTGGGCGGCGCTAACAACCAGACTTCTCCCGATGGGGTGACGCCGGTCAACGGCGGGTATTCGGTTTACCAATACAATGCCGGCCCCTTCGGCGGCATCGCCTACGACGGCGTTTACCGCGCCGTGTATTTCTCCTTCGGGTATGAATCCATCAACCGCCAGTTCGACCGCGACAACGTGATGGAGGCGGTTTTGGATCATCTGGGAGTGTGCAGTGTCCCCCAGGCCCCACAAGCCAGCTTTACCCACGCTGATCCCGACCCGGCTAACACAGTTCAGTTTACCAACACATCACGCGGCGCGGCCTGGATGTCGTACACCTGGAATTTTGGCGACGGATCGGCTGGCAGCACGCAGGCTAATCCCACCCACGCTTTCGGCGAGCCAGGCACATACACCGTTACCCTGACTGCCGTTAGCCGTTACGGTATGGATACTTTTGCCAGTGCGATTGTCATCCCGGAGAAGGTCTGCGTTCCGACCAGCGGAATTGATTTCTCCTTTGCCCCCTCGGATGTGATCGAAGGGGAAATCGTCACCTTCACGCTGGACATCACCGGCGGCACGGAACCAATCACCGTCACCTGGGATTTCGGCGACGGCTCAGACCCCGTGAGCGGGGTGGGATTGACCGTCATCACGCACATCTTCTCGGTCACATCGAGCGAGCAGACTTTCACGGTCACCGCGACCGCTGACAATGGCTGCTCCACCCGCACGCAAGAAAAAAGCATCCGGGTACAGTGGCAGCCTCCTTACGAGGTCTATCTGCCGGTGGTTTGCAAGCCGATCTCCGGTCGCCGTTAAAATTAGGCCGCGATTCCGTTTGACTATTGGCAAAAAAACCAGTACACTATAGGCGAATACCGACCGAAATCGCGATGCACAGCACTACGTTGCTGAAAACAGGAGGAAGAACATGGTAGCACCATCCTATCAGTTGGTCATGCGCTCCGGCCCGACGCCGGGCAAGGTTTTCCCAATTACTAATCCTGAAATTACCGTTGGGCGGGATGTCACCAACGACATCGTCATCAACGACGCTGAGATCTCGCGCCGCCACGCCCGCCTGACGCTGCAAGCTGGCGATTATGTGGTGGAAGACCTGGGTTCGACCAACGGCTCTTTCGTCAACGGGCAGCGCCTGATGGGTCCGCACGCGCTACACAATGGCGAGCTGGTCATGTTCGGCGAGAACGTGGGGTTGGTTTACGAGTCCACGAATGTGACGATGGATTTGAATGCGACGGTCATCTCTGCGCCGATGGGACCGCAGGCGACCGTGGCAGGCCCTCAGCCGATGCCCCCCGCGCCCCCGCCCATGTACGCGCCGCCTCCGCCCATGGAAGAGCCTCCGATGTACGCCCAGCAGGTTCCCGCCGGGCCGTTCGAGCCGGTTCCGCCAATGCCCGTCGCCCCTCCGAAGAAAAGCGGCGGCAAAGGCTGGATCTTTGCCGGATGTGGTTGTTTGTTGATCCTGTTGTGCATCGTGGTTGTCATCGGGGGCGGCTTGTATTATATTGACTCCAACTCTCTGTATTGTGTATCGCCCTGGAGCAGCATCTTCTCGCTGTTCGGGTTCTGCCCGTAGAATTTTGCACGGCTAAACAGTTAAGAAGAAACGCAGCCGGGCTGCCAATTGCAGCCCGGCTTTTTATTGCAGATACTGAGACAAGGGGGGGATTCAGATAAAGACCGAGACGGGTACATGAAACCTTTCGCTCAAAGCTCTCGCCTGCCTGAGGTTCAGCGCCCTTTTTCCGTTCAGTATCTCCGAAACTACCCCCTGGCTACCCAGTTCGGATAAATCCTTCTGCTTCAGATCATATTCTTCCATAAAGTGCTTCAATACTGATATTGGGTCTGATATTGGCGCTGGAATGTGTTCGTTTTCGTAGGTCTCGATCAATACTCCCAAGACATCCATTAAATTCGCTAACGGATGGCTTTCATCGTCCCGAACCATATCGGTAAGTTCATCCAGTAATCCAATCAACTGGTTATACTCTTCTTCACTGGTCGGAACAAAGAGGAATTTAGCGGTTTGTTCAAAATTCTGGATCACTTGTGGCTGTAACATCTTTATCTCTTCCATTGGCCTTTATCATATTCGGGGTGCGTCAGGATGGCTCGAATATAAACCTTTTTTCGATTGAAATGAATGGCGGTGATGAGCCGATATTTATTACCGCTGATATTGAACACTACAAAGCCATCCACGTAATCGGCGCTGGAGAAATGTTGTCTCAAATGGCTGAAGGAGGCATAGTCGGTCTGACTGACAATTCGATACCAATTTTCCAATGAAGATTGGCTATCAGGATATTTGGCGACAAATTCCCTGATCCGTTTATAGGTGATGATGTGCATACGGTATTATATCTCAATTTGAGATAGCTGGCAAGGGCAGGTTCGCAGTAGCGACTTCAGTCGCGCCGTTACCGAGGGAGACGGCTGAAGCCGTCACTACGAACATCACCGGCAACCACAGCAACCCGGCCTTGCCGACCATCCACCCATCTGCGGCGCGGGTCAAATCCAACAGCATGGTTTCGGCCCCGCCCTGCGTTGCCCATGCCTGGGCGGTGTCGCCGTATACGGTGATGCGATGCGGCTGGTAATTGCAGCATAATCGGCAGCCAGGGGGTGCGCGGCAAACGGGTTGGCGTCGCCCTGCCCCATGGCATCCAGCACAGCGGCGGCAGCGTCCAGGGCAAGCTGAGTCTCCTCGTAACGCCCGGAGCGCAGCGTCTCATCGGCTGTCACCAGCAGCGTTTCCATTGCCAGGTTCTCCGGGGCTGCCGGATGGCGCAGAAAATCGGCCACGATGCCGCGGCGGCGCATCTCCCGGCTGTCTACCAGCCAGGCGGTCATAAAATAGGCTGACGGATCGAGCGCCTGCTGATAGCGCCGGACCGTATCATAGAAGGTGACAGTCAGCCGTAAGTCGTCGCGCAGCGCGTCGTCGGGCTGCTGCTGGCGCAGGGCGGTCAGAAAATCTTGTTCGAGATCATCGAATCCCAGGTCGAAGTGCGCTTTCAGGGCCAGATCAATGGACATGGATATCGGGCCGTTGCCGGGCGCGGGGTGGATGTCGCGGTAGAAGGCCGAAAAAGCATCCCACCCCCAGCGGTTGACCATGTATTCGATCAGCGATCCCCCCTCCAGGTAGCCAATCTCGTGCTGGGCTGGATAGAACGCCTCGGCCAGGTCGGTCAGCGGGATGTACCAGCCGTTGCCGCCTTCGCCCAAGTTCAACAGTGCAGCGGCGCGTGGCAGCAGCGGCTCAGGCTTGAAATGCCCCCCGCTCAAAAAGACTGCCAACCCCTCCTGAAACAGGCTGGGGCGCAGATCGCCGCCCAGGCGGTAATCGAGAATATGGATCATCTCGTGATGCAGCACCATGCCGAAATCGCTGCCGGCGTAATTGCGATCCAGGTAAGAAATATGGATTTCGTCGCTGGCAAAGCCGCCGTGCCCCAGGACGCGTGGCATGAGGGTAATGGTGATCGGCTCGCTGAACTCGATGCCCATGGACTCGGTTGCCAGGCGGGCCTGCTCGTCGGCCTGCGCCAGCAGTTCGGGCAGGTCGCGCTCGGCGGCGGTTCCGGTGATGTAGTGGAGGGTGCAGCACTCACTGTGGGCCGTGGCCCAATGGGCCTCGGGTTCGGGCCAGGGCAGGTCGCTCCCGGGGAGCAGAGTCACCGTCTGGGTCCACGTCTGCCCGCCCGGCTGGATGGAGAATATCACCTCGTGCGCGCCTGGCGCTACGCCACGCGTATCCCATACCCAGGTGAACGTCGCCTGGTTGCGGCCCTGGATGCCATACAGGCCAAAACCGCTTGTCTGCGCGGCGGCACGCGGCTCATCGGGCCGGACACTGACACGTTGATCGGTGGGAGGCATCCCTGGCGGGGCAATCACCTCGAAACTGACCTGATCGCCCACATACAGGCCGCCATCCGGGTGAACGCGCACCTCGTAGGCGACGGATTCCGCCGGGGTGGTGACGGGCGTATCAGTGGTTGTCGGTTCGAGTGTGGGAGAAACCGTGGCCGAGGGGGGTACGGTGACCGAGGGGGAGGGCGTCACCGATGGGACGCTGGTCGAGGTTGGGATGGGCGCGGTCTGGGTGCGGACCGAAAGCGGGCTGAGCGTCCGGCAGGCCAATGTGGAGGCCAGAATGATGACGAAAAGCATACCCAAAACGCGACGCATAGCGGTATTATAAACCAGTCACTTAATGGTAAGATTAAGGTGTCGGTCAGGTGGGTCTTGCACGGCCCTCCTCTTTCAACTTTTCGTTCAACTCACTGGAGGTTAGCATGTCACCAATGTTCGTTCCTGGCCCGGTGGACGTGGCCCCTGAAGTTTTGCAGCAGCAAGCCAAACCGATGATGCCGCACCGCAATAAGGATTTCGAAGCCATTTTCCAACGATCAGAGGGGAAAGCTCGCCAGCTATTTTTCACCCAATTCCGTGTCTTTCTGATGACCAACTCGGGCAGCGGGGCGCAAGAGGCCTCGGTGCGTAACCTGTCCAAGGAGCGCGTGCTGTCGTGCGTGAATGGCTCGTTCTCCAAACGCTGGTATGATTGCGCAGTTGCCAACGGCAAAGCCGCCGATAAGCTCGAAGTGCAGATGGGGCAGGCCATCCACCCGGAAATGGTCGAAGAAGCCCTCAAGGGGCAAAAGTACGATCTGATCACCCTCGTACACAATGAAACTTCCACCGGCGTGATGAACCCGGTGAAGGAAATCGCCGAGGTGGTGCATAAACTCAGCCCGGATACACTGATCGCAGTGGATGCGGTCTCCTCGCTGGCCGGGGCCAAGATCGAGATGGACGCCTGGGGGCTGGATGTGGTGTTCACCTCGTCTCAGAAGTGCCTGGCGCTGCCGCCCGGCCTGGCGCTGTGCGCCGTGAACGACAAGGCCATGGCCCGCGCCGCCGAGACGCCCAACCGCGGCTGGTATTTCGACTTCGTGCTGCTCGAAAAGCACCGTGTGAAAGATTCCACGCCGATGACGCCAGTCATGCCGCTCATCTTTGCCCTGGATTTCCAGCTCGACCGGATTTTGGCCGAGGGGTTGGAGAATCGCTTTGCCCGTCACAGCGCTATGGCGAAGCGATGCCAGGATTGGGCCGCTGGCAAAGGCTGGCCGCTGCTCGCCCCCGAGGGCTATCGCTCGCAAACCCTGACGGTGGTCGTCAACCCGCCGGAGTTCGACTGCGCCGAATTCAACAAGTTTGTGGCCCCCAAGGGTATCCGCCTTGCCAATGGTTACGGCGACCTGAAGGGCAAGACCTTCCGCATCGCTCACATGGGCGAGATCACTCCGGCGAACGTGGACGAGCTGCTCGGGTTGATTGACGAATATATGGCAGGGAAGGGCAAATAGCCGGTTGATAGTTGACAGTAATCAGTGGTCAATGAGACCTCACAGGTTTTGTAAACCTGTGAGGTCTTTTCTTGTCTTTGACAAATTTTGTTTTCACAAATATAATAAGGTTGTCAATTATATTTATCCTGAATATCAAGGAGGTAACTATGGCCGACGAAACCTACCAACCCGGCTCGATGCCGGAGGTTTTCCAGCTAATCGAGCGGATCGAGAAAAAGCTCAAACAGATGGAGCGTCAGACGACGCGTGCTGCCGACCTCACCCCGCCGCAGTATGTTGTATTACGCTTGCTGTGGGAAAAAGATCGGCGTGCCTTCAAAGAGCTGGCCGCAGCCAGTTACTGCACCCCGGCGACCACTACCGGTATTGTAGATACACTGGAGAGGAAGGGATTGGTCACCCGCCAGCCCAATCTCGACGATCGCCGCAGCCTGCTGGTGGCGTTAACAGAGAAAGGCAAATCACTCCAATCTTCGACCTCGAGCATAGAAATGGTCTTCGATGATTGCTGCACCAGCCTGGAGCCGAACGAGATCCGGCAATTGTGTGATCTGCTGAAAAAGTTGGAAGATGCGCTTTTCGAATAGACAGTCTTAAATTGGGAGGCTTCCTTGAATACCACCAACTTTCGCAAACTCATCATCATCCTGCTCCACGCTATCGTTGGATGGGCGCTGTGCGGGGCAATCATCGGCATTGGCTTTAGCGTGACGACGGAGCAGAACACGTTGATTATTCACGCCATCGGCGTGCCCATCATCTTCGGTCTGATCTCGCTGGTTTATTTCAACAAATTCAATTTCACTACACCGGTGCAAACCGCGATCATATTCACCTCGTTCGCCATCCTGATGGATTTCTTTGTCATCGCGCTGCTCGTTCAAAAAAGCCTGGCGATGTTCATGAGTATCCTGGGGACGTGGATTCCCTTCGGGTTGATTTTCGTCTCGACGTATCTGGTGGGTACGTTGACGGCGAAGCGCGTGCAGGTGGCGTGACGAGGCTATTGCAATTTGGGGGATGTTGTTGTAAAGTAGGGGCAAGCCGAAACGCGGTCTGAGAAGAGGAAACCATCATGTTAGCTGAACTTCACTTGAAAAATGTTGGGCCGAGCGCGCAATTCGATGTCGAATTTGGCAGCCGGTTGAACCTGTTTACTGGCGATAATGGACTGGGGAAGACGTTTTTGCTGGATGTGGCCTGGTGGGCGTTAACGGGGACATGGGCGGGAGAAATTGTGCATCCTACTATGCTGAAAGATAAAACATTGATCCCTGAAATACTTCGCCGATTATCTTTCAATAAAACTGGTCATTTCGAACCATCATATTATTACTTTCAAAATCAGTCATGGATGGAATATCCCATCCGTGCGCCTGGTGTGGTTGTTTATGCGCGTGTAGATGGTGGATTTTCTGTTTGGGACCCAAATAGAAACTTCTGGATATTCGACACTGAGGGCAAACCAAAAGAGAAAGCCCGCCCCTACTTGTTTAAGCCGGGGTCTATCTGGAATATCTTGGAGGGAGATGGCAGAACGTTATGCAACGGTTTGATACGCGACTGGGTAAGCTGGCAATATCAACCTGAACAGGGTGAAAATTCGCCTTTCCAAATCCTGAAGCGCGTTCTAGCCCGTCTCTCTCCCCCATCCATGGAAACACTAAAGCCGGGGAAACCAACCCGTGTTTCAGTAAATGACGTTCTTGATATTCCTACAATAGATTTCCCCTACGGTAGTATACCTGTTACGCTGACTTCAGCGGGTGTGAAGCGGATTCTCAGTTTAGCCTATCTGCTAGTCTGGACATGGTATGAGCATTTGCAAGCAGTCCGTTTGTTAGGCAGTGAGCCAAGTAAAAATCTAGTTTTGATCATAGATGAGGTTGAGGCGCATCTTCATCCACTCTGGCAGCGTTCTCTCTTACCCGCAGTTTTTGAAGTCGCGACAGCTCTCGACAAGCAAATTCAAACCCAGGTTATTGCCACCACCCACTCTCCCCTCGTGCTGGCCTCTATCGAACCTTATTTTGATGAGACCCGCGACCGATTGTTTCTGTTCGAGCTGAAAGATCGGGATGTCACACTCTCTCAAGTCCCCTGGGCCAAACAAGGCGATACGGTCGGATGGCTGACCTCGGAAATCTTTGGTCTCAAACAGGCTCGCTCGCCCGAGGCGGAACAGGCCATCGAAGCTGCCGAGACTTTCATGCGGGGCGAAGATATGAGCGCCTATCCCGATGATTTGCACGCCAAAGAGCAAATCCATAACCGACTGTTGCAGCTTCTACCCGGTCACGATCCTTTCTGGCCGCGCTGGATTGTCAAAACGGGGGAATAATTTATGATTCACTTCGAGCCGCCTCCCGAACCGCCAGAGTTCGACGAACAGTCGCGCCGGCCCGGTCTTGCCTGGTTAGAAAAAAATCGAGACGAGAATGGAAAAATACCCAAGGGGAAAAAGCCACTCTCCTACTGGTCGCCTTTCAGAGAACAGCTTGCCGATGGCTTTCATAACCTGTGCGCCTATTCTGCAATGTATGAGCCAGTCGGTACAGTGGATCACTATTTGAGCTGGGAAAACCATTCAAAACTGGCCTACGAGTGGAGTAATTATCGTTACGCATCAGCCTGGATCAACAGCAGCAAAGGCACTGAAGATGACAAAATTCTAGACCCATTCCGGGTAGAAGATGGATGGTTCGAGATATTGCTGCCCTCGCTCCAGTTGGTTCTGACCGAAGCCGTGCCCCCAGAAGAACGAGAACGGGCACGATATACCCTTCATCGGCTGCATCTGCGCGATGATGAGCGCGTCATTCGTCAGCGACGGGAATGGTACGCGATGTATCAACGAGGAGAACTGAATCTGGTGGGGCTGGAGAAGAAAGCTCCGCTGATTGCTCATGCTATCCGCAAACAAAGAGAAAGTTAAAATGGCTCCCCAAGAATTCGAGTTGGTTGTTTCGACCCTCGTCTACGGCGGCGACTGCCTGGGCCGCCTGCCGGATGGGCGCGCCGTCTTCGTCCCCTTCGCCCTGCCCGGCGAGAGGGTGCGCGTGCGTCTCGTCGAAGAGAAGCGCGGCCATGCCCGCGCTGAGCTGCTCGAAGTGCTCAACCCTTCGCCGGAGCGCATCACGCCTCTCTGCCCGCATTTCTTTCAGCTTTCAGCAGTCAGCGGCCGGCCTTGCGGCGGCTGCCATTATCAACACATGCCTTATAAGGCCCAGCTTGCTGCAAAAACGGGCATCCTGCGTGAGCAGTTGGAGCGCATTGGCGGCATCGCCAACCCGACGGTGAAGCCGATTGTGTCATTGCCAGTCCCCTGGAATTACTGCAACTATATACAATTCCATCTCACACCGGATGGGAAACTCGGCTTCGAAGCGACCCACTCGAACAACGTCATCCCAATTCGCGAGTGTCACCTGCCCGAAGAGGCCATCAATGTCATCTGGCCGCAGCTCGACATCGAAGCCATTCCCGGCCTGGAACGGGTCAGCCTGCGCCAGGGGGCAGACGAGGACATTCTGCTCGTAATGGAAAGCAGCGACCCCCAGGCGCCGGAGTTCACCGTCGAGGAGTTGCCCGTCTCGGCGGTGCATCTCAGCCCGGCAGGGGCGCTGGTGCTGGCTGGCAGCGATCATCTCGTCATGGAGGTAAGCGGGCGGCCGTTCCGCGTCTCGGCAGAATCATTCTTCCGGATCAACACGCCCCTGGCGGCTCAGATGGTTGCCCATCTCCTGGCCCACCTCCCCCTGGCTCCCACCGCCACCATTTTGGATGTTTACTGCGGTATCGGGCTGTTCAGCGCCTTTATCGCTACGAAGGTGGCGCGGCTGATCGGCGTCGAGGTCTCACCGGCAGCCTGTGCAGATTTCGAGGTCAATCTGGATGAATTCGATAACGTGGAATTGTACGAAGCCCCGGCTGAAGACGCGCTCCCTGTGATTGACTGTCATCCGGATGCCATCCTCGTGGATCCGCCGCGTACCGGATTGGGATCACGCACCCTGGATGCGATCCTTGCCCTGGGTGCGCCGCCGCTGGCCTATGTCTCATGCGACCCAGCGACACTGGCACGCGACGCACGCCGGCTGACCGCGGGCGGCTACCGGCTGGTGCACGTGACGCCTTTCGATTTGTCGCCCCAAACCTATCACATCGAAAGTATCAGCTTTTGGGAAAAATAATTACCATTCTTTCAGCTCGAGTGTCATGACGCCAAAATTTAGGGGATGGGCGGGATAACGCGCGCAATGGCTTTCAGATAACATAAGAAGCCCATAAGAATAACGGCTCAACCCGTTGACGATATGCCTTCGCCGTGCTATCATCTCAGCATAGCAGTCATTTCATTGACATTTCATGGTCGGACTCTCCTGGCGTATTACCACAGGGAGTTTTTTTGCACTCATTGCCTGCTCATTAAAAAAGGAGTCATTATTATGAGTTTCGAATTCATTCTTCGTTTAGTCGGAATGGTAGTTTTTTCCATCCTGGGGGTCTATACGGGTATCTATGTTGCAAACCTGACCAATTCACCCGTAGAATTTTTTGCCGTTGTCGTTGGATTGGTGGGAGCTTTATGCGGGCTGGTCCTAACGCCGTTCCTGACCACCCGTCCGGTGCGCGGGATCCGTAAAATCCTGGGGCAAATTTCTCCCCAAACGCTGGCAGCCGGGTTGATTGGGCTTATCGTCGGGCTGGCAATCGCCGCCTTGCTGGCTTTCCCGCTCTCGCTGCTCCCCGCCCCCTTTGGCAGGCTGCTGCCATTCGTTGGCGTGCTGTTATTCGGATATTTTGGCGTATCTGTGTTTGTGATGCGCCAGGACGATATTTTTTCGATCGCGCGGCATCTGCCAACCCGCGCCTCATCAGACGAGGGAACGACAACGCCAGCTTCCGGGCGAACGATCATCCTCGACACAAGCGTCATCATTGACGGGCGCATCGCCGACATCGCCCGCACAGGTTTTCTCGTCGGTACGCTGCTCATCCCGCGTTTCGTGCTCAACGAGTTGCAATACATCGCCGATTCGTCCGATAGCTTGCGACGGCAGCGGGGGCGGCGCGGTATGGAGGTGCTCTCGCGTCTTCAAAAAGATACCACAGTGCCGGTACGCATCAGCGATATGGATGTCGAAGGCGTGCGCGAGGTGGACGACAAGCTGGTCGTTCTGGCGCGGCAGTTGCGCGCTCCTATCTTGACCAACGACTACAATCTCAACCGCATCGCCGAGCTGCAAGGGGTGGCAGTGCTCAACGTCAATGAGCTGGCCAACGCTGTCAAACTGGTGCTGCTGCCGGGAGAAACGCTCGACGTAAAAATCATCCAGGAAGGCAAAGAGCAAGGCCAGGGCGTAGGCTACCTGGACGATGGCACGATGGTCGTTGTCGAAGATGGCCGCGAGCTGCTCAACCGGGGAATCACGGTGCTGGTGACGAAAGTGCTGCAAACCGCCGCAGGGCGAATGATCTTTGCCCGCATTGACCGGGGAGATTAAACCTCGCTATAAGGATTTCCAAATGACTCTGCGCTTATACAATACATTAACCCGTCAAAAAGAGGATTTTGAGACCGTTCAGTCTGGCAAAGTCGCCATGTATGTCTGCGGCCCAACCGTGTACGACAAAGCCCACGTCGGTCACGCCATGTCGGCCCTGGTGTTCGACATCATCCGCCGCTACCTGGAATATCGCAAATACGAAGTGCGCCACGTGATGAATTACACCGACGTGGATGACAAAATCATCAACCGCGCCAACCGTGAAGGGGTAGATCCCATCCAGTTAGCCGAGCATTATATTGACGAGTTCAAGTTGCACCTGCGGGATTTGAACATCAAGCCAGCCACAGTCTACCCTCGGGCTACCCAGGAAATCACTCAAATCATCAAAATGATCCAGGAGTTGGGCGAAAGCGATTACGCTTACGCGGTTGATGGCGATGTCTATTTCCGCGTCAAAAACGACGCCGACTACGGGCGGCTGTCGGGGCGCAAGCCGGAAGATATGCAGGCCGGGGCGCGCATCGGTGTGGACGAGCGCAAAGAGAATCCGATGGATTTCGCCCTGTGGAAATCCGCCAAGCCCGGGGAGCCATCCTGGGACAGCCCGTGGGGTCCAGGCCGCCCCGGCTGGCACATCGAGTGCTCGGCGATGAATCTGCACCACCTTGGCGAGCAGATTGACATTCACGGCGGCGGAAACGACCTGGTTTTCCCTCACCACGAGAACGAAATCGCTCAGACCGAGAGCCTTACCGGCAAGCCGTTTGCCCGTTACTGGGTTCATAATGGCATGATGACGCTTCACGGCGAGAAGATGTCCAAGTCGCTCGGCAACCTGGTCACCATCGAGGATTTCCTCGCAAAGCATGAGGGTGATGCCCTGCGGATGATGGTGCTCAATTCCAGCTACCGCAACCCGCTCACCTTTGGCGAAGACGTGGTGGCCGCGGCCGAAAAAGGTTTGGAGCGCCTGCGCACCGCCCTGCGTCCGGCTGTATCCAATGGCCAGCCTTCACCCGAATTGCAGCAGCAAATCGAGACCACCCGGCGGGGCTTCGAAGAAGCCATGGACGACGATTTCAACACTGCCGGCGCGCTGGGTTATTTATTCGATTTGGCCCGCGTGGTCAATCAGACGAAGGATGCCGGGCTGGATGCAGTGCCCGGCCAGGCTGTTTTGCGTGAGCTGATGGATGTGTTTGGCCTGCGCCCCGAGCGACTCGCAGCCGAAGGGGAGCAGGCAGCCCCGTTTGTTGATCTGCTCGTGGAGGTGCGCCGCGAACTGCGCGCTCAAAAGCTGTGGGCGTTATCAGATATGGTTCGCAATCGCCTCACCGAGCTAGGCATTGTATTGGAAGACACCAAAGACGGCGCAATCTGGCGGTGGAAGTGAAAGAATGGCTCACCGGCCGTAATCCCGTTTACGAAGCATTACGCGCCCGGCGGCGGCAGGCCTTCCGGCTGCAAGTGGCCGAAGGCGTGCAAGACAAAGGCCGCCTGGCCGAAATTTTACAATTGTGCGCTACCCGCAAAACGCCAGTCGAGCATGTTTCCCGCGCTCGACTGGATTTATTAAGCGACAGTCACCAGGGGGTTGCATTGGAAGCCAGCGGCTACCCATATTCCGCTCTGCCCGATATGCTCATAACGGCTGAACAGCGCGGCGAGCCGCCCTTCATACTCATTCTCGATACGCTGCAAGACCCGCAAAACCTGGGAACGCTGCTGCGCACCGCCGAGGCGGTCGGCGTCCATGGGGTGCTGCTCCCCCTGCGGCACACGGTCTCCGTCACCCCGGCGGTTGTCCACGCATCCTCGGGCGCCAGCGAACACCTGCTGATCGGTCAAATCAACCTGGCGCAAGCCATCACTGAATTGAAAAATGCCGGGCTGTGGGTCATCGGCCTGGAAGGCAGCCCGCAAGCCGAGGATGCCAGCCGCGTGCGATTGGATGGTCCGATGGCGCTGGTTGTGGGCAGCGAAGGCGAGGGGATGCGCCTGCTGGTGCGGGAGTCCTGTGACGTGCTGATGCGCTTGCCGATGCGCGGCAAAGTGGCGTCGCTCAATGCCGCTGTGGCCGGTTCGATTGCGCTGTATCTGATTCAGCAAGCCCGCCAACGATAACCCGGAGGGACAATGGATGTATTGCAAATCTTCCAACTGAGCTGGCGCATCACCTGGCGGCAGTGGCGGCTGTGGGCGCTGATGCTGATTATGCTGGTGGTCTTTCTGGTTACGGCGATTTTGTCTTCGGCTCTCAGCGGCTTGACCTCTGTGGTGACTTTACCCGCTGTGGGCAACCTGCCCGACTGGATGCCCAAGCTGCCCGAAGCGCCAATCTGGCTTTGGATCGTCATCGCGCTGGCCAGCCTGCCGGGGTTGGTTGTAACAACAGCCGTCACGTGGGTTTTGCAAGCCACGGCAATGCGGGGGATCGCTATCGCTGCGGACCAAGGTGGGTTCACGCTGCGTGAGGCATTGTCGCTTGGCAAAACCAGGTTTGCGAGTATTCTCAAGCTGAGTATCGCTTATACGGTAATAATCGCTGTTCTGGCATTCTTCCCGTTGTTGATCTGGCTGGTTTTGCCCAAAGGGCCAGGCGCGGCGCAGTTCATCACCCTGGTCAAGACAACACTATCGCCGCTGAATACCGTTTTGAGCATCGCCCTGCTGCTGATGATGATGTCCGTCGCGCTGGAAAACCTGAAGCCGCGCGCGGCCATGGGGCGCGCCTGGCAGATATTCCGGTCGAGTTGGTGGGGATTCCTGCTGGTTTTTGCACTCTCGGTGGTGGGAGCTATGCTCCCAGCATTGATCTTCGTTCCGATGATCGTCATCGGTTTTTTGGCGTTTATATACGAGTGGGGTTTAATCGTACCAGCGGCATGTTGTGCCGTCTCAAGTCCTGTGGGACTGTTCGTCTTTATATTCACCACCATCTACACTACGGCCCTGTATACCCTGATCTACCGGGCGACCGCACAACTGCCGCAGCAAACCCCCGAAAAAAGTGCTGGCGAGAAAAGCATTGACGTTTCTACCGAATCCTGATAGACTCCACCGCCGCTGGAGATGTTGCCCATCTCTGCGCCTCGCATTAACCTTGTTGCTAAGTGCCCCCTCTGGTATAATGCCTGTCGCCTTCAGGCTGGCACCTTAAGATTTGCCGACGTAGCTCAATCGGCAGAGCAACCGCCTTGTAAGTGGTAGGTTATGGGTTCGATTCCCATCGTCGGCTCCAATGGGTCAATTAGCCAACTGCTCAGTTGGTCTCATTGCTTTCGTAAAGGCAAGGGGCCAAGTGACTAGTTGACTAGGTGACTGGACGACTAGACTCGGGCAGGTACCCAAGTGGCCAAAGGGGACTGACTGTAAATCAGTTGGCGGACGCCTTCGGGGGTTCGAATCCCTCCCTGCCCACCAGGATAGCGAATGGCAGATAGCCCATAGCGCATGTCGCTGTAAGCTGTCTGCCATTCGCGAACCCGCCCTCATAGCTCAGACGGTAGAGCACATTCTTGGTAAGAATGGGGTCATGGGTTCAATTCCCATTGAGGGCTCTCGTATCCACGAGACATTGATTGATTTTTTGCAAAAGGAGATACAAACATGGGCAAGCAAAAGTTTGAGCGGAACAAGCCGCACATGAATGTAGGCACCATGG
>DYIZ01000207.1 GCA_020723385.1 Candidatus Aquidulcis sp.
CTATTCGAGAAGGTGGTCTGACGGTTGGCGCCGGCGTGATCACCAAGATTCTGGCATAGTAAGGAGTTAGCAAGGTTGCTGCTCGTCGGCAATCTCGCTGAGAGTGGATTATGGCTTCCAAGAAAGATGTTCGTCCAATTATCACGCTGGCTTGCACTGACTGCAAAGAGCGTAATTACACGTCGGAGAAAAACCGCCGCAATGACCCGGGGCGCCTTGAATTCAAAAAGTATTGCCCGCGCTGCCGGAAGCACACCCTTCACAGGGAAACGAAGTAGCCGCAAGTTACATCGTCGAATAGTCTCATAGGCTTGAGGCTGACGGACTATCAGACTATTCGACTAACATAGGCCAGTAGCTCAATTTGGCAGAGCACCGCTCTCCAAAAGCGGGGGTTGTGGGTTCGATTCCTGCCTGGCCTGCCTTCAGGGCTTCGCCCTGCAAAAACGCCGTCCGCAAGAGGCGGCGTTTTAACCGTAAACCGGAGGAATCCCTTGGCTGATACGAAGCCCAATTTCTTTCAGCGCTTCTTCCAAAATATTCAGCGGCTATTTCAGGAGACGATTGGCGAGTTACGCAAAGTCTCCTGGCCTTCCCGCCAAGAAGCGTTCAATCTGACCAAAATCGTCCTCATCGTGATTGTGTTGGTAGGTCTTTTCCTGGGCTTGTGGGATTTTGTTGTCGCCTACGGCTTTAAACTAATTCTGGGCGGGTAGCGATCGTTGACAACCTGGGTTGTCACCTTTTGCTACCGGTTCAGGCAAGTGCGGAAGATGGAATGAACGATTTTAACCAGGATGATCGGCTAGAGGATACCAGCCCGCTGGATGAAACAAGCCAGCCGGCTGCTTTGGATTCGGGTATTCTGGGTGAAGGACAGCCCGAACAGCCGGTTTCTGCTCAAGAAGGTGATGAGCGCGCCTGGTATGTCGTTCATTGCTATTCGGGTTACGAAAACAAGGTGCGATATAACCTCGAGCAGCGCATCGAAACGATGGGCATGAAGGATAAAATCTTCGACATCGTTGTACCCACCGAAGAGGAAATTGAAGTCAAAGAAGGCAAGCGGCGCACTGTCGAACGCCGGGTCTTCCCTGGCTATATTCTGGTCAACATGATATTGACCGAGGAATCCTGGTACGTTGTGCGTAACACGCCGGGCGTTACCGGTTTCGTCGGGATGGGCAATACTCCAACCCCCCTGCGTCCCGAAGAAGTATCACAAATCATCAAGCGCATGGAAGCTGAAGCGCCGCGTATCAAAGTAACGTTCCGGTCTGGCGAACGAGTACGCATCGTAGATGGACCTTTCAACGATTTCCGCGGCACGGTCTCCGAAATTGACATGGAGCGCGCTAAAGTCAGAGTGATGGTCAACTTCTTCGGCCGAGAGACGCCGGTCGAGTTGGACTTTTTACAGGTCGAGAAAGCATAGTGAAAGGTAAACAGGTAATCAGGTAAAAAATAAAACGGGTTACTTGTAACCTGTGTGCCTGATTACCTTAATGAGTGGGAGGGTATTCCTACCCGCCAAAACCACGAAGGAGAAGAGCAAGTGGCAAAGAAACTCAAAGCTGTCGTCAAATTGCAGATCCAGGCTGGCAAAGCCAACCCTGCACCCCCAATCGGCCCCGCGCTGGCTGGGCATGGCATTAACCTCATGGCATTCTGTAAAGAGTATAATGCCCGCACCGCCAATCGGGTTGGAGAAATCCTCCCGGCGGAAATTAGCATCTACACCGATGGGTCGTTCACCTTTATTCTCAAGACCCCCCCGGCGCCCGTGCTTCTAAAGAAAGCCGCCGGCGTCGACAAAGGCTCCGCAGCGCCCAATCGGGATAAAGTCGGCAAGGTCACGCGCAAACAGGTGCGTGAAATTGCTGAATTGAAGATGAAAGACCTGAACGCGGTTGATCTTGCTGGCGCAATGAAGCAAATCGAAGGCACCGCGCGCAGTTTGGGCCTGACAGTAGAAGACTGAAACCTGTGGGAGGGTGTTGATACACCCGCCAGCACCACGAAGGAGACTTATGGCTAAACATGGTAAGAAATACCTGGCTGCCGCCGCAAAGGTGGAGCAAAATCGGTGGTATACACCCACCGAAGCGGTTGCACTGATTAAAGAAACTGCAACTGCGAAATTCGACGAAACTGTAGAAGTTCATTTTCGCCTGGGCGTTGACCCGCGTCACGCCGAACAACAGGTTCGTGATGTTGTGGTTCTTCCACACGGGCTGGGCAAAACCGTGCGCGTTTTGGTCTTTGCTCAAGGTGAAGGCGCAACTCTGGCGCGCGAAGCCGGGGCCGATTTCGTCGCCGATAGCGATGAAATGATCGCCAAAATCCAGGGCGGCTGGACTGACTTCGATGTCGCTGTTTCTACACCGGATTTGATGGGCAAAGTTGGCCGTTTGGGGCGTGTGCTTGGCCCCCGCGGGTTGATGCCCAACCCCAAAGCGGGCACGGTCGTCCCCGCCGAAGACCTGCCCCGCGTGATCAACGAATCGAAAGCCGGTCGCGTCGAATTCCGCGTGGATAAAACCGCCAACCTGCATGTACCCATCGGGAAAGCCTCGTTCGATGCCAATATGCTATTCGATAACCTGGCTGCGCTATTGGAAGCCGTCAAGAAGGCCCGCCCGGCATCCTTGAAAGGCACCTACATCAAGCGCCTAACTATTGCCAACACCATGGGCCCCGGCATCAAGCTAGATCCGATCCAGGCTCAAAGTATGGAAGTTCGCGAATAGTACCATCGTCCGAAGAACTCGATCTGAAATTCAAGTCGAATTCCCCGGATAGCACGACCAATTCAGTTACATTCGCCTGAGACAGCAGGTGCCGGCAGTGAAAACTGCTGGCTCAAATTCCTGCCGAGGTGAAGACCACTCGAGATAATTTTCCCCTTTTGGGAACGAGAGTCTTTGCCCGGCGATTGCGTCAGGCAAAGACTTTTTTAACGAAAGGAGGTGAAACTACTTTGGCTATTTCGAAAGAGCGCAAGCAAGATATCGTCTCACAATATGTGGAGTGGCTAAGCCACAGCCAGGCATTGATCCTGGTAGAGTATAAAGGTCTCTCGATGAAAGAGTTCGATGCCCTGCGCGCTAAGATGCGCGAAGCTGGCAGTGGATTCCATATCGTCAAGAACACCCTCGGCAAGTTAGCTCTGCAGCAGGCCGGCTGGACCATGCAAGAAGATCAATTCGAAGGCAGCACAGCGGTCGTTTTCGCTTTTGAAGATGCACCCTCTGCGGCAAAAGCAGTGCTTGATTTCGCGAAGACTTCGGAGTTCTTGAAAGTCAAGGGCGGATACCTGGATCGGCATCCCATTAGCGCCAGTAGCGTTAAATCCCTGGCTGACATGCCCCCGCTACCGGTGATGCGCGCCCAACTTATGGGTGTCTTGCTGGCCCCTGCCAGCAAGCTGGTGCGCACCCTGGCCGAACCGGCTCGCTCGATTGCCGCGGTCATCAAGGCTCACGCTGAGCCACAGGTCGAACCCCAGGCAGCCGCTAACTAAAAGGCTATTTCCAACATCCATCCCGGCCTGGGACTGGACCAATCAATCTCATGTTACCTGCAATCTTGGATTGCACCACCCCTATCAAATTCATACCTTCTAAAAGGAGTTTGCAATGGCTGATCTGAATAAACTGGTTGAGGAGCTGAGTGCTCTCTCTGTTCTCGAAGCTGCCGAGCTGGTTAAAAAGCTCGAAGAGAAGTGGGGCGTTTCCGCCGCCGCTCCGGTCGCTGTCGCGTCCGCTGCTGGGCCGGCTGCCGCCGCCGCTGCCGAGCCTGTCGAGGAACAGACTGAATTCGATGTCATCATCAAAGATGCTGGCGCCAAGAAAATCGAAGTTATCAAGGTTGTCCGCCAATTGACAAGCCTGGGCCTGAAAGAGGCCAAAGATGTCGCCGAGACGCCCGGTTCCAAGATTTTGGAAGCCGTTGGTAAAGAAGTTGCCAATGACGCCAAATCCAAACTCGAGGCTGTCGGCGCTACCATCGAAGTCAAATAACAATTTCTCGAACTAATCACAAAGGCCGCCCGGCCAGGCGGCCTTTGTGATTTTCTTTCCCTGTGGTATATTCATAGCAGCCGATGAGCAGGCTGCTATTTAAATTTGATCAAGGATGAGAAGTTACCGTTTTACCGGCGGTATTCGGAATTCCATTCTTACCAGGAGGGCTTATGAGTTCACGAATTTTGGTCATTGAAGATGACGAGGCAATCTTACGATTCCTTCGGCGTGGATTAGCTTATGAAGGTTATCAGGTTGATACCGCTGCCGATGGACCTTCTGGATTGGCGTTAGCGCGCGACAACCCGCCTGATCTGGTTGTCCTTGATCTGATGCTCCCAGGCCTGGATGGTTTGGAAGTCTGCCGCCGCTTGCGGGCTGGCGGCCCAATCCCCATCTTGATTCTGACCGCCAAAGACTCTGTCAATGACCGTGTTCAAGGTCTGGACATGGGCGCAGACGATTACATGGTCAAGCCCTTCAACCTGGACGAGCTGCTGGCGCGCATCCGCGCCCTCCTGCGACGCGCCCAACCCAGCCGGCCCCAGGTGCTGCGCTTTGCTGATCTGTCGCTCGATACCGGCACCCGCCAGGCCTCGCGCGGCGAGCGTGTGATCCCCCTTACAGCTAAAGAGTACGAGCTATTAGAGTTGTTCATGCGCCACCCCCGACAGGTGCTCACCCGCGATATGATCTTCGACCGGGTGTGGGGCTATGACTTTGGCGGCGAGAGCAACATCATCGAAGTCTATATGCGCTATTTGAGGCAGAAGCTCGAATCCAGCGAAGAAGCGCGTTTGCTGCACACGGTCCGGGGAATGGGTTACGTCTTGCGCGAGCCGTCTTGACCCTATCCTCCCGGCGGTCACTTAACCGGCGGGAGAATCCTGGCTCTATGTCGCTGCGCAGCCGTCTCACCCTTTTGTATATCACGCTGGTTGGGGGAATCTTATTGTTATTCGGGGTTGTGATTTACGTCTCGGTTAGCCTGACTGTCACTAACCAGATTGACCAGACTCTTCGGCAAACAGCAAACAACTTCATCAGCAACACCCGCGTTGATCAAACCGGCGAGTTGTTCGTCACGACTGCGCCATTGGCCGACTTGCCCACAGATGTCTACGTACAGGTTTGGAGCCGGAATAATCGTTTGAGCGCCGCACCCAATACACCCACCACCCGGATGCTGGATCCCGTTGGGTACCAATCTTCCAAACCGGTTTGGAATGATGTTTTCATCGGCAGTTCTCACCTTCGGGTGCTGACTATCCCCTTGCGTGTCGGCGACCGGTTCGTGGGAACGATGCAGGTAGGCACTCAACTGACTGTGGTGGATGCGACGCAGCGCACCCTTCTCATCGTGCTGGCGATTGGCACTCTGGCTGCTATCACGATATCCGGTTTAGCGGCCTGGTTGAGCACCCGCCAGGCATTAGCGCCTCTAAAAGATGTCACGGAGGCAGCCCTGACAATCACCCGCGCCGATGACCTCTCTCGCCGCATCCCCTACCGGGGGCCGAAAGAAGATGAAACCGGTCAGTTGATTACAGCTTTCAACCGCACCTTGAGCCGCCTGGAAAATCTCTTTCACCAGCAGCGCCGCTTCATGGCCGATGTGGGCCATGAGCTGCGCACCCCGCTCACGGTCATCAAAGGAAACGTGGCTTTGCTGCGCCGGATGGGCAGCACTGACGAAGAATCACTGAGCAGCATCGAGAGCGAGGTGGATCGCCTGACCCGGCTGGTAGGCGACCTGCTCTTGCTGGCTCAGGCCGAGTCTGGGAAGCTGCCGCTGGCGCGGCGTTTGGTAGAGCTGGACACTCTGCTGCTGGAAGCCATGCAGCAGATGCGTGTCCTGGCGCGTGACAAGCTGACCATGAAAATCGGTGAAATTGACCAGGTATTGGTCTGCGGAGACAATGACCGCCTAAAGCAGGTGCTGGTAAATCTGATCGGCAATGCGATAAAATACACCCCTGCCGGCGGCGAAGTGATTGTCAGCCTGGGCAAGACCGCCAACCAGGCTCGATTGACGATACGCGACAATGGGCCAGGCATCCCGGCTGAAGATATGCCTCACATCTTCGAGCGTTTCTATCGTGGCGAGAAATCGCGCACCCGCTCGCAAGACGGCAAAGGCTTCGGGCTGGGGCTTTCGATTGCCTACTGGATCGTTCGCAACCACGGCGGGCGCATTGAAGTCAACTCAGTCGAAGGCAAAGGTACAACTTTTTGCATCTGGCTGCCATTAAAAGATGGCGAGTGCCCGGAAATGACGAATCCAGGCTAAAAATCTTCGGCTACAGAGATCACAAAGAACGCCGAATAATAGGTGAATGCTTCTCTGTGTTCCCTGCGAACTCTGTGGCTACATCATTCTTGCACGAGAGTAAAACAACATTGAAGAAATATATCTGGGATTACGCCTTTCTACTCACCCTGGGCGGGCTGATAATCGCCCTCGACCAATGGACAAAGGAACTGGTACGCGACAACCTGGCGCTCTATGAAATCTGGAACCCGTTCGGCGACTGGCTCGAACCTTATGCCCGTATCATCCACTCCAACAACACCGGCATGGCTTTCGGCCAGCTACCAGAATTCAGTATCGTATTTACCACCTTCAGCATTGTTGCAGTCATCGCCGTTCTCAACTTCTTCCCCGTTGTGCCCTGGAAGGATTGGCTGCCCCGCCTGGCCCTGACCCTGGTTTTCGGGGGAGCCGGTGGAAACCTGGTTGACCGGTTATTTCATGGCGGCGGCGTAACGGATTTTATTTCCGTTGGCAACTTCGCGATATTCAACGTGGCTGATTCTTCGATCTCCGTAGCAGCCGTGCTTATCATCCTGCCAAGCTTGCCCCACTTGTGGCAAGAGTACAAACACTCCCGAAAAGATAAAATCAAGCAGATTCGTAAACGCTACGCGGTCAAAAACCCCCATGGAGAAAAACAAGCCCAGACGGCTAAATCGAACGCCGAATTAGCCAGCCTGTCTTTCGGGATTGTTGAAATCATCCTTAATTCGATAGTTCCCCCGCCACGCTTTGTTTTAGGCCTGCGGGCCTGGCGCATCCATCACAAAAAATCACACCGCCTTGGGTTTTGGGAAGCCGTCACCGGGCGAGACCATAAAACCGAGCAAAATCGAGGGTAATGTGGCAGATCGTTTACTGTTCTTCCAATTCACCGAAGATGAGCCGCAGCGCCTCGACAAGTTCCTGGTCGCCTGCCTGCCGGAATTTTCGCGCGCCCGGCTGCAAAATTTGATCAAAGATGGCTTGGTGACTATTGAT
Source organism: Candidatus Aquidulcis sp. (assembly GCA_020723385.1). Taxonomy (GTDB): domain Bacteria; phylum Chloroflexota; class Anaerolineae; order Anaerolineales; family UBA4823; genus DYIZ01. Next base: position 7,321 of record DYIZ01000207.1, read on the forward strand.
GACGAACCCGCCAGCAAGAGCGGGCAAATGCTGGATCGCTCCGCTGTGGTGAAGGTGCGTGTCCCCCCGGTGAAGGAAGCCGATCTCGAACCGGAGGCGATCCCACTCCAGGTGGTGTTCGAAAATCCCGATTTGATCGTTGTCAACAAGCCAGCCGGAATGGTCGTTCACCCCTCGCCGGGGCATTTTACCGGCACACTGGTCCACGCTGCGCTGGCCCACGCCCCCGAGATGGATGGCGTCGGCGGCGTGCTGCGGCCCGGTGTGGTTCACCGCCTCGACCGGGATACCTCCGGGTTGATCCTGCTGGCGAAGAACGACGCCGCCCATCAATGGCTGCAAAGTCAGTTTCGCGACCGCAAGGTACAGAAAGTCTACCTGGCGCTGGTTGACGGCCATCCGCCCACGCCCACCGGTCGCATCGAAGCTCCCATCACCCGCAACACCTCCCACCGCCAGCTCATGGCAGTGACCACTTCAGACAAGGGCCGCGATGCGGTCAGCGAGTATCGCACCATCGAGACCTTCCACGATTACACGCTGCTGGAAGTACATCCTATCACCGGGCGTACCCACCAGATTCGCCTGCACCTGAAATTCATCGGCTGCACGGTGGTCGGCGACACGGTGTATGGTCGCAAACACCCAACCCTGCCGATCAGCCGCCAGTTCCTCCACGCGGGCCGCATTACGATCACCCTGCCGGGCGAATCTCTGCCGCGCACGTTCGAGGCGCCCCTGCCGCAAGACCTGGCGAAAGTGCTCGACGATTTGCGGCGTGAAACGTAATCCGTAAAACGTAAGAACATAACACGCTCCGCTAGTCCGCGTATGCTCTTCATCCTCTCCCTCCTCCCCATCATTTTGATCCTCGTTCTCATGCTTGGATTACGCTGGAGCGCGGTGAAAGCCGGGCTGGCCGGTTACGGCGCAGCCCTGGTCATCGCAGTGGCGTTTTTTGGGGCGCGGTTGGATTTGTTGGCCGTGGCGCATGGCAAAGCGCTCCTGCTCACGCTCGATGTGCTGCTCATTATTTGGATGGCATTCCTGCTTTACCGCGTCGCCGATGAGGCCGGGGCCATCCGTGTGATCGGGCAGGCGCTGCCCCACCTGACCGGCGATCGGGGAATGCAGGCGCTGCTCATCGGTTGGGTGTTCGCTTCCTTTCTCCAGGGCGTGGGCGGGTTCGGCGTGCCGGTGGCGGTCGTCTCGCCCATTCTCGTCGGGATCGGCTTCAGCCCGATGGTAGCGGTGATAGCGCCGTCTGTGGGCCACGGCTGGTCGGTGACGTTTGGCTCGCTGGCCTCGTCCTTCCAGGCTTTGATGGCATCCACCGGGTTACCGGGGGAAACGCTGGCTCCGCCTGCGG
>DYIZ01000023.1:0-19426 GCA_020723385.1 Candidatus Aquidulcis sp.
GTAAACCAGGTTGTAGGGGTTGTGGTGTGTGGCCGAATAGCGCAGCGCCAGCAGCGGATGCAGGTTTGCCAGAGCGCTCAGGCGCAGCTCGCTTTCCATGTTTTGCGGCTCGTCGAGGATGAGCACCGGCCGCACGGCCTGGATGAGATGGATGGGGGTCTCGCCCTGCAAGTGATCGGTGGATTGGCGGATGACGTTGGAGGCTTTGTTGAACGAGTCAATCGTCATCACCATGAACTCGACGCCGTCCGAGAGGGCGAATTGCCGCACCAGCGAGAGGTTGGCCGAATCGTAGAAGTAATAGCGATATGGGATGCCGGGATACAGGCTGTGCAGGTGATCGGCAGTGATGCGCAGCGTTTTGAGCACGCCTTCGCGCACAGCCACCGACGGGACGACGACGATATACTTGCGCAGCCCATACCGCAGGCTCAATTCGAGGGCGGTGCGCAGGTAAACGTAGGTTTTGCCCGTGCCGGTCTCCATTTCGACGGAGAAGTTGGGGAAAGACGTGGAGCGTGGAGCGTGGAGGGTGGAGCGATCGGTAGTGACTGATGACTGTTCACTGATGACTGATAACTGATCACCGATGACTTCCAATCTTTCGTCCACGGCCAACTCATTGGCGCGCTGCACCGATTGCAGGTTGGCGAGCAGCGCGGCGTCGTCGAGAAGCAGGCGGTTGGGGATGACGGCTGCGCCGCCGGAGATGTTCAGCGATGACGGGAGAGGCGGTTGCCCGTCGAACAACCCCGCCGCCGATTGGATGGCGCGTAGCTGAAAATCCTGGTGGGGGTCGAACTGGAACTGCATCGGGGAGCTGAATGGTGAAAAATCAGGGGTTCGTAGAACCTACGAACCCCTGATTTCACTCTCTTTCTTCTTGCAGGTCTTCTTCTTCGTCATCATCAACCACTGCAATCATCTTCGAAGCCGGGGGGAGGCTCAATAACAGCAGCACGGCGACGATGACGGCGTTCGCCAGGCACCAGATACAGGCTGCCTTGATGACGAACAGTTCGAGATAGGTGAGATACAAGGAATACACTGTTCCAAAGAGGGTCATGCCGAACAAGGCCAGGGGCACATTTTTGGCAATCCAATCACGGCGGAAATGTCCCCACAGCCAGGCCGCCAGGATGCCGATGTAGCCCATCATCCCGAACAGGCCCACCGGCAGAATATCTTTGATAACCCAGGCGTATTTGGACGATTGCACCTTGTCGCAGCCTTCAACCGGGCCACAATAGGGCGTTTTCCCACTGTATTCGATGCTGGTGAGGTAACCAGCGACGATCAATCCGATGATGCACAGCACAGGGATAGCCCAATCCAGCCAGGCGGCCTTCGTACCAATCGGCTTACCCTGGTATGCTAGGATGAAGATGATCACAGTCATGACCAATGAAGCGACCATAAATACTGCGATGATAGCCGCCAGGGTCAGCCCCAGGGTTGTTGATTCTTCTTCCTGGGGATGTTGGTCAACTGTTGGGGCTGCATCACCAGCGGCAGGCGTCTCGCAGGGAGTCGCTGGCTCGCACTGAACCATGGCAGCCGCATCGGGAGTGGGGGTAGGTGTAGGCAAGTAGGGAGCAAGAAGCGGATTGTCCGGATAACCGACGCCACCGGAGGCCAGGAATTCTTCGATCAGGCCAGGGAGTCCATCTTGAATGGGTTTGTCTCCCACCAGCACGCGGTCGCCAACGATGATAAACGGCACGCCGGTAGCCTCGCGGGCAACCCCATACGATTCGCTGACCTGGTAAAGAAATTCGACATCTGCCTGGTTTTTCACTTCGATCAGCAGAATGTCCAACTGAGCGCCATACTGCGTTTGCAAGGGCGGTAGAACTTCCCGCATGACTTTCTCGCAGTGGCCGCAGCCGTTCATCCAGAACATGACAGTGTGTACTACTGGCTGGGAAGGGCCAACCCCCTGGGCAAGTGGTTCCAGGAGGGGCGCGGCGCTTGCTGGATGGGTTAGTGGTGCAACCATCATGGTCGCGAGCCAAACCAGCACGAGAAGTGTCAGTCTCAGTTTTTTCATCGTCGTATCACCATTTTTGAGAGATTTTTTTTATCTGCCTGTATTGCCCATCACCCGGCAGCCGGGATATCTCCCGGGCGGCTTAAAGTATACCATCACCTGCGGCGTGGCATGATAAAATTGTGAAAATACTCACTTAGGGTTAATACCATGCTCGATACTGTCATTGTCATGCCAACTTACAACGAAGCCTCGAATCTGCCGCAGATCGCAGGCGAAATCTTCGCGCTCAATTTGGATGGCGTAGGAATTTTAGTGGTGGACGATGCGTCCCCAGACGGCACGGGACAGGTAGCTGATGGGCTGGCGAAACAGTACCCAGATCGTTTGCATGTGATGCACCGCTCCGGCAAATTGGGTTTGGGAACGGCTTACGTCCAGGGATTCACGTGGGCGATGGAGCAAGGCGCATCCCACGTCATCAGCATGGACGCTGATTTTTCCCACTCGCCATCCTACCTGCCGAAGATGTTGGAATTGATCCGGGAATACGATGTGGTGATCGGCTCACGCTACACTCAGGGCGGGCGGCTGGACGAGAAGTGGGGCTTTGGGCGGCGTTTTTTGAGCTGGTGGGCGAATTCGGTGTGGATCCGTGTCTTGCTTGGCACGAAGGTTGCCGACGCCACTGCCGGTTTCCGCTGTTGGTGCACGAGCGCGCTGCGAGCCATCGGGCTGGAGAATATCCAATCCAGCGGGTACGTGTTCGAGGTCGAGCTGACCTACATCGCCGAGCGGCTGGGGCTGCACATGATCGAGATACCGATCTATTTCGAGGAGCGGCGGTTGGGGGCAAGCAAGATGGATATGAAAATCAAGATAGAGGCGGCGCTGCGGGTGATCGAGATCCGGCGGCGGCTGCATCACCTAAAGCCGCGTTAAAGATTAACCGCAGAGAGCGCAGAGTAAATTTTTCTCTGCGCTCTCTGCGTCTCAGCGGTTGTTTTTACCCCAATTTGGGGAAAATCTCACCGTGCCGGTGGATGTAGCCATCGAGGATGGCTTTAGCTTTGCCGTAATCAGCCACCAGTGGATGAATCGTCAGCGCCTGGATAGCTTTACGGTACGAGCCTTCGCTCGAGGCAGCGATGGTCAGCTTCTCGTAAGCTTTCACCGTTTTCATCAGGCCGAGACAAGCCTCCGGGATTTCACCGATCGCCAGCGGCTGAAGCATATCTTTCCCTACGTAAACCGGAATCTCCACCACATCGTCAGAAGCCATCTCGGGCAGCGCGCCCCGGTTGGCCACGTTCAAAATCATCACCCCCGGTTGGATTCCCGTCAATCCCTCGATTAAATTCAGCGCAACGCCGGCGTAGCCCTCGCCTGCCAGCGCCTGGGCCAGCTTGGGGTCGAGCGGCGCGGACAGGTGGCCGGTCTCGCGCGCCATGTACGTCTCGCCGCGATGGTCGAGGTAGCCGTAATAGCGCCGCTGCAAGCCGTCGCGGTCGCCCTGGGCGTGCAGTTGGCGTAGGTCATCGAACAATGCCACATTCAGCGCGGCGATTTGCTCGCCGCGGCTTTGCCCGGCGGCCAGGATATTCGTCACTGCCTGGCGGCTGTGATAATAGTAAAACAGGTATTCGTTGGGGATCATCCCCAACGCGGCGATGAATTCGGGGTCGAAGGGCAGGCCCGGCAGGCCGCCCGCCGCCTGGATCATGGCGATCAGCCCCGGCAGGTGATCCTCCCCCCGGCAGCGCACCGACCGCACCCAGCCGAGGTGGTTGAGTCCGAAATAGTCGAGATAGACCTGCTCCGGGGGAGCGTCCAGCACTGCGGATGCCACGCGCAGCATGGCCGCCGGGGCATCGCAAATCCCGACCGTGCGCCGCCACCCGCCGGCGCGGATGGCCGCCTCGGCCAGCATCCCCGCCGGGTTGGCGAAGTTGATCAGCCAGGCATGCGGGCACACTTCGTTCATCAGGCTGAGATATTCCAGCAGCACCGGAATGGAGCGCATCCCCATGGCGAAGCCGCCCGGCCCGGTGGTCTCCTGGCCGAGCACGCCCAGGTCGAGCGGGACGCGCTCGTCTACGATGCGCGATTCGATCCCGCCCACCCGGAAGGTGGTGATGACGAAATCCGCTTCAGCGAGGGCGGCGCGAGCATCGAGGGTGCGGGTGATGCGAAAGTGGGCCTGCGCTTCGAGCGGGGCGGTCAGCGCGCCGATGATGTCCAGCCGCTCGCCGTCAATGTCCATCAATGCCAGTTCGTCGAGCTGCAGGCGTTCCTGGCGCTCGATGATGGCGGATACGATCAATGGGGTGCGGACGCCTGCCGCGCCGATGATGGTGAGTTTCATCTGGTTATCCTGCGGTGTGAAGCAACTGCTCACGTTCGGCGCGCTCGCGCATCTGGGCGCGCAAGGCTTTGGCTTCTTTGTCTATGAAGAACAGCGCGCCCAGGTAGAGGAAGAAGCACAATATCCAGGTCGTAATGCAGACCCAAAGGATAGCCGTCTGCATACTGCCTGTTGAGAGGGCAATTGCTCCAGCCAGCGTGGGAGCCAGGGCTGCGCCGCTGTTTTCGATGAAGTATTCCACTGCCTGGGCTGTCGAGCGCACCTCGGGGGGCGTCACGTCGAAGACAGTGGCGATAACATTGGGCGAGGAGAATGGCATGAAGAGCGCCGTCAGGGACATGAGAATAAAGAAAGTCGTGCGCGCCTCGATGGGCGTCATCAATGCGAAGAACAGGAAGATCGCTCCCAGGATGACACCGGCGCTGGAGACCAGGATGCGGCCCTTGAGGGTCTTTTTGAACAGCCAGTCGCCGATCATCCCGCCGATAAAATAACCGGCTGCCAGGATGAGGATGATAGGTCCCATGGTAAGCAGCACAGAGGTGTTATCGTAGCCGCGTTCTTCCATCAGGTAGCCAAAGAAGAAAAATGTGATCACATTCCACGGGAACACGCCTGCAAAGCCTTGCAGGAAGACGAACCACATGGTTCTCTTTTTGAAGATTTCCCCGACCTCTTTCCAGGAGAAGCGAAACTGGCTCATCTCCTGCATCCCCTCGAACTCTGGCTCGGCCTTGCCGCGCGGCATTTCTTTGACGCCGAAGAAAATCACCACAGCGATGATGATTCCCAGCGAGCCGGTGAGGTAGAACACCGAGCGCCAGCCGCCGATCAGCGGGGCGACCATCAGCGCCAGGATCATGCCAATCAGATAGCCGAGCGGCTGCGCCACTTGTAGAATGCCATAAACCTTGCCGCGCACGCGCGGGCTGAAATAATCGGCTACCAGGCTGTAGAGGCCGGGATAGGATGAATCGTCAATCCCGGTGGAGGCGCGTGTCCCCAGGAATTGCGGATATGTTTTGACCACCGCTGATAGCCAGGTGGTCGCGCCCCAGATGAAAGATGCCAGCGCCAGCAGTTTGGCGCGCGCATACCGGTCGTAGAGATAACCCCAGATAGGGTACAGCACCGTCGCCACGATCAGCGCCCCCGAGTTGATCAGCCCCCATTGCAATTTGTTCAAGCCAAAGGCCTCACTGATGGGAGTTTGCATCGAACCGATCATCAACTTGTCAGTCTGATGCAGGAGCATGAATAGAAAGAAAACGATGACGACAAAAATGCTGTACGAGCGGCTTTGTTTCATGGGGGTCTCCTCACGATTTGGCTTTGGTACCGTGGCAGTTCTTGTATTTGCGCCCGCTTCCGCATGGACAGCGGTCGTCGGGCTTTACGTTGGAAAAGTCCAGTTTTTTTAGCGGCTGCCGCCATTTGGGGATGCCCGGAAATTGATCCACTTCGGTTTCATCCTCGTCATCCTCATCCCAGTCTTCATCTTCCCAGTCCTCCTCATCCCAATCCTCCTCATCCCAATCCTCATCCTCCCAGTCTTCATCAAGTTCTTCTTCGGGCCTTTTGAAGGGGGGGGTGATGAAGGCAGCTACAAACCGAAAAACCACCAGGATTGAGATGCATAAGGCTGCCAGGCTGAGGATAGTTGCCTCGAACGGCGAGAAAGGCAGGAAACGGGTCAGAAGCCAGCCCAGGCCATACGCGCTCATCACCAGCGCCCCTGCGCTGATGATAACGAGCAAAAGCAGGCCAAGAATAGCAAAAATAATGGATAAAATGATCTTCATAGTAACCTCACCCATGCAGTTTGCACTGCCAGACCTCACAGGTTTTCAACACCTGTGAGGTTTGAATGGATTATTCCGACTGCGCTGGCCTGATCTGCCCCGCGAGCAGCATCTCGATCAACGGGGTAAATCGCACATAGCGGAAAGCTTCGCCGAATTGTACCCCAATTTTTGCCCCCACCTGGGCAGCCTGGGTTTGCATGGCAAAACGGATCGCAGCCATTGGGTCGGTCGCGCCGCCGAGCATCGCCGCCAGATCCAGCCCGGCGAGCTGCGCCTGCTTCATCACATCTTCGACGAGGAAGCGCATCTGGCTTTCGTGGGCGGCCAGCCCGCCCAGTTTCTGCTCCATTGTCGCGGTGATGTCCATCACCTTGTTCAGCCCCGGCGACCCTTCGCCATAGAAGTATTTTTCGACGACGAAGTGCGGCGTCAGGCCCTCCGCCAGATGTTCGGAGTGGATGAGCGGCAGAGCGGCGAAGCTGACCGCCTCCTCGGCGGCGCGCGCCACCACCCGGTGATCGGGATGGCCCTCGTAAAGGGTTAGCGTGTCCTCGGCGATGAGCACATCCGGCTTGATCTGGCGGATCAGGCGGATGAATTGCTCCCGTAAAATTCCTGGGGAAAGGCGATCCAGCTCGAAATCGTGATACCCGAGCAGAATGGGGGGCCGGCACCCCAGGAGTTGCGCCGCCCGGCGGGCTTCCTGTGAGCGGATACTGACCAGCGAGTCGCCATCCATCTCGAAGGAGCCGCAGCGCCCATCGGTAGCAATGACGATGGTGACGGCTGCGCCTTCGCTGATGAATCTGGCAATCGTGCCGCCAGCGAAGAATTCGGCGTCGTCGGGGTGCGGTGCGAGGACGAGAACGGTTTTGGGCATGGTACCTCCGGTATTTTTTACCATTTCGCGTGGTGTTCTTCGGCAAAGCCGGTCAATCCGTCAATCGAGATTGATTCGTTGTCATCGGTGATGAAAGCGCCCCGGTAGCGTCCGAACATCTGGTGAACTTCGCTGCCAAGCAGCAGCAGGTTGATCTTGGCGACGCGCTCGATGAAGGGCGTAAATTCGAGATTCAACCTCCCATCGGGCGAGACCATTTTCCATGGGCTTTTGAAATTATTCGGGTCGTAGGTGAAATCCACCTGGCCGAGTTTGTGAATGCGGCCATCGAGGATCACGGCGTTCTCGGTGGCGGCGGAGGTGTCGCCGAAGCCGTACCCCAGGTTCAGCCCGATAGTTTTCCCGCCGGGCAGGAACCCCGAAGCGCTGGCCCACACCCAAAAAGAGCGGTACGCCCAGACTCCGCGCCCCCAATCGAGATTGCCAAGCGCCCCTTTCGGTTCGAGATCGAAGCGTTCCCCGGCGTATTCCACCCAGCCCTCGGCGGGCAGGCAGTTCATCTTTCGGTTGTCGTAGAATCGTTTCCCCTCGATGGGTATGACAATGTTCATGGATTCATGCTCGGGCGGCGTGCGCAAGAAAATCTCCCCCGCCAGGTAACGCCCGGCAAAATCCTTCCAGTTGACCAGCAGGCGGCGGCCCTCCGGCTCGATGCGGAAGGTCAGGCGCACTTTACCGTTGTCGAAGGCGCTTTCCCCTTCGGTGCTGTTGCGCGGCAGTCCCACGCGGCGGCTGAAGGGCAGGGTCAGTGTCTGCTCGATGCATTCATGGGTCTCAAAATTGACCACGTAGGCGAACACCTGCTGCAAGTAACCGATATCGGCCAGCGTGAAGGAGAAATAGCGGGTGGGAGTGGTGATCCCATAATAATCCCAACGTTTCAGGCGGAAGCGCTGTAACGGGCGGAGGCGGTAGAAAGCGGCGTTTTCGAGGTTGCAATCCAGCAGCGGCTGGCGCGACCAGCCCACTTGCCGCAGGCCGCCGGTTTCGGTCAGGAGAGGGGATGGTTGGGTAATTTCTGTTTGTTTCATCGTTTTCCACTCACTTTAGGCTGAAGGTCAATAACTGACTACCGGTTGGTTTTTCCGGTATACGAGCGCCAGGATGACAAAGGCCAGCGCAGAGAGCATCCCGATACCCATCCCGCCGTACCAGATGGTTACCGGGCCATAATGATCGCTGAGGAACCCGCCGATGACCGGCGCGATGCCCTGGGCAATCGGCCAGGTGAGGCCGTAGATGCTCATGTAGCGCCCGCGCATGTCGGCGGGAGCCAGGTTAGCGGCGTAAGTGGAGGAGGTTGGCACGAGGATCAACTCGCCAACCGTCATCACCACCATCGCCGCCCAAAAGCCCCAGAATCCAAACGCTAACGAAACACTGCCAGCGCCCAGGGCATAGAATAACGCGCCCAACGCCATCACCCATAGCGGCGGGAAGTGTTTGGCGCGGGCTGTGATGGCTATCTGGAACAGGATGACCATCATGGCGTTGGTGGTCGCCACCCAGCCGTATTGGCTCTCGGGTATGCCGAAATTTTGCTTGGCATACATGCCCATCAGCACCCACATGAAAACGGCCGTCATCCAGGTGAGGGTGAACGCGCCGGTGAAGGATAGGAACGGCAGGTCTTTGAAGATGCGGAGGTATCCTTGAACCACTTCGATGATGGGCGATACTTGCTTCGCGGTTTTACCTGGGATTTGAGAGGGGAGCGGGAGGCGGGCCGGCAGGGTCTCTTTGCCGAAGAGAGCCATCAGCAGCCCGTAGCCGCACATGCCAACTGCGCCCAGGCCGAAAGCGATTGTGTAGGATGCGGTCGCCAGGAAGCCTCCCACCGCCGGGCCGATGGCGACGCCCACGTTGTTGCTCAGGCGCATCAGGGCGTAAGCGTCTGGGCGCTGCTCCGGCGGAACGAGATCTGCCAGCATGGCGTCGCCCGCTACCCGGTAGAGCGGATTGAACGCACCGCCGAGGACCATCAGCCATTGGAAGGCTTGCAGCGTCTCGGCCTGGCTCATCAACATGTAATACAGGCCGTTGACCACCAGGCTGACGATCATCACCCATTTACGCCCGAAGCGGTCGGTGATCGGGCCGGCGATGGCAAGGGACGATATGATGCCGGTGATGGCATTGATGGTGAGCAAAAAGGCGATATCGGTGAGGGGAAGATTGAGTTTCCCGCTGACATAGATCATCAGGAAGGGCCAGATCATACTGGCGCCCACTGTGGAAATGAACATCCCGATGAACATGAGCCAAAATTGGCCGGGGTAGGTTTTGATGGTGCTTTGAAGGCGGCGAAGCATGGGGGAATTATAAACGGTCAGGGGTATTTACGATGATTATTTACTTTCCATCCCTCACCGCAAAATCAGCTCCAACTGCGGCTGGCTCAAGAACTCGACTCCTTTTTCAGTCACCAGCACATCTTCTTCGATGCCCATGTAGCCATAACCGGGAACAGCAAGCCCCGGCTCGATTGTGTACACCTGCCCGGCTTCCAGCGGGTAATTGGGCGTATCGCCGTAACGTTCCCACAACGGGCCGAGCAGCGCCGCGCCATCGTGAGCATTGCGTCCTAATTGGTGCCCGGTGGCGTACATGTATTCGGGGTATCCGGCTTGAGTGACCACCCGCCGGGCGGCGGCATCCACCTCTTTGCCCAAAACACCAGGTTTGATCGCCGCTGCGGCGGCCTGGATGGCGCGCACCACCGTATCGAAGCCGCGCGTCACGGCCTCAGGCGGCTTGTTGCGGTGCGATGCCAGGAAATACACCACCCGCTGGATGTCGGAGCAGTAATCGTCCTTCCTCACCCCAAAATCGAGATGCAAAATCTGGCCGCGTTTGATCGCCAGATCGCTTGGCCCGATGTGCCCGGCGGGCGAATCCGGCCCGGCGTTGACGATCGGGCAGCCATCGTATTCCCACGCCGCGCCCACGCCAAACTTGACCAGTTGATCGTGCATGAACTGGCTGATCTGCTTTTCCGTCATGCCCGGCTGGGCATATTCGAACGCGCTCTGGTAGATTTGATCGGTCACCTCGACGGCTGCCCGGATGCGGGCCACCTCCACCGGGGTTTTCCGCCCCCGCAGGGCCGCGATGATCCCCTCGGCGGAGACCAGCCTGGCCGCGTAGGGCGTGCCTTCGAGATAATCGCACAACGTCCGGTAGAGACCGTGACTCAGCCCATCGGCCAGCACATCGTTGACCGAATAGTTGACCGCGATCTGCCGCGGATCGAGCCGACGCAGCGTCTCCAGCAGAACTAGTTTGATGGACTTGTCGTAGGGGATGACGGTCTCGTACGCGCCGGTGCGGCGGGCCGATTCGGCTTCGAATGTGCCCAGAATGATGATGCGCTCGCCTTTCCGGGTGAGCAGGATGGCGCTGTGCCAGGTGAGATCGTGCCCGTAGATGAGCGGCAGCACCGGGTCGGCGAAAGCGGATGTCTCACGGACGAACGTCAGCCACAAGTCAATGTCTTTCTCTTGCAGAATGTTGATGGCTTGCTGGACTTTTTCTTGAATCAGCGTTTGCATAGAAATTCCTTCAGGACTGTATAGATAGCTGGATTGCGGTCTTTAGACCGCCAATGTGCAGGCTAAAGCCATGCACTCCGGTTCATCGGAGAGATATTTATTTCTGGTTGTAAGGGTCCACTTTCTTGCAGAAGTAGATACTATCCACTGAAAATTCGGTTTCACCGGGATAAACTGTCACGTCATACACATTTTGCTTCGTCAATTCTAGCATGTGGTAATCATTTATCTGGAACGATACCAGGCTGCCGCTGCCTTCGATGTACTCGCCTCTCATGATTTCTGGGCAGCCGTGTACAACATGAATCGTTTTTTCGGAGTAAGTCCCGCTCTGAACGGTGACTACCGAGTATTCGGCGACAGCACCCCAAAGACCGGTTCCACAGGCGGGTGTTTTATCAATATGGATCAATTGCCCAACGATGACAAGCTCTTCCGATGGCTTGGGGGCGGTTGGAGAAACCGTAGGTTCGCTCGTTTTTGCAGATCCGCAGCCGGCAAGCAATAAACTAACGATTAAAAAACAGAGAACAGCATATTTTGGCATAGTTTTATCCGAGTTTAACTTCTTTCTTCAACGTTCCTGCTCGTTCACTGATTACTTTGACAGAGATCGTCGCCCCGGCTGGGGCGCGGATGACCCACTCGGCGCGGGCGCGGTTGTCGGTTGGGTTCGACGCCCCGTAGGCTGCCGTGCTCAGGTCAACCGCCCGCCCTTCGAGATGCCCTAGCTCCACCCGGCGTTTGCCGTTGACCAGCTCCGCGCCTTCAGGCAATTCCAATTCAACCCGCACCGGGCGCGTGGCTTTCTTCTTTTTGCCTTGCAGGCTGGTGTAGGTGGGGAAAAAGCCAGTGTTGTCCACTACCAAATCGAGATGGTAGCTTCCATCGCCCAGCGCGGCGGCTTCCAGCTTGTGGATCGCCAGATGCGGCAGCATATCGGCCAGCGAGAGCAGGAAAGGCGTGTGCCGGGCGGTCTCTTTCTCGGCGAAGGCATGCGGCGGGTTGCGCCAGGTGTACAGCCGGTCCCACCCACCCAGTTCGATTTTGCCAAGCTGCGGGTGATCGAAGGCATACCAGTTCACGTACGCGCCCGGTGCGGCGTTCTCGTCGGCCCATCTCAGGATTTGCAAATCTTCCTCATGGGGATGCTCCCGCCACCAATCTATGAATTTACGGTCTTTGATGCCTGCTTCGGTGGGCAGATCCCACAGCTCGATGGTGAAGGTATACACTCCGAACTGGTCGTACATCCAATCATCGAAGGCGCCGGTGGTGACTTCCTTCGGGTGATACTTGAAATCATGGAAGGTGGACACGCAGCGATAGCCGGTGAGCTTTGTCCCTATTTCCCCGATCTTCTTGTAAACCCACAGATCGTTGGTTTCCATATCGTCATCCGATTTCGTACTGTAGGGACGCAGGATGACGCGGCTGAAGGTGTGGAAGGTGATGGCCGCGTTGAGGTTGTAATGCCCGGCGACGAACTCAGTGAGAGCGCGTGTCTCCGGCTCGGAGGCGGGGAAGGGGCCAGCGCCGCTCTGCTCGCCCTCGGTCCGCCACTCGAAGGGAAAATTGCGGTTGAAATCCAGCCCGGCCAGACTGCGCGCATCCCGGATGGTGTAGCCGTCGAAGCCCTCGACGCGTCCCTCCACCAACAGGCGATAGTACATCCCGCCGAATTCATCCGGGGCGCGTTTTTCCATCAACCGGGGATCGAGCGCGCTGATTTTCCAATCGCCGTTGGGGTCGGGGATGCGCATTTGCAGGATGCGCCCATCGCCGTCCATATCTTCTTCGTGCAGGCCGTCTTCTTTTTCAGCAAAGGGGTAGGGGCGCACCCCGGAGCGGACGAAACGCGGCGGGATGCTGAACGCCGCCTCGGCCCCATCGGGATTAACACGCGGCACGATGTAAAACGTGGATGTATCGAGCAGGCGGGTGATGCGTGCGTCCTGCGCATAGCCAGTTAATAACGTGTGAGCCAGGTGCAGTGCGGCAGTCGCGCCGGCCAGCTCGGTGGCGTGAATGTTGGCGTCTACCCACACCGCAGGCTTGTCGGTGTCGTTGCCGGTCTCCTGGTTGGTGACCGTCAGCAGCCAGATGGGGCGCTTCTCGTGGCTCTCGCCGATGGTGGTCAGCGCGACCAGGTGAGGATATTTCTTGGCCCATCCCTTCAAGGTCTTGGCGATTTCATCGTTGGTGAAGTAGTGGTTGAAGTTCATGGAGGCTCCGTTTTCGGTAATCAGTTATCAGTCATCAGTCATCAGTCATCAGTCATCAGTGAACAGTCATCTGTGAACAATTGCCAGGGTACTGATCACTGATTACTGATCACTGATCACTGCCTTTCCCGCCTTTCTCCGATAATATAGCAGGCCCAAAAGCACTGCAAACTGGATACCCGCCAGGCCGATGGTTGAAAATTGGTGAAAATAGAACACCAGCAGGTTGACGACCGTCAGCGAGATCAGCAGTCCGTAGAATCCCAGGCTCGAACCGAGACGTTCACGTTTTGTCGCCAGCAGCACGGCGCCCGCAAGGAGAAGCAGGCCGTTCAGTCCGGTTAGCAAGATGTTCGCGATAAACCACACCGGGTTGACCGGGTAAGCGCGTAAATCCACCGAGGCCATCATTGCCGTGAGGGTATTGTTGAAAGTGCCTGGTGTGACAACTGTCAGCAGAAGCCGACCCAACTGCGCCGCGGCGACAAATCCCAGCCCGGCCAACCCCACGACGAGGACAATTTTGAGGCGCGGCAGGCTCACATGTCTCCCGGCCAGCGCCCCGGCATCGCTTTGGATATGCTCGATGAGGGTATATTCATCGGGAGCCAGGTGCAATTGACGGCTGCGCAGGAACTCTAACAGCTCTTTAGCCAGCCGGGCATGGTTTGGCTCTTTATCAGCCTGTGCAGTAATCCATTTCAGGCGCGCGGCCAGCGCGGCGTGCTCCTGCGGGTCGAGATCGTGATCGAGCACTTCCTCCAGCGCCTCGAAAGCGTGATACAGCTCGACACGCGTGTTTTTGCGCGGCGGGCGTCGAACCTGGAAATACACCAGCACGGTCAGCAGGAAGAAAGCGTAAATAATCGGCGCGGCTGCCGGGTAGAAATAATCGTTGTTCTGGGTGATGAATTTGCCCACCTCGTCAATGAACAGCCCAACGCCTACCCCGGTCAGAATTGCCCCGATCGTATAGCCCCACTGGTTGGCGACTGTCAGCATGACGATGCAGGCCGCGAACAATAGCACCCCGCCCCACAGCACATGGGCAATATGCAGCCCGCCGCCCCCAATCTGCGGGTAGCCGGTGAGATACAGGAACAGCCGCGTCAGCGCCACCGAGGAGGCAAAACTCAGCAATGTGACCAGCAAATATCGCTCGGCGCGCAGGCGTTTGACAGGGGATCGGACGCGGTTGGGTTGAGGCTTCATACGGGTCATCTCCGAATGATGGGCAGGTAAAACGGGTGAATTTGCAGGAACAGGGTCGAGCGTGACCACTCTGCGCCGAGGCGCACGCTGCCCGCCGGGTTGCCGAGGCCTTCGTCGAAATGATACAGTCCAATCGTGTACTCATCGGAATGGAAAACAGCCTCTGGCGGGGTGAAATCGTCCTCGTAACGGATGATATTCGATATGCGCAGCTCGTCCAGCCAGCCGGTGAAACCGTCGCCCAGGGTGATTTGGAGCGTTGGCGAAATGACCCCATCGAAATGGCTGGCCGAGTTTTCGAGACGGCCGTCCACGAACAGCCACAGTGCGCCGTCGGCGGCGCGGCGTTGGATAGCGAGATGCCGCCATTCCCGGTCGGCGAGGCGGGCCTGGCCGCACAGGGTCAGGCTATCCCCGGTGGCGGTCGCCGCCCCGAAGGCAAGGCGGTCGCCCGCCAGCGCCACGCCAAAGTTGCCGCCATCCAGCAACAGCGGCGCAGATTGCCAATCCCAGGAGGGGCCGCAATCATCGGGTGATGTATCCCCTGTGGTTCCAGTCATCTTTTGCTGCCACTCGATGGTGAAATCCTGCGAGAGGAGATCATCCACCGGGAGCATCACCCGCCCATCGCCATCGAATTTCAAAGCAAAACCGGTTTCCGGCAGGTTCAGCGCGGTCAGTTTCACGGTACCGTAAGTCTCCCGCAGGATGTCATCCCAGGTGTAACCGGCGCGGGCCAGGTCGCGGGTGAGTAGCTGCTCCATGCAGAAAGGGGCCGAGCAGCCGAATGCGTCGGACTGTTTGTGGCGGGTCTCGAAGATCTGTCCGTTGCGGGTGAGCGCCCAATTCCAGGTGTCTTCCACGGCCTGATCGGTGGCGCGCCAGGTCTTGCGTGGGTTGTACACCTGATCGCAGATGGAGTCGTATACGTCGGCGTCGGGCCATTTGCCGCCGCGCTCGATCCAATACCAGGCGTACATTTTGACGGCGATGGCCCCCGCCCGGTAGGATTCGACCGGCCAGCCGCCCTCCCACTCGGAGGGGAGCACGCGTTTGACGTAATCCTTGAAAGGGATGACTTTGACCACGTAAGGCGCGCTGAGGTCGCACACTTCGGGCCGGCCGGTGACGCGCACGCGGATGGTCTGGGGGATTTGCCAGTCGGGATCGTCGGCGCGGGCGGGCAGGGCGTAGCCGGCAGCCAGCGTGGTGACGAGAAGCAGGATGACCCCTATGGCGCGAATGGTTTTCATGGCGTGGCTATTCTAAGTTGAAATGGGACGGGTGTCAAACGGGTCAACGGATGGCGTAGGTCGGATTGCCAATCCGACCTACGGTGGAGGGGCGTCACGGCAAACCTGGAGGTCGCGCATTCTGCACGGAATATTGAAGTGCGGAGTTTTGCCTTTTCGGATCAGGTCAGAAAATCGCTTAAATGCCTGGTGACTGTCACTTTCTGGATTTGTGGGAACGTCAGGGTCTGGCCGGGCACACCGCCGTGTGCAAGTATCGCTGGCATTCCGCGGGCGTCCACCAGCGGGTGAGGCGGGACATGGCGATCTGTGTCAGCTCATCCGGGCGCAGCGCATAGGTGCGGATGACCCTATCCAGGCTCATGGTGGCCAGGTGGGCGGAGTCGGGGCTGAAGATCACATCAATCCCCGGCTGCTGGCTGTCCAGCGTGAGCAGTTGCTGCCCGGCGGCAGCGTCCCACAGGCGTGTGGTCCCGTCGGCGCTGATGGTTGCCAGCAGGCTGCCGGTGGGGTCGAAAGCGACGCCGATCACGCTGCCGGTGTGGCCGGCAAGCTTGAGCAATTCCTTTCCGGAAGCGATGTCCCAAATCCGGGCGGTTCCATCTATACTGCAAGTCGCCAGGCGCGCGCCGTCCGGGCTGACGGCGACATCCATGATGACCAGCGTGTGCCCTTCCATTTGCGAAATCGGCCTCCCGCTGGCTAAATCCCAGGTTCGAATGATGTGATCGTCGTCAACGGTCGCCAGCCAATCTCCGGCGGGGTCGAAGGCGACCAGGCGGACTGAAGCGTCGTGCGCCAGCGTCAGCCGCGGCGCGCCGGTCGCCGCGTCCCACACACGGGCCGTGTTATCGTCGCTGGCGGTCGCCAAAAATTTTCCATCCGGGCTGAAAACCAGGCTGTTGATAAATTGTTTGTGGCCGCTGAGTGTTTGCTGTAGCGCGCCAGTGGCTGCGTCCCAAAGAAAGACAGTCTCGTAGCTGATCGTCGCGATGCGGCTGCCATCCGGGCTGAGGGTGATGCCGTTTACTGAGCGGCCTTCGGGGATTGCGATGGTGAGACTGGAAAGCTGTCGGCCGGAGGCGATATCCTGGATCACGGCGAGGTTGCCGCTCCCGAAGGTGATCAGACGCGAGCCGTCTGGGGTGAAGTTCCCGGCAACGATGCCGCCCCCCAAGGGGTAATCGAGAACCTCCTGATTCCCGGTGAGAGCCAGGTCCCACATCTTGAGCGTCCCATCCCGGCTGATGGTGGCGGCAAATTGTCCATCTGGCGAAATAGCCAGTCCGTCCACCGCAGCTTTGTGGCCGGTCAGGGTGAAAATAGCCTCGAAGGTCATCGTATCCCACACGGTGGCGATGCCTTCCTGGCTGGCGGTGACGAGGAACTGCCCATCGGGCGTAAACGCCACACTGCTCACGGCCAAGCGGTGAACACCCGCCAGCGCGACAACATTTGTTTCCGTGACAGCGCGGGTCGCCAGGGAAGTCGAAAGGTCCCAAATTTTGACGATCCCATCCCCGCCGCCCGTGACGAGCCGCGACCCATCCGGGCTAAAGGCCGCGCTGTAAACCGTCGCTGGACTGGCTGGCAGCGTGAAAACCTGCTCGCCAGAAGCGGTATCCCAAATCACAGCCGTGCCATCGTTGACCGCCGCTGCCAGGAACGCGCCATTCGGGCTGAATGCAACCTCCAAAACCGCCTCCGGGTGTGACAGCGTGAACAGCCGTGTGGCCGACGGTGGATTCGAGAAATCCCAAATGATAACTTGCCCATCGCCTCCGGCGGAAGCCAGGCGCTTGCCATCCAGGGTGAAAGCCAAACTGCTGATCCAGTCGGTGTGACCGGTTAACGTCGTGATCGCCTCACCGGTAGCTGGATCCCAAATCGTGACGGTTTTGTCGCCGCCCCCGGCGGCCAGCCATCTGCCATCCGGGCTGAAGGCGACATCGTAGACTTGCTTTTGGCCGTTTTGCAAGGTGAGCTGTTTTTCCCCGCTGGCTGATTCCCATACGATGATTCTGCCATCCCCCAGGCCCGTGGCGAATAATTTCCCGTCGGGGCTGTAATCAATTCCCAGGGGATAACTGCCCCCAACCGGCAGAGTCATTCTTACCCGCGTCGCCTGGATCGCCTGGTGGAGGGCATCCTGCATATCCCAGGTATTGGTGATCGAGATGGCTTGCAGCGCCAAAAGCAGGCTCAAATCCGGGTCAATCGTCAGGTTGTAATTTGCCGCCACCACCAGCTCGCGGGAGAACGCCAGATCAGCTTGCTGTTGAGCGGCGATCTGTTCCTGCACTGCCTGCGCTTCCGCCGTGCGCGCCTGCATCGCGTTGGCTTCGGCGGCCCGTGTGCTGAGATTGGCTTGCCGGGCGAGAACAATCGAAATGATTGCCAGGACAGCAACCGCCAACAGCGCGGCAGAGAGATAAACAGCGCGCTTCCGTAAACTGGCCGCAGAACGAGATTGTTCTTCGGCGCGCTGGCGCTCGGAGGCGGCCAGTTTTTGAGCGGTTTCCAGCTCGCGCTGCTGACGGTCGGCTTCGGCCTGTGCCTGGGCGTCGCGGTCGGCCAGGCTGGCTTCGAGAAAGCGGTGTTCGTCGGATGTCAGGGCGATCTGGCGGCTTGCCGCCCAGCCCTCGAATTGGCTCAGCCGCGCCCCGTGCAGCAAAAAGCTCGCCTCCCGGTTGGCGGCCTGCCATTCGGCGGCGGCGTTGGCTAACAACCGCTGCTGGCGGATGTCGGCGCGGCCATTGTCCAGCCAATCCCGCAGGCGCGGCCACTCGTGGAGCAGCGCCTCGTGCGCCACTTCGACGGTGGGGGCGCGCGTCGCCGGGTCTCGGTCGAATGACAGCAGGCGGGCGTGGCCGAAAGATTGGATGACCGAGGACAGTTGACCGTAGACTGGCGCGGCGGATGTTTCACCCACGGTCAACGGTCTCCAGTCAACGGTCAACGCTTCCAGTTCTGCTCGCAACACCCGCCGCCGGGTGTCTTCTGTCCCTTCGCCAAGCGTCACCAACCGCAAGAAAAGCTGCCGCGCCGCTTCCTGTTCGGCTTTGTCCAGGCTGGCATATACCTCCTCAGCGCGGCCACCCAGAACACCCATTACGCCGCCGAAAGATTTGTAGGCGCTTTGGGTCAACAGGCTGCCCTGGCGCTGCTCGAACAGCTCGGTGAGCGCGTATTGCAGCAGCGGCAGCGCGCCGGGCTGCTGGCTGACATCCGCTGCGATTGTAGCGACCAGCCCTGGCTCGAATACCGCTCCCACGTTGAGAGCTGGTTTTTGGATGGCGCTCGCCAGCTCCTCGGCAGTCAGCGGCACAACCACTTCAGTGTGCTGCTGCACCAGGCTGCTGAAGTTCGGCGCAGCCAGCGGGCGGTCGTAAAAGTCGGCGCGCAGGGTGATGATGATGCGCAGCCGGGAACGGGGGTCGCTGGCGGCGGCAAACAAAAGAGCAAGAAAATGGGCCGTCTCGTTTTTATCTTCGGCCAGCGTAAAAAGCTCCTCGAACTGGTCAATGATCAGCACCAGCTCGCTGGTTTCGCCAGGGAGCGCCAACCGCGCCGCCCGCAGCAGGCCGCGCTCGTCGCGGCAAAGCTGCTCCATCAAGCCGGGCGGCTGCGTCACCGCCATACGCAGCAGGCCGATTTCCAGTTCTTCGAGCGGGTGATTCCCCGGTGTGAGGGTGATGATGAACCATTTTTCAGAACCGGGCAGCGCGCCGCGCCGCAAGGCGGGGATCAGCCCGGCTTTGACCACCGATGATTTGCCGCTCCCCGATGGGCCGACGACCGCCAGGAAGCGGGAAACCTGCCCCGGACGAGTCGAATCCTCGGAGAGATGGCGAATCAGTTTCTCGACGAGCGCCTCCCGCCCAAAGAATTCACGCGCATCGGCTTCGTCGAAAGCGCGCAACCCCTTATAGGGGTTGGGTACGATCAGCGGCACTGTCTCCGGGGGAACGGGTATAACCACATTTGTCACAATATCTGTACCCATGCCGATCGCAGCCCGGAAAGCTGATGCGAACGCTTGCGCATCGGGGTAACGGGCCGCCGGGTCTTTGGCCGTGACCTGCTGGATGACATCTTCCAACGCATCGGGCAGGTCGGGGCAC
>DYIZ01000023.1:19436-53866 GCA_020723385.1 Candidatus Aquidulcis sp.
CACCCTGTTCGCACCGGCGGCAGAGGGTCGGATAAATGCTTCAGCATCATCGCCGTAGGGGTCAAGCCGTGGAAGGGATGGCGACCGGTCAGGACTTCGAACATCATCACGCCCAGGCTGTACAGGTCGCTGGCCGGAGAAACCAGTCCGCCTTGCGCCTGTTCTGGCGCAATGTAAGCCAACGAGCCGGTGACCATGCCAGCGTCAGTCTCTTCGCGGCGGGTGATATCCTTGGCGATCCCAAAATCGGAGAGGTAGGCATTGCCGTGTTCGTCGAGCAGGATATTTTCGGGTTTAATGTCCCGATGAATAACCCCCTGCTGATGGGCGATTGCAAGCGCGCTGGCGATCTGATCGAGTAAAGAGACCGCTTGCTGGATTGGGCATGCGCCTTCTTTGAGCGCCTGGCGCAGGCTGCCGCCGCGCAGGTAGCGCATCACCAGGTAAGCGCCATCCGGCTCGCGCCAGTAATCGTATAGTGGGACGATGTGCGGGTGTTCGAGGCGGGCGATCACCTGCGCTTCGAACTCGAAGCGGCGGATGAAATCCGGGTGGTTGGCATATTCCGGCAGGATGACTTTGATGGCGACCTCACGGTCTATCGAGGGCTGAACAGCCCGGTAGACCGCGCCAAATCCTCCACGGCCCAGGCATTCGTGGAGAATGTACCCTCGGATGGTTTGACTGATGGGTTGATCCACGCGCTACCTCCGCTGTTCACACCGCTCTGCGGTGCGAAGAAACCCGACGTTTCGCGCCGTGTCTGAGAGACCGGCGCCCCTCCCTGACACTGCTCTGCGGTGTCAGGAGAAACAACAATAACGTTGCCAGGATCAGAAAGCGTTGGATTGTAGACATATCATCACCTCTCAATTGTCAGGAGTTCGCGCACAGCGAATGCCGATATCAATATCATAACCATATGGCGGAAATTCATATCGAGCATATACGTAGCAGGGTTCAACAGAAAAGGCAATTGGACCGCTTCGTAAGACACGCCTTTGACCAGTGGCTGGGCCTGTTGGATTGTGGGCAGGGGACTGAAGATAATAATCTTTGTCGAACCAATCCGCAACCCATTCTTGCATGTTGCCGGCCATGTCATAAACACCGAAACCATTTGGGCTATAACTGCCTACCTCGACTGGAGCATAGTGATTGCAATCCCACTTGTTCGCGCCGGTGGCAACTCCTTTTTCGCATGTCGAGAGGTTATCTCCCCAGGGGTATTTTTTACCATCCAAACCGCCTCGGGCGGCTTTTTCCCACTCCGCTTCAGTAGGAAGCCTGGCGTCACGCCATTCACAGTATATTTTGGCGTCGTCCCAACTGACAAAATTGACCGGGTAGTTGTCATAAGTAGGGTTTCCATAGTAAATTTCACCGGTAAGCAACGTCGTTTGGCTTGGCGGTTGGCAGATGCCAGCAGAGACACATCTGGCATACACCGAATTCGTTGCCTCGTAAATGTCTATGTAAAAGGCATCCAGAGAGACTTCATGCAATGGGCAAGAGTCCCGATAACACACCCCTCCCATTTCGAACGATCCAGCAGGAACCAAAGCTATAGGCACACCTTCGGCATCTAAACTGACTACTGGCGTCCAGATGGTAGGTGCGGTTGGGGCAGATGTTTGGGCTATAGTCGCGGTGAAGGTTGGGGTTGGTGTTGAGGTTAATGTTGGTGATAGTGTAACTTTAGCGGTTTGAGTTGGCTGGATCCTGGCACCAATCGTTGCAGGAATGATGGCCGTTGGTAAAGCCTTGTGATCGCTGTAGTTGCAGGCTGTTAACAATAGGAGTGTAAATGTGGTCATGGTGAGTTTGAGTCTCATAACTATCCTCTGAGTCGAAAAACTTATAAAAACGGCAGCCATGTATCAAGGAGTATCAGTTAATGAAAATTCTTGCTCATGCCGGATGAAAATCCGGCGAAACCGGGGACTGTCGTCCCCTTGGAGCAGTCCGATGAACTACTTTAGCACATCTCCAGCGGGTCGGCAAGCAGGATTCCCGAAACCGGAACCAGCCAATCGGCCTCGCCGTCATTTCAGTGGGTCGCAAACCGGCCCAGGAGGAGACGCCATGTCAAAAATCATCACCGCTTTTGCTCTGCTGGCTTTTATCTTTCTAATGATCGCCGGCTTGTGGGTATTGACCGCTTACTATGCCGACTTGCCGCAGAATATCAGCCAGCATGAAACGATCATCGTCGGGCAAAACCGTTTTACGCCCGGCAGCCAGGCCGCTGTGCGCGTGTTGGTGCGCGACAGCAAAGACGCATCGCCATTGGCGGGGGCCGCAATCGCAGTCTCGATGCGGCCCGCCGCCGGGGGGAAAGCCATCCAGCTTTTCAGCGGGGTCACCGATCACCTGGGAACAGCCAACGTTGCCTTCGACGTTCCCGAAACCGCCGATCCCAGCCAAAATCTCATCGTCGCAACGAAGTCCAGTCTCGGCGAAGATACCATCGAGCGGGCGGTGACGGTGGCGCGCGATTACCGCGTGCTGCTGACTACCGACAAGCCGCTCTACCAGCCGGGGCAGATCATTCGCCTGCGGCTGCTGGCCCTCGGCTCGTTCGATCTGCGCCCGGCGGTTGCTCAATCCCTGGAAGTCGTCATCGCCGATGGCAAGGGCAACAAGGTTTTCCGTCAGACGTTAACCACTTCCGAGTTTGGCGTTGCCTCCACGGATTTCCAGCTCGCCAGCGAGGTCAACACTGGACCATATAAGATCACCGCCACGCTGGGGAATACTTCGTCCGAGAAGACAGTGACGGTTGATCACTACGTTTTGCCCAAGTTCGATGTGGAGATGACCACCGAGCGCCCTTACTACCAACCGGGGCAGCACGTCGTCGGATCGTTGAGCGCTAACTACTTTTTCGGCAAACCGGTGGCAGGTGGGACGATTTTGGTCGAGGGTTACACCTTCGATGTCGCTAAAACGGTGGTTTTCAGCCTGCAAGGAATGACCGACGAGAGCGGGGATTATGAGTTCGAGTTCGATCTTCCCGGCTATATCGCCGGGACTGAGTTGGAAGGCGGTATGGGGCGGTTTTACCTGCAAGCGACCGTGACCGATCTGGCGCAGCACGCCGAGATTTCCAACCTGTCGCTGCCGGTGGCGCAGAGCACACTGCTCATCGAAGCCATCCCGGAGGGCGGGCAATTCCGCCAGGGAGTCGAGAATATTCTGTATGTGCTGACCTCCTACCCGGATGGCGCGCCCGCCGAAGCCAGCGTGACCGTGACCATTGACAGCGGACAGCAGTTTACTGCCGAGACCGGCGCGTATGGCCTGGCCGAAATAGCGATGACGCCCCAATCGCCTTACCAGTATCTTTACTTACAGGCGACCGACTCCCATGGAAACACGGTGCAGCGCGAACTCTATTTCGAAGGCGAGTGGTTCGAGGAAACCGTGCTGCTGCGTCCCGAACAGCCGATCTATCGGGTGGGCGACGCCATGGCTTTGACCATCCTGACCTCGCAGCCGCAGGGGACGGTGTATCTCGACATCGTGCGCGAAGGCCAGACGGTGAGCACCCGCGCCGTGGAAGTGACCGGCGGGCGCGCCGAAGTCGTGGTTGACCTGACGCCCGATTTGTACGGAACGTTGGAATTGCATGCCTACAAACTCCTTTCTTCCGGCAGCATCACCCGCGATACCCGGCTGGTGGTGGTGGATCACGCCGACGAGTTGAATGTATCCATCTCTGCCGGGAGCGACACCTACCGTCCGGGTGACACAGCCGGCGTGGATGTTCAGGTCAGCGGGCAGGATGGCGGCGGTGCATCATCAGCCATTGGGCTGGCGATTGTGGATGAATCGGTGTTCGAACTCGCCGAGCAGGATCCTGGTTTTGCCAAGCTGTATTTCATGCTGGAAAGCGAACTGCTCCAGCCCAAATACGAACTGCACGGGTTGAGCATCCCGGATCTTGTCTCCCCGGCGGGCAGCGAGATCACCGATCCAACGCTGCGCGATGCGGTGGGCAAGGCCGCCCAGGCTTCGCTGGCTGCGGCTGCGCCTTCCGCTGGCGGGTTCACCCTCGACGCAAATTCTCACAACGATGCCATGCAGCGGGCTTACACTCGACAGCAAACCTACTTCGCCGGGTTGAGCAAAGCAATGTATAGCCTGTTCGTGTTCTTGCCGTTCATGGCGATACTCCTGAGCTTTATGGCGATATGGCGAGAAAAATCTCTCTGGCGCAGCGTTTCGACCACGTTGTTGTTCAGCGTGGCAGCGTTGCTGGTGTTCCTGCTGTGGCCGGTAAGCGATAGCTGGCTGGGGCAAACCATACTCGGACGCATCACGATCTTCGCGAACTGGGTAGGAGAGTCGGCCATTGCTGTTCTGTGGCTGATTGCCCTGGCAGCCTGGGCGACTCTCGCCATCTACGCCTTGCGGCGCAGGGAATGGCTGCTGGCAGGCATTGTAGTCATCCTGCCCCTGGCCGCGCTCGCCGCCGGTTTCATGGTTTTCGCGCTTGGGCGGGCTGGCTTGAGTACAGAAATGACCGTTATTGCCTGGGGGCTGGCGGCTTTTGGCGCGCTTTTGCTGGCGTTTTTGCTGCGCTCTGTCGGGTATGCCTTCGACCGAAAGATGGTCCCGGCTGTGGCTGCCCTGGCGTTGGCTCTGGCCCTGACGTTCGGAGGGTTGCCGGCGCTGGCGCAGGTAGCTCAATCGAACGTCTATCTGAACGACGGCTTCGCAGGCGGCATGAATCAAAGAGTGGTGGCCGTTGAGGTCGAGTGGAAGGCATTCGACGCCGCGCTTCCGCCGATGGCGCCGGCGCCAACGGCTGCGCCCGCCATGGCTGATGAACGACAGGAGAGCGGCGGCGGCGCTGCCGGCGCCAGCGAGCCGCCGCGCCTGCGGCAATACTTCCCCGAGACGATGTTGTGGCTGCCTGATGCTGTGACCGATGAGAACGGCTTCCTGCACCTCGATTTCCCCGTCGCTGACAGCATCACCACCTGGCGTATGACCGCCCTCGCTTCGACCCAAGACGGGCGGCTGGGCAGCGCTACAGCAGGATTGCGCGTTTTTCAGGATTTCTTCATTGACCTGGATTTGCCGCTGGCGCTGACCGTGGGAGACGAGGTTTCTGTTCCCGTGGGTGTGTTCAACTACCTGGCGGATGCACAAACCGTCCGCCTGGAGCTGACCCCGACAGATTGGTTTGACCTGCTCGACGAAGCGACGAAGGAGATCACCATCGGGGGCAACGACATCACAGTCGTGTACTTCCGCATCCGGGCGAAGGATTTTGGCGCTAACCAACAGTTCACTGTCACTGCCTATGGGTCGCAGATGTCCGACGCCATTCAGAAGCCCGTGCGGGTGTATCCCAACGGGATGCAGATTCCCTTCGCTCAGTCCGACCGCCTGACGGCGGGCGAGCCGGTCCAGCAGACGATCTCCATTCCGGCGGATGCCATCCCCGGCACACAATCGCTGGTGGTCAAAATCTACCCCGGAGTTGTCAGCCAGGTTGTGGAAGGCCTCGACAGCTTGCTGCGCATGCCCAATGGCTGTTTCGAGCAGACTTCCTCGACTACCTATCCCAATGTGATGGTGCTCGACTATCTGAAAACCACCAACCAGACCTCGCCCGAAGTGCAGATGAAGGCCGAGGAATATATCAACCTGGGCTACCAGCGTTTGACCACTTTCGAGGTTTCGGGCGGTGGTTTCTCGCTCTTCGGCGAGGCCCCCGCCGACCCGATGCTCACCGCCTACGGGATCATGGAATTCAACGACATGAGCCGCGTCCACGATGTTGATCCAGATCTCATCCGGCGCACCGCTGAGTGGCTGATGAACCAGCAGAGCGGAGACGGCTCCTGGCAGGGGCTGGAAGGCTTCCACGAGAGCACGCTGACCGGGCAGACCGACCGGCTGCCGGTGACGGCATACATCGTTTGGGCGTTGGCAGATGCCGGGTTCGGCAGCGATGGACGTGTCGAGCAGGGTGTCTCATACCTGCGGGAAAACTCCGGCGCGGCGGAAGATGCTTACATTCTGGCGCTCGTGACGAATGCGCTGGTCGCCGCCGACACGCAGTCTAGTGGCAAAGTCCAATCGGCCACCCAGGCTGTACTCGACCGGCTGGCTGCGATGGCGACCGTGGATGGCAACGTGGCCTACTGGGAAACTGGCGGAGAGACGATGATGGGCGGCTACGGGCAGGCCGGCAATCTGGAAACGACGGCTTTGGCGGCGCTGGCTCTCCTGCGGGCCGATTCCCATCCCGATATCATCAACGCCGCGCCGACTTTCCTGGTCAAAGGCAAAGACAGCTTCGGCACCTGGGAGACGACGCAAGCCACGGTGATGGCGCTCAAGGCGTTACTCCAAAGCGTGCGCATGGGTGCAGAAAATGTAGATGCAGCAGTAACGGTGACTTTGAATGGCAGCCAGGCCCATACAGTGTCGGTCACGCCCGAAAACTTCGATGTCGTGCAGCTCATCTCGTTCTCCGATGTGAATCCCGGCGAGAATGTAGTTTCGATCACCGTGGAAGGCAAAGGCAACCTGATGTACCAGATTTCGGGGAGCTACTATCTGCCGTGGGAGAAACTCGTGGAGTACCCGGAGCTTGCCGGCGGCGAAGAATTGGTGAGTATTGATCTGTCTTATGACCGCACCGAGCTGGCGGTGAACGATACCGTCGGTGTGGCAGTGATGGTGACCCTCAACCAGCAGGGCGCGGCAGCCGATCAGGCCATCATTGACCTGGGATTGCCCCCCGGCTTCACGGTGTCAACCGAGGATCTCGACGCGTTGGTGGCGTACTACAACGATGTCCCCGAAGATTACGCCTTCCCAACCATCGAACGCTACGAATTGACCGGGCGGCAGATCATCCTGTACGTGCGCAACCTGAGTTATGGGAATCCGCTGCACTTCACCTACCACTTGCAAGCCAGGTTCCCTCTCGTAGCGCAGACTTTCGCCAGTAATGCCTATGACTATTACAACCCGAGCGTCAACGGCGGGTCAGCGCCGGTGGTGTTGACTGTGGAGCCGTGAGTGCATCTCAGAAATAAACCGAAAAAGAATGGCGCTGCCGCACAAATGTGCGGCAGCGCCATTCTTTTTCGGGGGTTGGCTCCCGAAGGGAGCGAGTCACAGCGCAGCATGGATGGCATCCAGCCGCACTTTCGCCTCGGGCATGAAACCCAGGAGCTGGCTGATCTTTTCGCAGCCGTAATCGGGGCACTGCCCGCAGTTCTGCAGGCCGCGCTCGACGGCGCACAGCCGCGGCGGGCATTCCTGGCAGTGACTGCATCGCCGCCCGTCGAAGGCCAGGCAGCCATCGCAGGTGATACTGGCGACGGTGATGTTGGGGGCGTTGAACTCCACCCGCCATTGAGCCGCCACGCGCTCTTTAGCGGCTTCGTCGTTGGCCTGGGTAGCGATGTACGCGGGACAAGCCGCGCAATCCAGCCCGCAGACAGCTATCAGTTGGTTCATGGTGATCCTCCTTGAAAAAATCTGGTTTTGTGGGTGATGCGCCAATAATAGCACTTATGTTCTACTTTGACAAGGATGATCTGGCAGCAACAGAGAAGCTGGCTCAATGTTTCAGGACAAGCGGGATGAATATCTGATAATTTGCCCCGGGATTGAGCGTGGTGAAAGACCACTTCGGTCCTGTAGTACCCTCAGCTTGATCATAGGCATTGATTTGCCAGTAGTAGGTATGGTTTGGCAATAGTGGCTGCGTCAGGGCATGAGATGTTGACTGCCCGCTCCACACAAGTGAAAGCGTAGCCGTGATGCTATCTGCCATGTAAAGGCCGTAATTTACGGTATCTCCATCGGGATCGCCGCCTGTCCAGCTCAAGGCGGGGGTCAGCGAAACCCCGGTTGCCTGGTTTGCCGGCGAGGGGTTAGCGGGAACATTGGGTGGTTGGTTGCTCCCGGCCAGGGTAAATGGCAATGAGAATTCGGATGTGTTCCCTGTGGTTACATCGGTGTTGACAGCGGTAATGTATGGCCCGCTGAGTGCGCCGCTATAGCTCCAATTGCCGCTGCCATCGGCGATGATTTCGCTATACATGATTTCGCCTTCGTCCTCGCTATCCGAGAATATCTGTACGGCGCAATTGATGCAGGCAGTGCCCGATGCGCTGCTTGCGTCGGCTGAGGTGATCGTGGGTATCAGGATACCGCCGTTGGCGTTCCCTTGGAGGCGGATGCCTTTGCCCCCGTTGTGGTAAATACTATTGTATTTGATGGAGTTGCCCGTTGCGCTTGCCCCGTCTATCCTGACGCCATCCTCTGTGTTGCCGGTGATCGTGTTGTTGAAAACATCATTGTTTTGGCCGTCAACGATATGGATGCCGCTCCACCCATTGTTTGCAATTGTGTTGGGCGCCATAGGGCTGGCGCCAATGGTTGTGTTGGGCGCGGTAATCAGTACCCCGTCATACTCATTGCCTGTATCCTGTGTCCCGACGGCTGGCAAGCCGATGACATTTCCCCCGATTCGGTTGTAACCACTGGATGGCTGGTCAATGAGAACTCCGGCTCCGTTGCCCGAAATATAATTGCCGGCGGCTGCCGTTTGGCCGCCAATATCGTTATGATGAGCGCCGCCGAAAAGTTTGATTCCAACCCCATTGGGAGCTTTGGCATCCCCGGCGATGCTCAATCCGATCCAATTGGACTGCATGAGATTATGATGTGCGTTGCTGCTACTAAGAAAGATGCCTGCGTCGGCGTTGTTCGACAGCACGTTGCGCTGGCCCTGCCCCCAGCGGCCGATGGTGTTGGATGAACCGTAAATGTCAATGGCATTATTGCAGCTATGTATGTGCAAACCGTAGATTTCGGCGCCGGTTGCGTAGATGCGCAAACAATCAAAGCTTTGATCGCCGCCGCTGAGGCTTACGCCAGGCCGGTCCTGGGCTGTGTTCCATACCGTGCTGGCATCGAGTTGGACGGTGTCATTGATCTCCAGTCCGCCCTCCGATGAACTTAATGTGATGCTCATGGTACCGTTGAAAGTGATCGTATCGTTACCCGTCAGTGCGTTGGCCTCCTCGATTGCAGCCCGCAGGGTGCAATAGCCCCAGCTGTCACCGCAAACACCGTCGCCGGGGTTGGCGTCGTGAGCCAGGGCATCGTCAATTGGGGTATCCACCACAAAACTGGCGGCTCGCGCCGGGGAGAGATGGGTCCCCAGGAGTGTCACGAGCAGGATCATTGCCAGGCCGAGTTTTACAGATGTCGAAAAGAACGTAGTTCTCATGGCAAAATTCTCCTTTCTGATGTATGGTTGATTAGCTCGATTATAAGAAAGAGGTGTCTCAGAAATATCTCTGCAATCGGGCAGCAAACGCCACTTCGGTCTCATTTTTAGGGCCTGACCCATGCTCAGTAGATGAATATTTTGTGGGAACAGGCAGGCTGAGCGCAGTCGAAGCCTGTTCTCTCGGCAGAAATGCACGTTTCGACTACGCTCAATGCGCCTTTGTCGCGAAATTTTCATCTACCCATGCAATCTTTGTTGGAAAAGCACACGGATGTTCTGTATCCGCAATTTCAAGAACGGGTTATGGCTTTTCTGCTTTATTCTGTATACGCAATGGGCAAATACAGATTTTGATGCGGAATTGCGGGGGGTATTACGATCAGCGTGATGGACTCAGCCGGAAAGAGAGTGGTGAACCCGGCGGCGCTTACTGGCTGGTCGGGCTGCTGCACGATAGCGGCCAAATTGGCGGCGCTGTACTGGAAAACCTGGGCGGTTCCGGCCGGGTCGAAATTCGCCAGCGAGACGGTGCTGGTCAGCGGCTCCGTGGTTTTGTTGATCACCATCAGGGTCAGCGCGCCATCGTTATAGCGCCGCGCGGCGTAGACCGCCACCCGGCTCTGGTCGGCGCTGGCGGCCTGGACGCTGGTCTGGCCAAAAGTATGGCACTGCCCATCGTAGTTGCGATACATGCGGAAGGCATACGCTCCCGGCTGGTCTGTTTCCGGCGGCCCCCACAAAGTTGCCAGGTCGAGACCCTCCCGGCCAAAGATGCCCAGCACATCGGCCTGCGCCAGCGCGCCGTTGATATGGTCGAGCGCGCCCCAGTTGTATTCGGTGATCGCCAGTTTTGTGCCAGGATAATTCTCTGTAACCCACTGTTTCATCCTCGGGATGAGAGTCACCGGCTGACCGATCCAGCTCTCGTCAGTATAGGTGGGGTCCCAAAGGGAGCGCGTCGAACGCAGGCGCAGCGCCTGGGTAGCCGCGTCCCCAGCCGGGGCTAACGAGACCCCATCGGCTTCCGGGTAAGAATGTACATCTACGTAATCGAGAATCCGTACCCCGTGCGTAGTTTCATACGCCTGCATCTGCTGGAGATACCATGGGACAAAAGGGGTATCCCCATGCGCGTGATAATCGTCGCCGGGGGTGCAGCCATCCGCTGCCGAGTAGAAGTAGGCGCACCAACCCCACACCACCGGGCCGAGGGTTAGCCCCTGGGGATCAGCGGCCTTGAGGGCTGACGCGTAAGCCCACGTGCGGTCGCGCATCTCGTCGTAGGTGGTCATCGCCGGATGGACATCACGATGGGTGTAAGGCCACAGCATCGGCTCGTTGTCGAGGTTGTAGAATCTCACGCTGCCATCGCTCCCCGCGTCGAAGGTCTCAATCATGTGGGCGATCCAGCCGGTGACGAAATCGGGTGTGATCTCGATGCTGGTTTCGTGCGGATCGTTGCCGGTGATCGGGGTTCCGTTGGGATAATTCCCGTTGCCACAGTCGGGGTCCCATTGCCAATCTCTATCTTGTTGTTCGCCATATTTTTCGATGCTGAACCCACAATCGAAGGGATGCCCCTCCGGGCGGCTCTTGGCGACCCAGCCGATAAGGGGCACAGTGATGAGCGACTGCGCACCGGTAAGCTGGTTTTGCGCCATGAATAGATCGGCTGCGCCAATCTCATCAGGGACGTTCTCGAAATACCAGTCGCTGCCGGTATTGGTGGTGTCGTTTTGCCAGTTGTAGCGGGTGGTGGAATTGCCGCCCCACCGGTTGGCGGGCAGGTGCAGCTCGGCGGCCAGGGCTTGATCGGCGAAGTTCATGCCGTAAATGTACGGGCTGATAGGATGAACGTTGGCCGCGGCATCCACGCTGAGCGCCGGCCCCTCGCCGGGTTCGGGGGTGGGAGTGGGCGTTCCGCCGCCGACGAGGGCGATCTCGTCGAGATAGAATACCGGCTGCGGATCGTTTCCGCTGCCCTGCCAGACGAGGTCGCCTATCGCCGCCGGGCTGCCAAGCTCGGAGAACGGGATAGTCACTTCGAGCCAGGTATTCGCCTGCGGGGTGACGCTGTAGGTGGGTGTGGTATTGAAACTGACCAGAACCGTTTGCCCGCCGGTGCTGCCGCCGTGAATCCAGAAATGCAAGGCTGTGTAGCTGCTGGCGCTGATCGCTGTGTCGTTGAGCAAATACAGCCCGCCCCAACCGGTTGTGACTGTCACCGCGATGGACGCGCTGCCTGCATGAACCGGGGCCGGGTTGTCGAAGGCATGGGTCACGTTCCACGACCAATCTACCCAACCGGGAGCGAGCGAATCGGTGTAAATATCGAGATCATTGGCCGCGGCGATGACGGCTTGAGGCGTGTGGCTTTGGCCGATGATACTGAATATTGCCAAACCGCAAAATAGAACAACGGCCAGAGAGAGGTAAATTTTTTGCATACATTTCCTCGCGTAAAAGGCTGGAGGTTCATTGGGTGTTGCCGTGACAGACCAGCATATTCGGCGGTGTAGTGTGGGTCGGATTGGCAATCCACCTACCGCTGGCTGTGTATCACGGCAAATCCCAAAAAGCCAGGCTGGATAACCAGTCGGCAACACGGCTAATGGCGGCCTTAACCCTTATCCCCTTTTCCCCTATCCCCTCTTCCAAATGGGAAAGGGGATAACAGAAGCGAGAGTTTGCCTGGATGGACTAATTATTCCCCTCGACGACCTGGAACGTCAATCGCTCGCTGGTCATAGTCGCGCCGGAGGCCAGGACACCCTCGGCCCAAACTTCATGCGTCCCGATGGCCAGCGGCCACCAGAATTCGAAGGGCGCTTCGGTGAGAGTCGCGACGGGCGCACCGTCCACGTAAATCGTCACCTGTCGCAGGCCGGCTTCGCCAATCGCCGCCAGCCGGATTTTTTGCGCACTCCCCGGCAGGCTGCCGGAGAGGCGGTAAACGGTGTTCGGCGCGGGCGAGATGATGGTCAACGCTGAAGCTGGCTGGGTCGGGCCGGGGAGTGCAGAAGCGGTCAACAAATCGGCGTAAAGCAGAATACCCTCGGCGTTAGCCCACCCGGCGGCCTGGGGCGGTAAATCCAGGACAATGCGGGTATCGCGGCGCTCGGGCAGCGTGGCAGCCGTCGCCAGCGAGCCGGTGAGACGGTCAATTGTCACAGTGCGATAGAGATTGTCGGGCGCGGTGGGCTGCGTTCCGGCGATGAACCACTCCCAGCGGCGGTAGGGGCACTCCGGGGTAGGCAGCAGCCCGGAGAGAGCGCAAATCTCCACCTGTACCAACCCCGCCGGCCGCACGAAGTCGCTTTCAATTTTGCTAGCCAGCGCTTCTCGCATGAACTGGTGCCAGACGGGCGCTGCGCCGGTCAGCCCGGTGATGTCGCGCATCGGCTCGTAGTTGGTATTGCCCGCCCATACGCCGACGACAAGTTCTGGCGTATAGCCAATAGCCCAATTGTCGTGGAAATTGGATGTGGTGCCGGTTTTGACGGCTGCCGGGCGGTCGAGCCGCAAGATGCTGTGGTCGCCGAAGCCCAACACGCGGGCGTCGTTATCGCTGAGAATGTCGCTGATCAGCCAGGCGACGCGCTCATCGAGCACGCGCGGCTGGGTTGGAGCATCATACTGGTACAGCACTTCCCCCGCGGGATCGGTGACTTCTTCGATGGCATACGGGGCCAGCCGAAACCCACCGTTAGCAAAAGCCCCGTAGGCTGCGGTCAGCTCCAGCAGGCGCACATCGCCGCCGCCCAGGGCTAACGACAGATCGTGGTTATCGGGGTTTCGCAGGGTGGCGATGCCCATCTTCGACGCCTGGTCGAAGAGCGCCGTCAGCCCAATGTGGTCGAGCGCAATCACCGCCGGGATATTGAGCGATGAGGCCAGCGCGGTGCGCGCCAGCACAGGGCCGTGTTCCATTCGATCATAATTCGACGGGGTGTACGGGTCGCCTTCGTGGGTGAGGAAGGTAGTCGAAACATCGAGAATCATCGTCGCCGGGGTCCAAAAATCGGGCCGGGTGGGGTCGAACGCTACGGCGTAAACCAGCGGCTTGATGGAGGAGCCGGGCTGGCGCGGGGCGATAGCCATGTTGATCGCGCCGCCAGTGTCGGCGTCGAAGTAATCGGGGCTGCCAACCAATGCCAGGATTTCACCCGTGTGCGGGTCGAGGGCGACCAAAGCGGCGCTGTTCATGTTGTGCCCCAGGCCGCCGTTGTCTGCCTGCACTTTTTCGATCTGCGCGGCGATGGCGCTCTCGGCCAATTTTTGCCAATCCAGGTCGATGGTGGTGCGCACCACCAGCCCGCCATGCTCATAAGCCGTCTCGGGCGGGAGCAGGCTGTCGAGTTGGGCGCGCACCATCATCACGAAGTGCGGCGCTTCGATGGGGTAGGGCGTGGCAGAGTAAGCCAGCGGCTCGCGGGCGGCCTGGTCGCGCTGTTCAGCGGTGATAAAGCCCTGCTCGACCATCAGACCGAGCACAATGCCCTGGCGGGTTTTGGCGGCTTCGGGGTCGGTGAACGGGTTGTAAAGCGCGGGCGCCTGCGGCAGCCCGGCCAGTAAGGCGCATTCGGCCAGGTCGAGCTGACTGACCGGCCGGCCAAAGTAGGTTTGAGCGGCAGCCTCAACGCCGTAGGCCATCCCGCCGTAATTCATCTGATTGAGGTAGAGCGCCAGCACATCGTCTTTGCTGAGTTTCCGTGAGAGCTGCCAGGCCAGCATGGCCTCGCGCAGCTTGCGGCGCAGGCTGGTTTCGTAGCGTTCGCCGGCTTCGAGCAGCAGGTTGCGCGCCACCTGTTGGGTGATGGTGCTGCCGCCGGCCAGAGTCTCGCCGCCCCGGAAATTGATCCACAGAGCGCGGACGATGCCGATCAAATCCACACCGGGATGTTCGTAGAAACGGCTGTCCTCGGTGGCGATGGTTGCCTGGCGCAGTGCAAGGGGGATTTGATCGAGCGGGATGACGGTGTGCCGCCCGCCGATCTCGGGGAGAACTTCGTAGAGCGGCCGCCCATTGCGATCGGTGATGCGGACCGAGGGGGTGTTGAGATGTTCCGGGAGCGAATCAACCGACGGCAGGCTGGCAAATGCCCACAGGTAACCTGCCAGGCCGGTGAGGGTCAACAAAACCAGGGGGATCAGAAGCCACTTGCGGGATTTCATAACATTTTCGCTCGTGATCAGGATACTTGTGTACAGGCAGGCTGAGCGTGGTCGAAGCCTGGAGCGTAGTCGAAGCCGCATCCTTCGGCTACGCTCAGGATGCTTTTCATTGAGGTATTCACTCCAACTCCGAGACGAACGGCGCCAGCAGCTTGACCAGGATCGCGAACGCTAACAGCAAAAGTGCGTTGAACAGCACCGTTCGCGCCTCGCCAAAGCGCTCTGCCAACTCCCCAGCGAAGTATGACCCAATCGGCATCGCGCCGAAGAAAACCAATGTGTAAATGCCCATCACCCGCCCGCGCAGCTCATCGGGCACCAGCGTTTGCACCATGGCGTTGGTGCTGTTTGCCAGCGCCATGAAACACCAGCCAATCCCGGCCAGAATCACGATGGACAGGGGCAACACTCGGACGGCGGAGAAAACCATCATACAGATTGGCAGCAAGAAACTACCAATCGTCCAGATTTTCCCGCGTATGCGCCTGCTGCCGATTGATGCCAGCATCAACGCGCTGACCACCGCCCCTGCCCCGCGCGCCGAGAGCAGGTACCCATTGGTTGCCGAATCGCCTTTGAGAATTTCGACCGCCCAGGCAGGCATCAGCGTGATCATGCCCAACCCCAAAAGGCTGAATACCCCGTTGTTGATAATCAGCAGTCGGATCACACGGTGTGACAGTACGAACTTCAACCCCACCTTCAAATCGGTGAAGGCCGAAGCCTGGCGCGCCGGCGCGGCGGGAAGCTGAATCCGCATCAACATCAGTGCGATGATAATCGCGATGAACGAGACGCCGTTCAGAGCAAAACACCAGCCTGGACCGACTGCTGCGTACATCAAACCGCCGATAGCCGGCCCGATGATGATCGCCAGATTGAACATCGTCGCGTTGAGCGCCACCGCATTGGTCAGGTCTTTACGGTCAACCATTTCGAGCACGAAAGACTGGCGGGTGGGGGCGTCGAAAGCCTGGGCGATGCCAAAGAGCGCCGCCAGCACGATGATATGCCAGGGCTGGATCAACCCGCTGAATGTCAGCGCAGCCTGGACGAAAGCCAGGATCATCATGGCCGTTTGGGTGATCACCATCAGCGTGCGCCGCGACATCCGGTCGGCGATGACCCCGGCGGTCAGCGTGAAGACGATGCTTGGCAGCCCGGCGGCCGCGCTGACGTAGCCCAAATAGCGCGGCGACTCGGTGAGCGTATAAACCAGGTAGCCCTGGGCTGTGGATTGCATCCAGGTGCCGATCAGCGACACCAGTTGCCCCGCGAACCACAGCCGGTAGTTGTAATGCCTGAGGGCGGCAAAGGTTTGCCCGATAATAAGGTTGGAGCGCAGAGCCAAAGTTTTTCGATTTGTAGACATTCGGGTTGATTATCTTTCGATGGCTTAT
The DNA here is from genome assembly GCA_020723385.1 of Candidatus Aquidulcis sp. Lineage (GTDB taxonomy): Bacteria > Chloroflexota > Anaerolineae > Anaerolineales > UBA4823 > DYIZ01. Next base: position 35,289 of record DYIZ01000023.1, read on the forward strand.
GGAATAAAAAACGATTGTAGCCCGATGATACCCCAAAAACAAGGTAAATTCTTGCCTGGGCCGGGGTCTACGAACCATCAGACTTGTCAGGTTTTGAAAATGAATTCGTAACGCCGATCTTGTTTGTGCGTTGTTTCTTATTGAGTATTGGCGGTTGACCGATAAATACCAATTATTACCTATGTTTTGGTGAATGGGTTCATGTAAAATGAAGTGTACCTGCAAGAAAGGAAACGACGATGCCAAATGACCTTTCTGATCATCGCATACCGTCTATCCGCAGTGCGAATTTCATAGAGGGGATCAACGTTGTTCGCGTTTTATCTACTGGGCAGAAGATTATTGTGATTAAAACTGGATGACAAACTTGTATAATTAAGATATAATTAGTCATAATAGGCATGGGCAGATGTTCAAACAGAGGCGTGGAAAGTGGTATGAGATCATCAAAAAGTTTTTCCCGTAAAATGTGGTTTTCGTTCAAGCCATGGTGGTTGATCATGGCATCCTTTGTTTTGCTGATCATTTTCACCGAGACGCTAGATCATCGCCGCTTCGCCAATAATGGGAACTTCGAATTGGAAGCGATCGCCCATATCGGCATTTTCGCGGTTGCCGTACCCATCCTGATGACGATATTGGCTATCTGGCTGGAACGGAAAACGACCGAGCAGACGAGAGCTGTAGAGGATCTTCGTTACCGGAAATTGTTCAGCGAACAGTTGAGCCGCGCCGCCAGTTGGGATCAACTGACCCAGTTGATTGTTCAATTTCCAAGAACACTGATCCCGGTGGTCGGATCTTCACTGCTTATTTTCCGTTCCGGCAATAACCAGCTCGATCTGGCTGCTGAGTGGCGTGCAGACGGCAAGCCGCCCCCCAATCCGTTGACCACAGATCCGTCTGATTCGTGTTTATTTTGCCCATTATCCGGGCTGTCCAAATCTGCAAAATCGGTTTCCTGCGATTACACGATAGACGGCGAGACCATCACGCACTGCCATCGGTATTGTTTACCCTTATCGGTGGGTGGGTGCCGGGTAGCGCTTCTCCACCTCGATCTGCCGATGGGCGAGCAGATCGAGCCGCGCTTTGTTGATGTTCTCAATGCCGTCGCTCCTGAAATGGCCCTGGCGCTCGACCGTTCCATGATTCAAAACGCCGCATCTCAGCAATCCATTGTCTCGGAGGCAGAACGCCAGCGGGTGGCGCGTGAGCTGCACGATACTCTCGGGCAGAATATCGCCTACCTGCGTTTGAAACTCGATCAATTGAGTGGTTGGAACATGGTCGCCGAGCTGGAGCAGGTGCAGCACGAACTGGAACGGATGCGCAACATCGCCAACGAAGCTTATCAGCAGGTGCGCGGCACGCTGGATGATCTTCGCATCAGCCCAATAGCCGATCTCGAATCACTGCTCAACGAGCATATCGAGACGTTCGAAGACTATACTCAGATACAGGTACAATTCTTTTCCAAAGGCCGCTCGCGCATGTTGCCATTGCGCACCAAGAGGCAATGCCTGTATATTTGCAAAGAGGCGCTTAATAATATCAACAAACATTCGCAGGCAAAAACGGCGCGAGTCGAGCTGGATTGGCAAGATTGTGAATTAAAGATGACGATCAGTGACGATGGGCTTGGCTTTGACCTTCGGAGTATGCCATTGGAAGGTCATTATGGTCTAGCCATTATGCAGGAACGCGCTGAAACCATAAAAGCGATTCTTACGGTTGAGTCTTCCGTAAACGGCGGCACTCAGGTGCGGCTCACAATCCCGGCTTACGATAACGAAAATGGTCAATTAGTGGATTGCACGCCTGTCAGTATTCCGAATAAGTTTATTGTTTCTAAGAGCTAGGCTATGCACCGATTGCTCATTGTGGATGACCACGTTTTGTTTCGGGACGGGATCGCCAGTCTTTTTACGCGGCAGTCTGAGTTTTGTGTCGTCGGCGAGGCTGGTTCAGTCAGCGAGGCCATCGAAAAGGCGCACCAGCTCCGACCTGAGATCATTTTAATGGATTTCAGCCTCCCAGATGGCACCGGTCTGGATGCGACGCGGGCTGTGCTGGCAGAGTTGCCGTTAACGAAAATCGTTTTCCTGACGATGGATGGGGAAGACGAGCGTCTCTTTGCTGCGCTTCGCAGCGGCGCGAAGGGCTTTTTGCTCAAAGATCTCTCGGTTGACGAATTGTTTACCTCCTTGCGAGGGTTGGTCAACGGCGAGCCGGCTCTGTCACGACAGATGATCAGCCGTGTGCTGGATGAATTCGCACGCAGCGAGCCAGCCGCCGGTGTCGAGAGCAATTTGAGGCTGTCGCAGTTGACTTCGCGTGAGATCGAAATTCTGCGTGAGTTGGCGGGCGGGGCATCGAATCAGGAAATTGCCGAGCGGCTGTTCATTTCGACCAATACCGTCAAGAATCACGTTCACAATGTTCTGGAAAAGCTGGGGCTAAAGAATCGTCGTGAGCTTGCCGCGTTTGCAGCCAGGCATAGCCTGTCACCGATTTCCCACTGAGGCGGGAGATCACTACGCGGCTACTAACCGCATCTATGGATTCAACGCATAGGCGCAGAGCCGTTACTATTTCGGACTCTCCCACCTTCGCCGGAGATGTCACCCGTAGTTTGAGATTCTCCCCACAATAACGGAAGCCCCATCAAGCTCTGCAAACCGAGCGCCTGCGGGTGGCTAACACCAGCCGCAGGCGTTTTCATTGGCAATATTAAGGCAGTATTAGTATTAGGCCAATGAATTCCAATCAATCCCAACGTTTCGGAAAGGTTTTTTCTATAAAATGAGATTAATTTCCGATGAGGACTTGGGCAGAATCTTGTTCGTGTTTCCTGTTTGTAACGCTTTAACCGGATGGACACGCAATTTTTGAGAGATACGGTCAAATAGTCCCTTTTTAGTCCTTTACGGGTGATTGCGGAGTATAGACATAGGCTGTGGGTGCTGTATCATATCCAATAATGGTCAAATTAGTAGCAAATAAGGAGAGTGCGTAAATGAAAAATAAGATCATAAGATTAATCGTCATTTTATCCATCCTTGCTGTATTCACAGCCGGCTGGCCGGCGGCTGTGGTCGAGGCTGCCCCAAATGCCTTGTACACAGTCAATACAACCGATGACTTTGATCCTGGAGATGGCACTTGTGACATTGTTGGCGTGGGTGATGGATGCACGCTGCGTGATGCCATAAACGAAGCCAACGGAAATGCCGGCCTGGATACAATCCAATTCGACATTTCTGGCGCCTCCCCATACGTCATTTCACCAGTTTCCTTACTACCGGACATTACCGATGCGGTGATCATTGACGGCGAGAGCGAGCCCGACTATGCAGGTACACCAATCATCTGGCTCGAAGGCTCTTTGGCCGGTTCTGATGGGCTGGTAATCACTGCTGGCGGCAGCACCATTCGGGGCCTGATCGTCAGCGGCTTCGCCTTCAGCGGCATATATCTGTCGGGCAGTGGAGGCAACACCATCGAGCGGAATTACATCGGGACGGATGACTCAGGCTCAGCAGCCGCCCCCAATGGGTTCGAGGGAATCTATGTAAGCAATGTCGCCAATAACCTGATCGAAGGTAACGTTATCTCCGGCAACGGCACCGATGGCATTTCACTGTCGGGAAGTAGCGCCAGCGGTAATCTGATTTATGGCAATTTCATAGGCGTTTCAGCGGATGGCGCTGCAAGCGTCCCCAATACTTCGGCGGGTGTCTTCGTTCTTAATAGCCCGAACAATGTGATTGGCGGCATTCTCGCGGGCCAGCGCAATGTCATTTCGGGCAATGGTGGACGCGGCATTGATGTTTCGGGGGCTACGGCAACCGGAAACACCGCCAAAGGCAACTACGTAGGTTACGGTGCCGATGGCTCGACGGCGCTCGCCAATGGCGGCGGGGGGTTCGCTCTCTCGACGGCGGGCAGCTCACTTGTCGCCGCTGGCAATCAGGTGCGAGGCGCAGGCGCTCAACCGGCTTTCAGAGTGTCTGGCGGCACACTGACTGCTTACGCCAACAATCTCAGCGGTTTCAGCGCCGGTTTAGCGACCACCGGTGGAACTTTCAACGGCGGCCATAACTGGTGGGGATCGGCCTTCACCCAGCCTACTGGATTAAGCGCAGCCGTTTGGCAGGCGCGTCTCGGCGCTCCGGTAGCTTCTTGGGCTGAAGGCTCAGGTTCAGCCACTCCGGGCAGCGCCGTGCTCAGTGGTGGAACCGGCACGGCAGTCATCGTCAGTCACGGGCGTGGCTTGAGCGGCGCGCCGTTCGGCAATGGCGTTGCGCCTTTCGTGGACCAGATGTGCTCAGAGTTTTATGATTTCTTCACGGTTGGCGGCGGCGGTACCTGGCAGGCGGATGTGCCGGTGGATAACAACGCAGCCTGCAATACCAATATCCTCACCCCAATGCTTTTAGCCTGGATACCACCAGCGACCGTTTACAGCACCGAATGCACGCCGGCTGATAATGCTGCTTGCTGGGACGGCGTCCCAACGGCGCGTGTACAAGCCCCCGGCGGGCAAATTCTCCGCATCACCGGCCTGACCGTCCCTGAGCTGGGCGGGACGCAAATCGTCGCCGGCGACTCTAGCGGGAATGATCCAACGACTATCAGCCTTGCGGATTTCACCGCCCGCGCGGGAACGAATTCCTGGCTGGTCGCAATCGCGGCGGCTGCCGGGCTGTTCACCCTGGGTGCAGCGCTAATCGTTATCAAGCGCTTGATCACCCATTTGTGATCCTTGTCAGCCTCATGGAACAGAAGCATGTTCTGGTGGTTGGAAGTGGCAAGCTGTTCGAAGCTGGTCTTGCAAGTTTGATTGGCGATAGCGAAAGCTGCCAGGTGAGAGGTATCTTATTTACCGATCTAAACCAGTTTCAATACGAAATCGTCCACTTCCAACCACAAGTTTTGATTATAGAAAGGCAGGTCTTTCAAAACCATTTATGCGAATTAGAACAGATCCTTTGCAGTGTTCGGGAGTGGCGGCTCATCATTTTGAGCCTCGAAGACAATTACGCTCAAGTTTATGAAAAACAACAAGTTCAAATCAGACACACCACAGATTTAATCTCAGAATTCTAGTCTCATCAATAAATCAACAGAACAAAATCAACAGTACAAAGATCATAGGAGGTTACGCATGACACAAAAAAGATCATTGGTATCGGTTCTGATCAACCTGGGTATGCTGCTGGCGTTGATCGTCGGCATGACGCCGCTGACGCCGCGCACGAACGTTTCGGCGGCCGCGGTGCTGCCAGCGCCGGAAGCGCCCAAGGCGACAACCAATACGATCGCTCTTCAAGTGTTTAGCGCCCGAACAGAACCATACTGGCGCGAACACCCTGCCACGCCGATCACCGCTACAGTCGGCATTCAACAGGGTGACCCAATCCTGGAATACGATTACCTGATCGTTGTAGATAACACGGGTGATCCATTCCAGGCCCGCTACCCGGATTGCGCTCCCTTCATGGACGCAACCCACACCATAACCAACACAATTTATCCAGCAAACTGCAACTGGCCCAGCATCGCAGCAGTGCCAAGCAGCGCTCCAATGGTGACCCAGGGCGATGAAACTTTGTTGAGTATATCCTCGACTCTGACCCTACCGGATGGCAGCTACATGATTTCCGTCATCTCCCCGGATTTCAAGATTGACGGTGCCTGGTTCACGCTACCCGCGGAAGAAACCACTCCGGGGTCCGGTGTGGCCGTTGTCGGGGTGGGGATGCAGCCTACCCCGCTGCCTGCGGCAACCATTCGGGTGAAAGTGTTCGAAGATAATGCGCCAACTAACTGGGGGCCAGATGTTCCCGCCGAGCGCGGCCTGGAAGGTTTTTATGGCCATGTTGCTGATCAATTGGGCGAGGTTACAACGGACATGTTCGGTAATCCCCTGTGTACCGAATATTACACTGCGACCAATACCCTGCATGGCTTCATGTACGACGCTGATGGCGCGCCGGTGCCGATTGAGGGTACTGGCGGCGTATGTCTCAGCGATGCCAACGGCGACCTCGTGATACCCAATGTGGGTACCAACCGTTTCGAAGTTTGGGTCGTCCCACCCGACGGCACCCAGTGGACTCAAACCACCACTCTGGAAGGCAACAAGCCTTTCGATACCTGGGTCATCGAAGGCTGGAATGGCTGGGACACTGAGTTCGTCACCGCCGGTGAAAACTTCCCCGTGACGATCTTCGGCTTCGTCCAACCGACCAACTTCTTGACCGACACTGCGGTGACGGGTGAGATTCGCGGCCTGGTGGCTGAAACAGAAGTCTACGTGCCGTTTGCTGGCGGCCTTCCCTACCAGGGCAGCCTGTGGAGCGGTCTGGCGGGCACCAAGATTATCCAAGCCATTGACCAACCATGGGTAGCGCTGGCCGACTTGCTCAACGGCGATGTTGCGGTTTACATCGGGCGCGGCAATCCTGACGGGACCTTTACGATCCCCCACGTTCCCGATGGCGATTACTTCCTCTCCTGGTGGGATGATGCCAATCTGTTCATCCTCGACTGGAAGCAGGTCACAGTGCGCAACGGCGAAGTCGTGGATATGGGTGTGCTTTCGCTCACCGGATGGTTTACGAAACTGACCGGATACGTCTACATTGACGAGAACGAAAACGGCAAGAAAGACCCCGGCGAGCATGGTATCTTCGAATTCCCGCTCGTCAACCGGCGGCGTGAAAACGCCCTGATGGATCGCGGCACAGTTGCCACCCTCACCGGGCCAGATGGTTCCTACGAGATGAAAAATGTCTATCCTCTCAACCAGTGGATCATCACCGAAGCTTACTGGGATACCTACCGCACCACAGGTGTTACCTATCAGGTTACTAACCAGCCGGAAACGACCACGTTTCTTGGCAGTGGTGTAGATGTGGGCTTCCTGCCGGTTATCGGTCAATCGGCCCGGCTCGACTGGGGCGTCAAGCCCTACGATCCCGGCACGAACGGCGGTATCGCTGGCTCGGTGCTTTACGACACCACCCGCAATGAGCTGGATCCCCGTTACCAGGCCATTGAACCCTGGTCTGTGGGTATTCCGAATCTGACCGTCAACTTGTACGCACCTGTTCCTTGCGGTACACACGTTGGCGCGACCTGCGACGAAGGTGGTTTTTACGAGTTGGCTGCCGATGGCTCCTACTTGAAAGGCGCTTTGCTCAATCAGACCACCACCGAGCAGTATGCGCGTCCCAAGGACTGCCAGGCGCGTGACGCAGATGGCAATCCAGTTGACCAGCTCGCGCTGCCTCCGTCCACCGGCGGTTACGACTGCCTGGAACCGATGATGATGGGAACGCAGCTCCAAACTGATTTCGCCTCGCTGGATGGCAACTTCGGCTTCGGCGAGATCTACTCTCCGGCGATCACCGCCACCAACGCGGTTTCGATGCCGATGCCCATCGGCGACTACCTGGTCGAGGTAGTAGTTCCCAATGACCCGCTGACCGGAAAACCGGTTTACCAGGTTACACGGGAAGAAGATATCAACGTTTTTGGCGGCGCGACTTATATGCCGCGCATCCTGCCTTCGGCCTGCGCCGGGGCGGAGCACATCGTAGATGTGGCTGGCGTTGGCTCGGATGGCCCCAATGCGGTCGAGAATCCCAGCTTCGCTGGTGAGGGTGGCAGCCCCTACGAGGGTACCTCCCGCCCGCTTTGCGATGTCAAACTGGTGACGGTCAGCGAAGGCCGCTCGATCGCCCCCACCTTCTCTTACTTCACCAAAGTCCCGCTGCCTGGCCGCCACTGGGGCATCATCCTCGATGACCTGACCCTGGCGACCAACCCGCTGGATTTCCTCTACGGCGAAAAAGCCGGCATTGCCAATGTTCCCATCGGCATTTACGACTTCACCAACCGGCTGGTCAAGACCATCCACTCGGACCCGAATGGCTACTTCCAGGTTTTGATGCCATCCACCGAGACGATCAACAACCCCAGCCCGACGGGCGTCTCTGCCAACATGTTCTATTACCTGGGTAACGACCCCGGCCAGCCAGGGCAGGTCAACCCCTTGTACAACCCACAGTATCGTACGATTGGCACTTCCTTCGAGGTCTTCCCAGGCGCGGGCGTTGTGGCTGACCTGGCTCCCACGCAGGTGGGCGTATCCATCGTCAGCCCAGGGTCGCAGTTCAATCATCCTGCCTCCTGCCGGATAGATGACGCCACCCCGCAGTTCTGGGCGGCTGACAAGGTGACTGTCAACCGGGGAGGTACGGCCGCCGACCGCACAATTACGTTGACCGGCATCGGCTTTGGCGCGACGCAAGGCACGGGCCGGGTCATGTTGGATAATCTTCCTCTGACGATCGTATCCTGGTCTGACAGACAAATCGTGGTGATTGTACCCACAACGATTACACCGGCCCCTCGCACTTTGAGAATCGTCGCTGGAAATGGACTGGTCAGTGTCGTCGGTATTACCGTGCATGTGCTGGGCAGAGGGTACTCCCCCATGATCTTCGAAGTGGGGCCTGGCAGGGCCTATGATACCGACCTGGGTGCGACCATTCAGGATGCCATCGAAGATGCGACCCTCGAAGAGCGATCTTTGGTCGTGGTTTATCCTGGCACAACGGCGCTCTGGAACCCGAAGGGTGTCTACTACGAAAATATCGTCATCCACTCGCCGATCAAGCTGCAAGGCATTGGTCCCGGCGGCGTGTACTCCGACACAACCTTCGTCCCCGGCTCGGTGCTCAATGGCTTGGCTTACGCTGGCGATGCCAACGCGACAGCCAACGATTGGCGCACGCTGGTGGCTGGCCTGGAATGGGTCGGCAACCAGAATGTCTACGAGGGCGCGGTCGTCACAGTTTTCGCCGAGGAAGACAATCAGTTTACCTCAGCCTACCGGGCCTCTATTGACGGCTTCACCATCGAAGGCGGCAACCAGGCTGGCTTCCCCGGCGAAGCGCCGCAAGATGGCGTCATCGTCAATGTGCCCCCGCCAGGGCCGATCCAGGGCGGCGGTATCTTCGTCAACGGTTACGCCCGCTATCTGATGATCACCAACAACAAGATCCAGAACAACGGCGGCACCTATGCCGGCGCGATCCGCCTCGGCACGCCCAACCTGCCCACGGGCGACCCTGCAAAGGACTCTAACAACGATAACGTCTTCATCGCCTACAACATGGTGCTGGCCAACGGCGGCTCCAACCTGGCAGGCGGGCTGGCGATCTTCGATGGGACGGCTAACTACCAGGTGGCCTTCAACGATTTCTGCGGGAACTTCTCGGCAGAATACGGCGGCGGCATCAGCCACTACGGTTACAGCCCGAACGGGCGCATCAACAACAACCGTATTTACTTCAACCGGTCTTACGATGAGGGCGGCGGCATCTTCATCGCTGGCGAGCTTCCGGCTACGCCAGGGACGCTCTCGCCTGGCGCTGGTCCGGTGAATATCTACAGCAACATCATCCAGGCCAACCTGGGCAACGATGACGGCGGCGGCTTACGCTTCCTCATGGCGGGCAACTTCGTGTACAACGTGTACAACAACATCATCGCCAACAACGTCTCGACCCACGAAGGCGGCGGTATCTCGCTCAACGACGCCCCGAACGTCCGTATCTACAACAACACGATCATGAAGAACATCACCACGGCCACTGCGCAGACGAGCACTGGCGCGCCGGCTCCCGCCGGGTTGTCCACCAGTCTCAACAGCCAGCAGTTGCAGGCAACATTACCGCTCGGTTCACCAGTCTACAGCAATCCGGTGTTGTTCAACAACATCTTCTGGGACAACCGGGCAGGCAGCTTCGACCGTGTGGGTGTGACCGGCCTTGGCCTCGATGGCGATCTCGGGCCGATCAATTACTGGGATATGGGTGTATCAGGATCAGCCTACAACCTGACCCCGGTTTACTCCATCATTTCCAGCACGCAGAATGTGGCGCCGGATGCCACCAACCTGATCGGCGTTGACCCCCAGGTGCGTGGGACCTATGACACTTCGGTGTTGGTGCTGCCCTGGCGCACGAATCCTGGCTTCGTTGGGATCCTGCTGGTCGCAGTGGACCTGCCGCCCAACTTGATGGGTGACTATCATCTGCAGACGCTGCCGAGTTTCTCTGCGGCCATTGACGCGGGTGCTGCATCGTGGATGGGTGTCGCTGCTCCTCGAATTGACATTGACGGCGACCGCCGCCCGTTCGACGCCGGCTACGATATCGGCGCAGACGAGCGTGGCGCACTATCCGGCTTCAAGACTGTCGTTCCGGGCGTGTACGAGCTGCTGTTCTATCAGTTGTTCATGCCCATTATCTTCCGTTAGGAATAAGAGTTTATGTCAGAAACCAGGTTTTCTGACACACCATCAAGAGAACCTGGTTTCTGATCTCTCGAAGGAGAAGTGACAATGAGAAAAAATATCTTTAGCCGACGTGACTTTTTGAAATTGGGTGGCGGGTTGATGGCGGCCGCCGCGGGAGCAAGCCTATTGCCGAAGTGGTTGTCCAAATCCGGCGAGGTGGCTATGGCTTCCGGCGCGCTCGATGCCGTCAATCCTGACCTCTACCTGGTTGGGACCGACGGCTGGATCTCCCTGCCAGGACAAGTTCCCATCCCCGGCACTATCGGTCAATACTACAACCCCGACTCGCTGGCGCCTGCGCCATTCACGACCTATATGTTTGGCTTTGCAGACGTCACGGGCCTGGGGCAGCAGCAAAGGGAATCTCGCAAGATGAAGTGCCAGGCTTCTGCCCCCTTGTGGTGGGTGAACGAGGGCCAGGAATACTTCGTCAAAGTAGGCAACCTGGGGCTGCAAATGCGCCCAGACCTGATTGACGCCCACACGCTGCACTTTCACGGTTTCCGTAATGCCTGGCCTGTGTTCGACGGCGAGCCGCACTCGTCCCTGGCCGCTCCGGTCAATGGCAGTCTGATGATGTACTACAAACCATTCGACCCTGGAACGTATATGTACCACTGCCACTTTGAGGAAACCGAGCACGTTCACATGGGTATGACCGGCGGCGTCTTCGTGCGCCCCGCGCAGGATGCGGGCAACGCCGGGTTGGGCATCCCGCCTGGCAAATATGTGTACAACGACGGCGTCATGCCCGGCACGGCGCTCTCCACCAGTTTCGATCGTGAGTACGTCCTGACCCTGACCGATGTATGGGCTGAGGCTCACTGGGACGACGCTCACATCCAGTTGCCGGATTGGACCAGCTTCAATGCCGAATACTTTCTGATGAATGGCCGCGTTTACCCGGATACGATTGCCCCCAATGGGCTGGGGACGGACCCCCTCACCGGGGATTTGACCCCCGCCCCGGGCTACGAGCATCTCAAGTACCAGCCGATCTCGTCGCTGATCCAGGCCAATGCCGGCGACCGGATTTTGATCCGTTTCATCAACCTGACTTTCGGCCAGCAGTCTATGACTCTGCCGGGTCTCAAGATGAGAGTAGTAGGCAAGGATGCCACGCTGCTGCGCGGTCGGGATGGAACAGACCTGTTCTATGATACGAACACGATCTATTTTGGCAGCGGCCAGTCCACCGACGTGATCATCACCGCCCCGAATGTGACCTCGCTGAGGAAATATATCCTCTATAACCGCAATTTCAACCGGGCGAGCAACGGAGACGGCACGGGTTATGGCGGCCAGATGACGGAACTCTGGATTCACCCGGCGGGTACCCTGCCGGCGCAAACAGAGCCGAACACATAGTCAAGGTTTGGATTTTAGAAAGGAGCAACGGATGATGAAGAATTCATCGCTTTTCAAACGATTACAGCCGCTGCTGGCGATTTTTCTTGCGCTGACGCTGGTCGCTGTGCCGCTGTATGTGGCGCAAACGGCGCCCGACGATCACACTGGAATACCCAGCACCGGGGTTCTTTGTACGACCAATCCTTCGGCGACCTTCACTTTGACGGCCAGCGAAGGCTACATCGGTATGACCGATGGCAATACGATCTACATGTGGTCGTTTGCCGAGGGCCGAGACGATTTCCAGTTCCCTGGCCCAATCCTGTGCGTCAACCAGGGCGATACGGTCACGGTCGTTTTACACAATGATTTGAGAGAGCCGACCTCGATCGTCTTCCCTGGTCAGGAGAACGTCCTGGCGAATGGGGTGGCTGCCCAACCGCAGTTCGATGTCCAGGGCAATCTGGTGTCGCTGACGAACAGCGTCGCACCCGGCAGCAGTATCGAGTACAGTTTTGTCGCTTCTCGTCCTGGGACTTATGTCTACGAAAGCGGCACCAACCCGGGAATCCAGGTGCAGATGGGCCTGGCAGGTGGGTTGATCGTCCGGCCAAGCATGGGCGCTGGCTATGCTTATAACGATGCCGCGACGCAGTTCAATCCCGATACCGAGTATATCTTGATGCTCTCCGAGATTGACCCGATCATGCACCAGGCGATCGAGCGCAATCAGACCTTCGATATCCGCCAGTATCACGCGCGGTACTTCCTGATCAATGGGCGAACCTTCCCGGATACGCTGGCTCCCAATGAGGCTTCGTGGCTCCCCAGTCAGCCTTACAGCTCGCTGGCCCGCATTCATCCTTACGACGCGACCGCCAATCCCCTGCCGGCGCTGGCGCGGTACATTGGACTGGGTGTGGAAGTGTATCCCTTCCACCCGCACGCTTTCAATGGCCGCATCATTGGCCGTGATGGTGGTTTTCTGGAAGGCCCTGCCGGTGAAGATTTGTCCTATGAGAAGTTCTCGATCAATGTAGGCCCTGGGCAGACCTTCGATAGCCTGTTCAGTTGGACAGATCTCTACGGTTGGCAGGTGGGCGGGCCGCCAATCCCGGTGACGCTGCCCGGCGAGCAGAATCAGGCCATCGGACCTTTCTGGGGCAGCCCTTACCTCGGTACGCAGGAAACGCTCCCGACTGGCACCGCATCGTTGAACCAGTGCGGCGAGTTCTACCACATTGCGCACAACCATGCCCTGCAGCAAATTACCGGTTGGGGCGTCGTCCTTATCGGCCAGGTCACCTTTACCCGGATTGACCCGCCGCTGCCGAATACTTGCCCTTAAGGAGTTTGGACTTTCGATGGAGATGATATATCGCTATTTGAGGTCCATTGAGGAGATGAATTCATGAATACAATTCTTCGTAAACTGACTCGAACGAGTTTAGGGCTGCTGATGATCGCGGCAGTGATCGGCGCTGCGCTGGGAACAAGCCAAGGAGTACAGGCTGCCCCGGTTGGGGTCGCGGCCGAAAGCGCCGCGCCCGTTCATGTCGCAGCCACCCTACCCGCGGACACGTGTGTTCTGGCTGGCAGCACCCGCACCTGTGAGATGTGGGCTACCACCGGAACACTCACCCTCGTAGATGGCACGATCGTCCCCATTTGGGGTTATACGGATGTCAACGGCGGCCCTGCGCAGCTCCCCGGTCCGACGTTGATCGCTAACGAGGGCGAAACCGTCGAAATCGTTTTACACAACACTCTGACCTTCACCACATCGCTGTCTGTACCGGGGCAAGATTTCGTCCCTGATCTGATTGGCGTTGGCGCGGGTGGGGTGATCACTTACAGCTTCACCGCCAGCAATGTCGGCACGTATGCTTACGAAGCCGGTTTTGCTGCGACTGGTGGAGGCCCCGATGGCACTCGCCAGGTGATGATGGGCATGTATGGCGCATTTGTTGTGCGCCCGGCAGGCCAACCGACCTGGGCCTATGGCGACGCCGGCTCTGCCTTCGTGGATGAGGCGCTCCTGGTCTTCAGTGAAATTGACCTCGCTTTCAACGCCTCGCCGGTGACGTTCACTTTGAATCTTTACCAACCAGACTATTGGCTCATTAATGGCCTGGCTTACACTGAGACTGCATCTATCCCAACTGCGCCGGGTAATACCGTTTTGCTCCGTTACCTGAATGCCGGTATACAGGAGCGTACGATTGGCTTGTTGGGCGTGCGCCAGCTCGTCTTGGGCGAGGATAGCAGCGGTTTAGCGCCCATCACGCGTTTCTCTGTAGTCGCTGAAACCATGGGCGCCGGGCAGTCGCTCGATACGCTGGTGCAAATCCCGATGACGGTCACGGTTGGGACGAAATACCCCATCTATAACACCGGTTTTCAGCAATTGCACAATAATGGGCAGATGGCGATCTCAGGGGCGGTAGCCTTTGGGGGTATCGTGACCTTCCTGGATGTTGTGGGCGGCGGCGCTTTACCCGATGTTGGTCCGCTTGCCAGCGGGGTGCTTGTTTCTCCGAATCCGGCCAGCGGGATGGGGCCGGTCAGTTTGAGCGCCACGCTCGATGAATCCACCACCGGCGGATCGAACGTTATCGCAGCGGAGTTCTTCACAGATACGCTGGGCGCGGATGGTACAGGTATCCCGATGACCATTGTCGGCTCCGGCCCGACGGTTGCAGTCACTGCAACAGTTTCGGCTGGTACGCTGGCCACCTGGCCGCACGGTGATGTAACCTTCTACGTGCATGGTCAGGATGCCAACGGCCTCTGGGGAGCGTTCAGCTCCGACGTGCTCGATCTGGTCAAGGTCGGGCCTGAGGTGCGCGGTATGGTGTTGACGCCTCCCGCGACCAACGGCACGGTGGATGTGGCAATCCAGGCTACGGCTGATGATACGAATTTTGGCAATATCAACGTGGTCATGGCAGAGTATTTCCTCGACTTCATCGGGCCGGATGGCAGCGGCAACGCAATGAACCTCAATCTCGTTGCTCCAATCACCAGTCTGACTGCGGTCATCCCCGCCGCGACCGTCAATGCTCTGCCGGAAGGCGACCATGCAATCTACATCCATGCTCAGGACGCCATCGGCAACTGGGGTGAATACGCCATCATCGTGCTGCGCGTGGATAAAACTGGCCCGATAGCAACCGGACACCTTGTGGGGCCAACCCCCAATAACGGCACCTTGAGTATCAACTCGTCCATCTTCGCTGTTCGGCTTCAGGCGTCATTCTCAGATATGGGCGCCGCCAGCTCGAGCATCGAAAACGCCGAGGGCTTTATTGATACCGCTGGCGCTAACGGCTCAGGCTTCCCGTTCTTTGCCTCGGATGCGGTCTTCAATGGCACGTCGGAACAGGCCTATGTGGACATACCGTTGTCAACTGTCCGTATACTCACGCAGGGACCGCACACGATTATGTTCCACGGGAAGGATGCGGCCGGTAACTGGGGCGCATTTGCCTCGATGACCATCGTCATTGACAAGACAGGGCCAAACACAGTCTCGGTCTTTACCACCCCGGCTACCCCGCCTCCGGGCACAACGTTCGTGACGCTTTATGGCAATATCAACGATCCTGCCAACGGCGCAGCGCCAGCCTCCAATCTTGTGACGGCTGAGTGGTTCCGCGGTGTTGATCCAGGCGCTGGCTTTGGCAACGTTATGACCGCCCTGGACGGCGCGTTCAACAGCCCGACAGAAGTCGCCCGTGCGACCATCAACATCGGCGCGTGGACGAATGGCCCGCACATTATCTCGGTGCGCGGCAAAGACTAGGCCGGGAACTGGGGGCTAGTGCAAACAATGACGCTCACCGTCTCGGGCAATGCAATGGGTTTCCTGCTGAACGACGGCTTCGAAATGGGCACGTTGGAAGGCTGGGCGAATGCAGTCGGCGGGGTGAGTGTCATCCCCGAGGCTGTGATGGATGGCGGCCAGTTCGGCATGAAAGCCCAGATCAATGGGGCTGCGCCAGCCTACGTGGTTGACCAATCCCCTGGCGGCGCTGCCAGCTACCATGCGAGCTTCTACTTCAACCCGAATGGGTTCGACACCCTGGCGGACAGTGTAGACATCTTTACCGGCGTCGCCGCTGGAAGCAACGCTATCTTCGGCGTCCAGTTCGAGCGATCGGCGGGCGGGCCTGAGATCCGTGGCTGGGTACTGGATAACGGCGTTCAGACCTTCACAGCTTGGCATCACGTCAACGATGCTGCTCAAAATATCGAGCTGGTATGGCTGGGGCAGAACGATGCCACCTTCAGCCTGGCTGTTGATGGGGTTGTTCTGGAAACCCTGACGGGTCTGAATACCAGCGCTTACCTGCTGAGCGAAGTCTGGCTTGGGCCTTCAGCAGGCCTGACGAGCGGTATGACTGGGAACCTGTACTTCGATGGGTTCAGCTCACGGCTCGAGATCGTGAATTACAATCAAATCTTCCTGCCGGTTATCAGCCGGTAATCAAAACAATCGAGCCAGGCAGCCGCCAGGCTGCCTGGCTCGATCTAACAAAGGAGACGCCATGTCTGA
Source organism: Candidatus Aquidulcis sp. (assembly GCA_020723385.1). Taxonomy (GTDB): domain Bacteria; phylum Chloroflexota; class Anaerolineae; order Anaerolineales; family UBA4823; genus DYIZ01. The sequence continues at coordinate 51,575 of DYIZ01000023.1, forward strand.
AAAAAATAATCCCCGATCGTTTCTTGTCCCGGTATTGATCGGCGTACTGGTTCTGGTGCTCGGAGTAGCGGGTGTGTTTGGATACCGCGCCTGGCGCCAGGCGCAAGAAGCGGCGCGTATCGCGGCAGCGCAAGAGGATGTCGCGGCTGCGATTGCAGAAAAGTTGGGAATCCGGGTTATGAAGATCATTGTAACCGCGGATGGGGGCCTCATTGACTTTCGATATCAGGTTCTTGACCCCAACAAGGCCGCCTTATTATTCGAAGAAATTTCCGTTGTGCCAAAGATGGTAGCCGAGAATGGGACGATCATCAGCCTCTCAGATAATCCTCATGCGCACAATTTCCAGCCTGGGCTGACCTATTTCGTGCTATATCGTAACGTTGGCGATTCGATCAGACCTGGTAGTGAAGTAACGGTCCTGATTGGCGACGAATTCCGGTTGGAACATGTCGCAGTGGAAAAGTAACAGTATCAGTGGATGAAAATTCATGCTCCAAAGGGACGATGCGGTTGCAGTGCAACCGGCGTCCCCGGTTCCGCCGGATTTTCATTCGGCGGGAGCAAGAATTCGCATCTGACTTGAAAATAGATTTTCATCCCTGGTGGTGAAAATGTATTTTCATGACGACTACTGAGTCTATCCAGTTCGAGATTAGGATAACGAGTGTGCGGGCGGCCAAGCCGCCCGCACACTCGTTATCCTGAAGTTGTCACTGTGGTGCTCGTTGAGCAAAAATGATCAACCTTCTTTAGTTCTCCTGATTTGTGCGCCCAGGGAGCGCAGTTTTTCTTCGATCCGCTCATAGCCGCGGTCAATCTGCCCAACATTCCGGATCGTGGATTGGCCTTCGGCGGCCATAGCTGCCAGAACCAAGGCCATGCCGGCCCGGATATCTGGGCTTTCTACTTTTTCGCCGATCAGTTGCGTCGGGCCGATGACGATGCAGCGATGGGGGTCGCACAGCACGATTTGTGCGCCCATGTTGATCAATTTATCGGTGAAATACATCCGGCTGGGGTACATCCAATCGTGAAACAGCACAGAGCCTTTAGCCTGGGTTGCAACCGTGAAGGTGATGCTGCCCAAATCGGATGGGAATGCAGGCCAAACATTGGTTTTGATTTCTGGAATGGCATCACCCAGATCGGTCTCGATGACCAGCGGCTGGTCTTGAGGCACGATGATATCCTCCCCATCAACTTCCCAAACAACCCCAATTCGCCCGAACACCAGGCGCACCATATCGAGATATTGGGGCCCAGCCTTGCGAATGCGGATGCTGCCTTTGGTAACTACCGCCGCGCCGATGAAGCTGACCACTTCAAGGTAATCTGGCCCGATGGTATACTCGCCGCCGTGTAAGCTCGGTACGCCGTGAATATGAACTGTGTTCGATCCGATGTCTTCGATCTGTGCGCCGAGACTGTTGAGCATGTGACACAATTCCTGAACATGTGGTTCAGATGCGGCGTTGCGCAGTGTCGTATCTCCCTTGGCAGTCACGGCAGCCATGATCGTGTTTTCGGTAGCGGTGACGCTGGCTTCATCGAGGAGAATGTCGGCGCCATTCAGGTGCTGGGCGCGAAAATCGAACATGTGGCTGGCACGGTTGTAATTGGCCTCGGCCCCCAGGGCTTTGAGCGCCAGGAAGTGGGTATCCACCCGCCGGCGGCCAATGACATCACCCCCTGGAGGGGGGATCAGAAAATTACCCGTCCGGGCAGTCATGGGGCCAGCGATCAAAATCGAGGCGCGAATCCGCCGGCACAGATCGGGATCCAGGTCAGCCGGTCGAACATGTTTCGCCTGCACTTTCCAGGTGTGATTGTGATCTACTGACTCCACCGTAACCCCCAGGCTTTCGATGAGTGCGCGCATATCCTGAACATCACGAATTTCTGGAACATTGTGCAAAATGACAGGTTCATCCGTTAAAAGACAAGCCGCGAGGAGCGGTAAGGCGGCATTCTTGTTGCCCGAGGGGGTGATTTCGCCGGCCAGTGGTTTTCCCCCCTGGATGATGAATTTATCCATATAGGGTCTCCATTCGTTTGCCAAGATTAGAAGCTGATTTTACCCCGAAAATGAGCTGCTCATTCTGACGATTGCCCTACGAGTCGGCGATATTTGAAAGCCCACCTGCTTTTCCGAGCGCCTGCTCGTAAGAGCGCCCCTATCTCTTTCGATTTTTGCTATAATGAGGTCTGCTGCAAAAAGCCTGTTTTTTACCGCGGAGCAATTGTGTTTCCTGTCAAGGGCTAGCTTGAGGCGGTGGCAGGATTCCAGGA
>DYIZ01000208.1 GCA_020723385.1 Candidatus Aquidulcis sp.
GCACCATGACGCGATCGGCCTGCCGTGCCACTACCCATCATACTAGACGCAGAGTTCGCAGAGCAAAGAAAAACTCAGCGTGCTCTGCGTCTGCGGTAAGGCTCAAAATGGACTTGTCCGAATATCAACGGTTACCGGATTCTATGACCAACCTTGAGGTTGAAAAATATTGTTTTATCGCTTTTGAAGAATCCTCGGGCGAATTGGCCTTAACTACTCTCAAAAAATTACGTGAACTTGCAGACCGACAGTGGCATACTTATGAACTGCCTTCGACGGAACTCCAAAATGCCTTGATAAACTGGTTAATCCAAAATGGGCTATCCCATACGGATCAGGATCTGGAATCGGTCTTGGTTCTCAGCTATTGTTTTGGATTAGACAAAGAATTTTTCAGCAAGGCTTTATCGCTTTACGGTGGAAAATATAAAAACGAATTTCAGCGGGATATCGACCATTCCGAAGGTAAATATATTGATCCGTGGTGGAGTTTGAGAACCGCTCAAAAATCGTCACAGACCGACCCTTAACCCAGGAGGATTACAATGCCCAAAGGTTACATCCAACGCATGTTAGCCGAAAAAGAAGAAATCCTGCTTATGACCCGCCAGCACTGGTTCGTCCTGGCCAGCGCCATTACGTTAGAGATCGTTTTTATCATCGTCATTCTAGCCGCCGGGATCACGGCGGCGGTTTTACTTGCCAACCCTCTCATCGCGATTTCACTGGTGCTGCTCGTCCTCCCCGGAATCACCATGACCCACGACATCATGGTGTGGGCCAACCGCCAGTACATGGTCACCAACCGCCGCGTCATCCAGATTTCGGGCGTGATCAACAAAAGCGTGATCGACTCCTCGCTCGAAAAAGTCAACGACGTGAAGATGACCCAGTCGTTCTTCGGGCGCATCTTCGATTACGGCGATGTCGAAATCCTCACCGCCAGCGAGCTGGGGGTCAACCTGTTCAAGCGGCTCGGCGACCCGGTTCACTTCAAGACCGCTATGCTCAACGCCAAAGAGCAACTGGAACGCGGCGTCGTCGAAAAAGAACGCGAGCTGACCATCCCCGAGCTGATCGCCCAGCTCGACCAGCTACGCCAAAAGGGAATCCTGACCGACGAAGAGTTTTTGACGAAAAAGACAGCGCTGCTGGCAAAAATATAACCGTAAAACGTAACGCGTAAAACGTAATCCGTTAGCGTCATACGTGTTTCCGTTTTTCGTGTTTACGTTTTTCCGTTTTTACCTGTTTACGTCTTACGAGTCCCCATGTCCCAAATCATTCTCAATGAAAAATATGAGCGCAACGGCTGGCCCAGCGTCCAGCGCCCGGATATCAAGCCCCCGGAGGGCTGGAGTCTCCACCTCATCACTGCCGTCAACCGGATCTACAACCACAGCCTCTCACCTGACGGTCAGCAGATTGCCTTTATCTGGAACCACGAGCGCCTCTCGGATATTTATCTTATGCCTGCCGCAGGCGGCTGGCCCGCCCGGCTGACCACCAACCGGCGGAACGTCCCCTATTGGAGCGACGAAACGCCGCGCTGGTCGCCAGACAGCCAATGGCTGGCTTTCTGCATGGACAACCAGGTACACATCGCCCCGGCGACGGGATCGGCGGCGGAAAAGATCGTCGAATTTACTGCCCAATCCGCCTCACCGATGTGGATGCCCGACAGCACCCATCTGGTCATCAGCATCGAGCGCAATGATTCCACGCAGCTATTCCTCACCGACCGGGACGGCAGCTTCCTGCGGGTGCTCACCGACAGCCCCGGCGATGATCTCGATGCGCAGCCGTCGCCGGATGGACGCCGCATTGCCTTCGTCCACCGCTCGCCGGACGATCTGCAGCGGCTCGATATCCGCATGGTGGATATCAAAACCAGCAAAGAGACCGTGATCGTTGGGTCGCCCGCGCACAAAGATTGGTCGCCGCGCTGGTCGCCGGATGGCAAATGCCTCGCCTTCCTCTCGCAGCGTTCCGGCTGGGACGAAATCTGGATGGTCAGGCCAAACGGCAGCGGTCTGCGCCAGGTCACTCGCCTGGGAATGGAGATCAAAGACCTGAGCTGGTCGCCGGATGGCAGCCAGATTGCCTGCGTCGTCAACCACAGCGCGGCCTTCGAGCTGGCAGTCGCCGAGGTGCAGACTGGTAAGGTGGATTTCATTTGCGCTGATCCCGGCGTTTATTCAAAGCCCCATTGGTCTCCTGCGGGCGAGTTCATCACCGTCGAGTTCGAGAGTCCCATTCAGCCCCCGGATATTCTTCGCATCTCCCTGCCGGGACACCAGGTCACGCAATTGACCTTCTCCAACCTGCCCGCCCTGGCGCAGAACGAGATGGTCATTCCCGAACGGGTCACTTATTTCAGCTATGATGGCTTGGAAATTCCGGCGCTGCTCTACCGGCCGTCCACGCCCAACGGGGCGGCCGTTGTCGAGCCGCACGGCGGCCCGGCAGATCAATCCACATTCGGATGGGAAATCCTGGCGCAGTATTTCGTCGCCAAAGGCTACACCTGGCTGGCCCCCAATTACCGGGGCAGCACCGGTTACGGGGTGGCCTTCGAGCACGCCAATTACAACAACTGGGGCATGGGCGACACGCAGGACTGCCTGCACGGGGCTAAATTCCTGCGCGGGTTGCCCGGCATCGCCTCGGATCGCATCGCCATCTACGGAGCTAGTTACGGCGGCTACATGGTGGCTTGCTGCCTGTCGCGCGATCCCGATTTCGCATTCACCTGCGGTATCTGCAAATTCGGCGATGCCAACCTGTTCAGCTCGTGGGCGCTGGCCAACCGCTCCACCCGCCTGTACACCGAGATGCAGATCGGCCACCCGGCGCGCAACAGCCAAACCTACATTGACGCCTCGCCCATCTACCAGACGAAAAACATCGAAGCGCCCGTACTCATCCTGCACGGCCTGCTCGACGATATTGTGCCGCCCGAATCGTCCGAGGAATGGGTGGAGGAATTGAAACGCGAAGGCAAAACCTTCGAGTACAAAACCTACGCCGACGAGCCGCACGGTTTTTTCAAGCGAGAGACGAATTTAGATGTGTATGCGAGGGTAGAGAGGTTTTTAGATTGGCATTTGATTCCGTGGTAGGTGAAGCGTAGAGCGTAAACAAGTATACAGGTATCCACGTAACGCCGCCTTTGTATTTACGTGTTTACTTGTTTACGTGTTTACGTGTTTACGTGTTTACGTGTTTACGTGTCTACATTCTGCTTGTGTACTTTGTCACCGATGACCGATTACTTCCTTTACGAAGAACTCACCTGGCCCGAAGTGGCCGAGCTCCCCAGGGATTTGCCCCTCGTTCTGCCATTGGGCGGGGGCTATCCGCTCGAAAGTGTGTCGCAGGCCCTGGGGAATCCCGCCCGCGCCGGGCTGCTCCCGCCAATTCCCTTCGGCTGGCGCGGCAGCGGGCTGGCCGCGCCTGAACCCCTGCTCGGCGCGTACATTGCCAACCTGCTCGACAGCCTGCGGGACGACGGATTCACCCGAGTTTTCGCCCTCACCCCGCCGGGAATTGATCTCGGGCTAGGAGATGCGAGGATTGCCTTGCAGACCCCTGGGGTCTCGCTGGCCCCCGACTCCGCCCGCGGCAAAGTCATCCTCATCCCCATCGGCCACACCGAACAGCATGGCTATCACCTGCCCCTCTCCACCGACACACTCATCATCGAAGCTGTCAGCCAGGGGACAGCCGCGGCTGCGCCGGAGCAGGCCCTCTCGCTGCCGGTGATGCCCTATGGCGTCTCGATGCACCGGGCGTCGTTCGCCGGGACGCTCAACGCCGGCGGGCGCGCCTTCGAAGATTTCTGGGTAAGCGTGATTGACGTGCTGGCGGCGCGCGGCTTCGACCGGTTCTATTTCCTCAGCGGGCATGGCGGGAACAGCTCATTTTTGGTCAACGTGGTGAAATACGCCGGCGACCGCCACCCCGATATTTTCTGCGCCACGGCATTCTTGTATCTCTCCGGGCCGGAGGGCGTCGCCGCGCTCGAAAAACACCGCCGCTCGCAGATCGGCGGGATGGGCCACGCCTGCGAGTTGGAAACATCGTTCATCCTGCACCTGCGGCCCGAGCTGGTTCACATGGAACGTGTGATAGACGAGACTGATTTCGTTTCCACCCCCTCGTATTACATGGATTGGATCGAGGGCGGCGCGCTGGTTGCCAATCCACCCTGGACAGACGACACCCGCACGGGCGCGTACGGCGCGGGCAGTTTGGCGACCGCCGAGCACGGCAAGCTCTGGCTGGAGGCAGCAATTGCCGAAAAAGTGGGGCACGTGGCCGAAATCCACGAACAGCTTCGGCTGCGGCAGGCGCGGCGGGCTGCAGGAGCGTGACCCATGCCGATTGACCCGAAGGCTCTCAACCCGCAGGTTTTCTGTTACCTCCTTTACCCATCCACCGCCTCTGTAGGAGACATTCTTACCGCCTACAAGGAACAAAATGGAAAATTCTGGTGGGTGCTGGTGAGCCAGAGTGGCGCGCAATTTCACGTCTGCACGTTTGGCAGCTTGCTGCCGTATCTCGCCGGGCAAACACCGCATATCGTCCACGACTTCGTCACCTGCGCGCTGTGCGGCGGCCTGTCGCCGATATTCTGGCAGGAGACCGCCGGTTTCGTCGAGGAAACGCTATCCAACCCGGCAACCTGCGCCCGTAATCTGGCCGATCTGCCCATGCTGGAGCTAGAAACGGTTGACGCCGATAGCATGGATACGCGGGAATTTCACAATTTCGTGGCGCGCCGCAGCCGCAGCCGAATCGCGGGCGTCACCCGGGGCGGAGATCAGTTCATCGGCTTTTACGCCGACCGGATGCGGGGCGGGCCGGCGATGCCGGGGTATTGAGTTTTCCATCGTTCAGAAAATCCGGCTATAATGAGCGAAATGCCACGAGGCGGCGTTCGATCTTTTCGCGTTTTCACGATATCACAATGGAGAGAAATCATGGCAGAAGGAAAAATCATCGTCTATGCAACAAACTGGTGCGGCTCCTGTTACCAGGCGCGGCGGGTCCTCCAGAAACACAATGTGCCATTCGAATGGATTGACATTGACCAGAATCCCGCCGCGGCGCAATTTGTCAAGGAGACCAACCACGGCTTCCGCAGCGTTCCGACCATCGTATTCACAGATGGCTCGATACTCGTCGAGCCATCTGAGTCTGCGCTGACCGCCAAATTACAACAATAAGAACAAAACTCGCGGGAGTGCGGGCTTTAGCCCGCAAACGTGCAGACTGAAGTCTGCACTCCAGAAATCAGACAACCCCTGGAATCTGTCTCACCCATAATCTTATGGAACCCAAAAAACTGACCGAACTCAAAACCCTGCTGGCCGAGGCGAATGATCTGGATTCGGCTGTTTCTGTGCTGTACTGGGATCAAGCGACATTCATGCCCCCTGGGGGCGGCAACGCCCGCGGGCGGCAGCTTGCCACCTTGGCGCGCCTGCACCAGCAGAAATCCACAAACCCGAAAATTGGCCGCCTGCTCGATGGGCTGCGCTCCTACGAAGAAAGCTTACCCTTCGAGTCCGACGATGCCAGCCTGATCCGCGTGGCGCGCCGGTTGTACGAGCGGGCGGTGAAGGTGCCCCCAGCCTTCATGGGCAGGCTGTACCAGCACAACGCGCAAACCTTCCAGGCCTGGGCAGAAGCCCGCCCGGCCAACGATTTCGCCCGTGTAGCGCCCTACCTCGAAAAGACGCTCGACTTGAGCCGCGAGTACGCCAACTTCTTCCCCGGTTACGAGCATATCGCTGACCCGCTGATCGAAGCAGTGGAATATGGCATGAAAGCGACTTCGGTGAGAACGCTGTTCGGCGAGCTGCGCCGCGAGCTGACGCCGCTCGTTCATAAAATCGCAGCCCAACCACGCGCCGATGATTCCTGCCTGCGGAAAGTGTTCCCGATCTCGCAGCAGGCCGCCTTTGGCGAGGCCGTCGCCCGGCGCATCGGCTACGACTTCGAGCGCGGGCGGCTCGATATCACTCACCATCCGTTCACCATCTCATTTGCCCCCGGAGATGTGCGCATCACCACCCGTTACAGCGAGGCATTTCTATCAGATTCCTTATTCAGCACGATCCACGAGGCTGGTCACGCCCTCTACGAGCAGGGCGTCAACCCCGCTTTCGAAGCGACCCCGCTCGGCAATGGGACATCCTCCGGCGTTCACGAGAGCCAATCCCGCTTGTGGGAAAATCAGGTCGGGCACAGCCGCCACTTCTGGCGTTATTTCTATCCCCAACTGCAAGCGGCTTTCCCACAGCAATTGGCCGATGTCCCGCTGGAGGCATTCTACAGCGCCATCAACAAAGTCGAGCCGTCGCTGGTGCGGGTGGACGCCGACGAGGTCACGTACAACCTGCACATCATGATCCGCTTCGACCTGGAGCTGGCGCTGCTGGAGGGGACACTGTCCATCCGGGAGCTGCCCGAAGCCTGGAACGCCCGCTACCAGGCCGACCTGGGCATCACCCCTCCCGATGACCGCCTGGGGGTGATGCAGGATGCCCACTGGTATGATGGCATGATCGGGGGCGCATTCCAGAGCTACACCATCGGCAACATCCTGAGCGCCCAATATTTACAGGCGGCGCTGCGAGCGCACCCCGAAATCCCTGACGAGATGGAACAGGGCGAATTCGCCACCTTGCTCGGCTGGCTGCGGAAAAACCTCTACCAGCACGGGCGCAAATTCACCGCCAGCGAGCTGACCGAGCGCGTCACCGGGAGGGGCATTGATATTGCACCGTACATGCGCTATTTGCGGGAGAAGTATGGGGAGTTGTATAAGGTTGAGTAGGGTATGGTTGGCTTGGGTATTTTGAAATACGAAGGGCGCGAAGGATTCGCCAAGGGGCATAAAGACAAATAGAGATTGCAGCATTTTCTTTGCACCCACAAAAGGGAATTTTTACTGCCGGGAGAAATTATGAACCTTTTTGATGAACTCAAGGCTCTTTTGCAACAGGATACACGCCTTACAGTCAATAGGGAATTACTTAAAAACCAGATTATCGAGCTGGCGCTCAAACTCGATAGAGAGCTGTTGAGACTCCTGCTCTCCCACGATCGCCTGAAAACGCATTTTTTTGCGGATGTTGATGGGGTGCTGGTCTTCGACAAAGAGAAATTCATGCGCTTTGTGAACAACAAAGCCTTCCTGCCCGATTCGTACACCTCGTTCAAAAATAAAATTGGACTGACGGCGGGCGAGCGTTATCTGAACGAGAACAAGGATGTCGTGCTGGCGTGGGCGTATAAAGACTGCGTGCTGGAAGGCGGGCAAACCCAAGAAGACGTCAAGCGCGATGAAATCTTTTGGAATGAGATTTTAGCCCCCGATGAAATTGACCGCCTGCTGGCTCCCAAAGTTTTCACCAACTGGCGGCGCTACGGGGTAGGCCGGACTGACAGTCCGGTTTACGAGGACGGCGATAATCTCATCATCAAAGGCAATAACCTGCTGGCATTGCACAGCCTAAAAAAACGCTTTGCGGGCAAAGTGAAGTTGATTTACATTGACCCGCCGTATAATATTGGAGGGGATTCATTTGGTTACAACGACAACTTTAATCATTCGAGTTGGCTTACGTTCATGAAGAACCGTCTCGAAGTGGCAAAACATTTACTAAAAAATGACGGTTGTATATTTGTACAAATTGATATACATGAGCTAGGATATTTACAAGTTCTGCTAGATGAGATCTTTGGGGTAGAGAATAGAGTTCAAATAATCGCTGTTAAGACGGCATCCCCTGCTGGATTTAAAACGGTTAATCCAGGTCCTATTGATGTCACTGAATATGTCTTGTTTTATACAAAAGACAGAAAAGCCTTCAAATTCAAAAGAAATTATGTAGCGGTTGAATATGACGAGAATTATGATCTCTATATAGACAACATTGAAGACAAACCTGAAAATTGGCGATTAAAGCCACTTCGGGATGTGATTTACAATTTGAATGGCATTGAGATTGGTAGTACTGCTCAACAGTCAGCATCAAATGCGAGGAGATTCTGGGGTGAACATTGGAAAATTATACGCTCTCAAGTGATGGCAAAATATGCTCTTGAAAATGCGGAAAGAGTTGTCAGTATTCGTGACCCTCACAAACCATCAGCTCGTCTCAAGGAAGCATTACAGTTCTCAAAAGAACATCCCAATCAGGTGTTCGTGTTCAGGAAGTCTACCGAAGACGAAGAATTGCACGAAAGTGAAAAAGAGGAAGCCTATTTGTATAATGGCGGCGCTTTATCACTGTCCATTCGCTGATATTTTAATTGATATCGTGAATTTCTATACCGCCACATATAGCGGTAATCGCGACGAAAGGCCTACATATGGCAGTAAGTGTTTTGCTCTCACAGAGCAATTTACAACGAAAAATGAATTTTCAGCGTGTTCTATTGCTCTCAAAACCAAAATGAAGGTAAAAAGCGGCTTTTTGGGCCATAATTCGCGAAAGTCACTTTAATTTAAGCGAACAGTCAGTTAT
>DYIZ01000209.1 GCA_020723385.1 Candidatus Aquidulcis sp.
GTTCGGTTTGCGATGGGTTGAGTAAAACCTTCCAAGACCGCCGGCTGACATTGGTTGAGGCGCTGGAAGACATGCCACCCATCGAAGCCGATCCGGAAAGCCTGCGGAAAGTGTTTCAAAACCTCCTGACCAACGCGATAAAATACACCCCGGATGGCGGCACTATCACCGTGGCGGGGCGCACGCTGCAAGCGGGTGAGATGGAATTTTCCCGCGGGGGCGTTGAAATCGTCGTCAGCGATACCGGCGTCGGTATTGACCCACAGATCAAAGACCTGATTTTTATCAAGTTTTACCAATCGGGGGAAGTTTCGTTGCACTCGACCGGTAAGACCAAATTCAAAGGGGGTGGGCCGGGCCTGGGGTTGGCGATTGCCAAGGGCATCGTCGAGGCTCATGGGGGGCGCATCTGGGTCGAAAGTTCCGGATTTGACGAGATCAATTGCCCCGGCAGCCAATTCCATATCGTTTTGCCGCTTTCTCGTTAAACCAAACCGCCCGGCGAGGTGACCCAACCTCGGGGCGGTCTGTAGTGAGAGGAGAATGCAATTACCATTATACCGATGGGTGTGAAACCGGCATGAAGTGGGGATAAAGGTTCGATGAGAAGGTATCGCCCGTCAAGATCCGATCAGCGCGGCCCGGATTGCCTCCAAACTGATGGGGCCGGTGCGCAGGACGGCCGGCTCCACTTTGATGCAATCCACCACCGTAGATGGCACTCCGCCGGGGCTGACTCCGCCATCCAGAACCAGGTGAACGCGGCCTCGCAATTGCGCCATGACTTCCTTGGCCGTAGTAGTATTGTTCTGCCCCGAAATGTTGGCTGACGTGACCGCCAGGGGGCCAACCTGCTGCAGGAGAGCCAGCGCCACCGGGTGATCTGGCATTCGCACACCAATGGTGGGGTCCGGGGCAAGGATTCTGGGCAAGGATGGGTGGCGCGGCACGATCAGCGTCAGCGGTCCCGGCCAAAATCTCTTGGCCAGCCGGGTCGCGGTTTGGCTCAGGCTGACGGCTACCTTATCGAGTTGTGAAATATCACCGACTAAAATGGCGATGGCCTTCTGGCTGTTACGGCCTTTTGCTCCATATAACCGCTCGATGCATTCGACATTGAACGGATAAGCGGCTATCCCATAGACTGTGTCGGTGGGAAATGCCACCAGCCCGCAGTGTTTTAAAACATCAACCGCGTGAGAGATTGCATTGGGGGAGTCGACGGACATGATCTCCGTTTGCATGGCAGCGCCTCTACGCGTGATTCATGTCCCAGATGATCCTCAGACCATCCAATGTGAGCCACGGCGCGATGATTTCCAGCACGTGGGTCTCCTTAGCGACGATTTCAGCCAGCCCGCCGGTGGCAATGACTTTCATATTCTGCCCAAGCTCGGCGCGGAAGCGGGCGACCATCCCTTCAACCAATGACACGTAACCGAACAGCAGTCCCGATTGCATGGCATGGACGGTATTGCGGCCAATCACTGCCGGCGGGCGTTGCAGATCAACCCGGGGCAGCTTGGCCGTGCGCAGGAACAATGCCTCGGCTGCGATGCCGATGCCGGGAGCGATAGCCCCGCCCAGGTAGTCGCCATCCTCGGAGATGCCGTCGAAAGTGGTCGCCGTGCCGAAATCCACCACGCAGGCTGGCCCGCCGTACAATCGCTGCACAGCAGCCGCGTCCACGATGCGGTCTGCGCCGACCGCGCGCGGATCCTCGTAACGGATGCGCACGCCGGTTTTGACACCCGCATCCACCACCAGCGGCTCGCGCTTCAGGTAGATTCGGCAGGCTTCGATGATCTTTCCGGTGAGCGGCGGCGCGACCGAGGCCAGGCAAACCCCGCTCAAATCATCGGGAGAGCACCCAACGTGGGCGAGCAGCCCGATGAGCTGCAACCCATACTCGTCCGGCATCCGTTCGTGAGCTGTCGCCAGCCGCCAGCGCGGGCCGAGTTTGTCGCCATCGTACAGCCCAAGCGTGATGTTCGTGTTGCCAATATCCACTGTAAACAGCATAGTCGCCTGTTTGGATGACAAAAGGGGGATGTAATGCGTGAATTATAGCACGAATGGGTTGCAGGCGGGGTTTTTGAGTTATCGGGACGAATGTAAAGCACGCAATAGCCCAGCGAGATCATCGGGGTAGGGCGCTTCGACTCGCAGCGGTTCCCCGGTCGCCGGATGCTCGAAGGCCAGCGACCGGGCGTGCAGCCACATGCGGGTCAACGGCAGATTGGATGTCGCGCCGCCGTAGAGGGTGTCGGCTACGATGGGAAAGCCGATGGCCGACAGGTGGACGCGGATTTGATGCGTGCGCCCGGTGCGGGGGAGCGCTTCGACCAGGGCAAACCCCTCGAACCGTTGGAGGATTCTGAACTCCGTGAGCGAGGGCTTCCCCCGTTGGACATCCGCCACTGTGCGGTGATGATGACCGACATTCACGCGCAAGGGCAGTTCGACGCGGGTCTCGTCCCAGGCGGGGCTGCCCGCTACCAGGGCGTGATAGACCTTCTCGATCTGCCGTTGGTTGAATTGGGTGTTGAGCGCCCGGTGCGCGTCCGCCGTGCGGGCCAAGGCCAATACCCCGCTGGTGTCGCGATCCAACCGGTGGACGATCCACAACCGCCCGAAACCCGCCTCGAGCACGCTTTTTACATGCGGCGCAGACGGGTCATAGCCATCGGGCAGGGTGGGCAGCCCGGCGGGTTTGTTGATGACCAGCAGTGCGTCATCCCAGAAGAGAATCGGGATTTCGGGGTTCATCGGCTCGAAAAGGGAGATTGGGCTTGTTGACTCTGTCGGCTGATAAGAATATAATGATACTACATTCGAGATACATTCGATACTACAGAACGAGGATTGTTATGGCAATGATTGGCGTGCGCGAGCTTCGCGAAAAAACAACCGAAGTGCTTCGCCGGGTGCGCGAAGAAAAGGCCGAATATATCATCACCCATCAGGGGCAGCCGATAGCGATATTGCTTCCAGTGGATGCAGATGCGCTGGAAACGGCAATGATCGAAGCTGGTAAACGATTGTCCAACACGGGGGGCTGGACAACTTACAACCTTCTGGCAGAAGAACTGCGCCGAGCATGGCCTGCCGATCAAGCAACCCAGCCATTGATGGATGAGCTTCGGGGGGAGTAACCTGTGTTTACGATTGATACCAGCGTTTACATCAACGCCCTGAACCCGGCGGAGGCTGGCTCGCTGGATAGCCAGGCTTTCCTTTCTTACGTTTTCCAAAACGGCCTATCGGTTTTCTCTCCGACGTTGCTCCTGGTCGAAGTCGCCGCCGGGGTGGCGCGGGCATTCAACGATACTTATCGAGGGGTGGCCATGGCCCAGGCTGTTCGCGGTTTGCCGGGGCAAGTCTGGCTGCCGTTGGACGATCTGCTCGCCGAGGAGTCAGCCCATTTGGGGGCAAAATACCGGCTGCGCGGCGCGGATGCTGTTTATGCGGCAGTTGCCAGCCGCCAAGGCGCTGTGCTGGTCACATTGGATAAGCAGCAGCTACAGCGCCTGCCTGCGATCATCACCGTAGAGCAGCCCGCGCAAGCTCTTGCCAGACGGGTATGAACTACTCAAGCTTCGACGGGCAGCGCGGCGACTACCTTTCTTTCCTGCAAAAATCTTAATCTCCTGCTTTGGCGGGCGCGGCGTTCACGACTGCCTCGCCGCGCTTCACGCCCCACATCAAGATAAACGCTACCAGCATGAAGAAGGGCGCGACGATCATGATCGAATTGTAATTTTTGCCTGTCAACTGAATGATCCAGCCATTGCTATTCGGTCCAACAATAGCAGAGAGTGTGGAAAAAAGGTAATACAGCCCGGTATATGTACCGATGCGAGCCGTTTCAGTCATGTCCACCACCATGGGCAGAGAGTTGATGTTGATGAGCGCCCACCCCGCTCCGGCGATCATCATCAATGCGCCAATCACCGGCAGCACCGCCGCTGCGCCCGCTTCGGGTACGATACCCAATAGAGGCAGCTTCGTCAACGGCTGAATGAGCGTTGCAGGCGGGATGAAGAAAATTGCCACCAGCACCAGCGCCATAACGATAATTCCAGTGATGATCGTGCGGCGGCGGCCAAACCGCCCGCCGATATAGCCCGCTGGCAGGGCAAAAATCACGAAGATAAACGATAACTCGCCCAAGAGGCGGGTACCGTTTGCCTCGGTAATGTGGAGGTGGTTGATGGCGTAGAGATTGAAAAAGGCTTCGATGGCGGTGTAGCCCAGGAACCAAAAGAAAATGGCGCACAAGATTCTCAGGGCGCTTCTATCCTTGTCTTGCAGCACCTCTTTCAGGCTTTTCAACATATTCGGCTGCTTTTCACTGGCCCCGTATTCTTTCGGCTCTCGGATGAAGGCAAATACCATCAATGCTGCCACCAAAACCAGTCCGGATCCCATCCAAAATGGGAAAGCTTTATTCATCTCATATAACCTTGCTCCAACCAAAAACGAGAGAATAGCGCCAACCCCGCCCATGAAGTTGATGATCCCATTCGCCTGCGAACGAAACTGCGAAGGGGTAATATCTGGCATAAGCGCTACGACCGGTGTGCGCCACAGCGCCATCGAAAGCAGCAGCGTGGATGTGCAGGCTACGAACAATGGCAGCACCGCAACCAGCGGAATGAGACCGAAGACTGCTGCCCCGATGGGCGCGCCAATCAGGATAAAAGGCATACGCCGCCCGATGGGGGTGCGCAGGCGGTCGGATAGCGCGCCGATGGGCGGTTGGATGAGCAGCGCGGCGATATTGTCGAGGGTCATAAAAAAACCGATGAGGACTGGCGACAGGTGGAATTTTTCGGCCAGGAAGACTGGCACGAAAGCGTTGTAAACGCCCCATATAATGCTGACGCCGAAAAAGCCGAAGCCGAGCAGAAAGGTTTTGCCGTAGTTGAGTCTCATTGAATGTCTCCTGATTTGCAAAGTTGCAGGTTGGCAGGTTGAAAGTTGAAAGTTAAGAACCTTCAACCTTCGACCTTCAACGGGTCATTAGCTTCCAGATTTGCTAAAAACTTCCGGTCCGCTTCGGTGAGCGGCGCGGCAGTGAGCAGGTCCGGGCGGCGCAGGCGGGTGCGCAAGAGCGACTGTTCCCGGCGCCAGCGGGCAATTTTCGCGTGATCACCGGAGAGCAGGATTTCGGGGACTTGCCAGCCGCGGAAATCGGGGGGACGCGTGTAGTGCGGGTATTCGAGCAGCCCCGAGGCGTGCGAGTCGTCTGCGGCCCCGTCTGGATCCCCCAGGGCGCCGGGAATCAACCGGGTGAGGGCATCTATCAATACGAGGGCGGGCAATTCTCCGCCAGAGAGCACGTAATCACCGATGGAAATCTCGTCGGTGACGAGGTGCTGGCGCACCCGTTCGTCTACGCCTTCGTAGCGCCCGCACAATAAGGCCAGGCGGGGATGCTCCGCCAACTCGGCGGCGATCCTCTGCGTGAATACGCGGCCCTGCGGGGTGAGCAGGATCACCGGGCAAGGCGCAGAGTCGCCAGTGGCCATACCGAGCGCACTTTCCACCGCGGCGAAGATTGGATCGGGCTTCATCACCATCCCGCCGCCGCCGGCGTAAGGGGTATCGTCGGTGGTGCGATGCTTGTCGGCGGCCCAGTCGCGGATATTGTGCAGGCGCACCTCGATCAATCCATTCTGGCGGGCGCGCTGGACGATGCTGGCTTGCAAATAGGGTTCGAAAACATCGGGGAAGAGGGTGAAGACATCGAAAAGCATGGTCCCATTCTAGCCGCGAGGGATGGGATTGGCAAGTGGGTCTTCTGTTTTTGATGGAAGCCCCCCGGTTTTGGGGTGTATCCCGTTATTTTTCGCAGAATGCAACTTCGCTTGACTCCCCTTCCCCCGGATGGTAAGATAATTTTATGTATCTCAAAGGCAATCAATGGACGATGACGCGCCGCAGGCGAAAACCATCCAGCCCGTGGCGGATTTTTGTGTTGGTGGCGCTGGTGGGGGCCGGGTTGTATTTCACGCAAGTGGTCGTTCCCGCCACGCCGCCGTTGTTCATCCCCACACCCACACCCACCCGCGCCCCTGAATCTTTCGTCAACGAGGCCGAAACTTTCTTCGAAGAGGGCAAGCTGGAGCAGGCAATCACTGCTTTCAAAAGCTCTATTCAGGTTGATCCAAAGAACCCTGCAACCTACCTGGCCCTGGCGCGGGCGCAGATCTACGCCGGGCTTTATGATGATGCGCTGACCACCACGGAGGATGCCCTCATCCTGAACCCCGACAATCCGACGGCGCTGGCGCTCAAAGCCTGGACGCTTAACTTTCTCGAAGATTATCTGACCGCTGAAGCGACGGTGAAACAGGCTTTGGAGTTGGATCGCGGCAGCGCCCTGGCGCACGCGGTTTACGCCGAGATTCTCATCAACTCCGGTGATTTCGGCAACATCGAGCCAGCAATCGCGGAATCGAAAACGGCTCAGGAACTTGCACCTAGTATGTTGGAAGTGCATCGCGCCCGCGGGTATGTGCTCTTGAATACCCAAAATTTCGATGATGCCATCGAAGAATTTCGAGCGGCTATCGCCATCAACGATAAATATTGGGAGCTTCACTATTTGCTGGGAGTTGCGTACCGGGCCAAAGGCGAGGATTATGACCTCGCCGTGCAGGAAATGCTCAAGGCCGTTTCACTTGCTCCCACCAACCCCGATATTCCCACGGACATTGCCCGAACCTATGCCCTCATCGGCCAGTTTGGCAAAGCGGTGCAGGCTGCTGAACAGGCGCTCAAGATCGAGCCTTCCAATACGCGTTTGCATGGCAACCTGGGGGTGATGTTCTATAAGAACAAGCAGTTCGAGCAGGCTGCCCTCGAGCTGGGCTTGACCATCCACGGCGGCACGACGGCAGATGGCGTTGTGGTCGAAGGATTGCCTTTACAGCCGGGGCGAGTCGCCGATGAGTATTACTCTATCTATGGCTTATCGCTGACCCAGCTCGATCGCTGCGCTGAGGCTGTGCCGATCTTCCAGTTGATCCTGCAAAGCATCGGGGAAGACCAGGTGGCGTATTACAACGCTACCGAAGGGATTGGCTATTGCCAGGAAAATATCGGCACGCCTGAGGCCGATCAGAGCGGCGGGCAGACATCCCCGTAACAAACCCCATGACCCGAGTCGTATCCGAAGGACGCTCTCTTTTTCGCCCGGTCAAGCCACGGGATAATTTATACCGTGTCTTGCTCCTGGTCGTTTTGATCCTGGGCGGTGTGTGGCTGCTGCACCTTGTAGGTGGCGGGGTTGTCAAACCGGTGCTGTTGCCTACGCCTACCCCCACCCGCACCGTCAACTCATATATTCAACAAGCGCAGGCTTATTTCGACGCCGGCAAATTAGATGACCCTGCCAGCCAGAACGATGCGATTGACACCTACCTGGCAGCCCTGGCAGTTGACCCGAACGATGCCGATGCGCTGGCCGAGCTGGCGCGTATCGAGACTTATTCATCCAGCGCCCTTAGCTCCGACTCTGCCCGCCTGGCCCGCTTGCAAGAAGCCAAAACGCACATTGACCAGGCGGTCGCGCTGGCCCCCGACGATAGCACCGTCCATGCCGTGCGGGCTTTCGTGCTGGACTGGTATGCATCGTCCAACCTGCTCACAGCCGACGAGCGCCAGGATGCCCTCAACGAGGCTGAAGGTTCAGCCGTGCGATCTTTGCAGCTCGATCCCAACAATATCCTGGCGCTGGCTTTTTACGCCGAGGTGCTGGTAGATCAGCAGAACTGGGATCAAGCTCTACAGTATGCTGAACAGGCTGTGGCGCGTGCCCCGAATTCTTTCGACGCTCACCGGGTCTACGCCACTGTGCTCGAAACGTTAGGCCGCTATCGCGATTCGATCAGCGAGTTCAACCGGGCGGCCGAGCTGGCCCCTAACCTGACTTACCTTTACCTGCGCATCGGTTACGGCTACCGCAACCTGGGCAGCCGCGCCGCCACCGAAGACGCCGCCAAAGCCCTGTACGACACCGCCCTTATCTACTTCGACCGCGCCGCCACGATCAATGCCCAGCTTGGGTTGAAAGACCCCCAACCTTTCATCGCCATTGCCAAAACTTATGCCCAGGAGGGGGAGTTCTTGATCGCCTCGCTCAATGCCGAAAAAGCGTTATCCTTCAATCCCTCCGACGCGGACACTTATGGGCAATTGGGCATGATCTATGTGCAGGCGCGCAACTACGAGTCGGCGCTCCCCGCGCTGCAATGCGCCGTGGAAGGTTGCGATACCTGGTGGCGTCTGCCTCCCGATGATATATCGGCGCAAGCGGGGTTGCCCTGTCACAAAGACGATTGCACGCCTCTCATGTGCGAAAAGGCGGGATGCAGCGACAAGGAGAAAAGTGTAGCTTTGAGCTGGTATGGAGCAGATTACCAGATTAAACAAATCACAGTTGCTCCTTTGGAGTTGACTAATCTCACTGTGGCTTATTACTACGTCCGTTATGGGTCGGTGCTGGCATACCTGAGCGAGAAGGGGG
>DYIZ01000210.1 GCA_020723385.1 Candidatus Aquidulcis sp.
ACCCCCATCGGGGTGCGCCTGTTGCCCTCCGGGATGATGACGCCGCGCAAGTCGGCCTCGTTCGTGGTCGGCTTCGGGCCGCACATCGCCGAGGGCGGGCAGACCTGCGATTTCTGCTCGATGCGGCAGACCTGCCGCTACCGGGAGCGCCATGATCCACGTTGACTTCCAGCCCGTCGGCCGGCGCGTCGAGCTTGCGCCGGGCAAGACGCTGCTCGAAGCGGCGCAGGCGGCGGGCATCGAGCTGACCGCGGTGTGCGGCGGGATCGGAACCTGCGGCGACTGCCGCATCCGGCTGGCGCGCGGCAACCTGTCTGCGCCCACCCTCGCCGAGCAGGCGACGCTCACCCCCGGCGAGATCGCCTCCGGCCAAAGATTAGCCTGCCAAGCCATCCCCCAATCCGACTGCGTCATTGACATTCCCCCCGAATCGCTCACGGCTCCCCAGCGTCTGCAGGTTGAAGATGAATTAGGCGTGTCACGTATCAAGTGTCAAGTATCACGTGGCACGTGGCACGTGGCACATGACACTCCCTTCGGCCTCGCCATTGACATCGGCACGACCAAGCTCGCCGCTTTCCTCGTCAACCTGACAACCGGCCAGACCCTCGGCCGCGTGGGGGCGATGAACCCGCAGATCGGCTTCGGCGAGGATGTGATCGCCCGTATCCAATATGCCAACACGCATCCCGATGGGCGCACGACGCTGCAATCCCGGCTGGCGGAGACGCTCAACGGAATGGCGGCAGAGTTGTGCCAGCAGGCCGGTATTCTGTCGGAGCAGATCGGCGAGGTGGTGGCGGTGGGCAATACGGTCATGCACCATCTGTTTGCCGGGCTGCCGGTGCAGCAATTAGGCGTCGCGCCGTACAGCCCCGCCGTCGTGGAGGCGATGACCATCCCGGCTCGGCAGGTCGGCCTGGCGCTGGCGCCCGACGCGACCGTCTACCTCCCGCCCAACATCGCCGGTTACGTCGGCGCCGATCACGTGGCGGCGATTCTAGCGGTCAGCGGTCAGCGGTCAGCTTTCAGCAGTCAGCGATCAGCGATCAACCGTCAACCACCAACCGTCAACCGTCAACCGTCCCCCGTCACCCTCCTTCTCGACATCGGCACCAACACTGAGGTCAGCCTGTCTGCCAACGGGCGGATTCTCTCCTGCTCCTGCGCTTCGGGGCCGGCATTCGAGGGGGCGCACATTCGGGACGGGATGCGCGCTGCGCCGGGCGCTATCGAGCGGGTGCAAATCCGGGATGGCGCGGTGCGCGTACACACCATTGGCAACCAGCCGCCGGTGGGAATCTGTGGGTCGGGGATTCTCGATGCGGTGGCGGAGCTGCTGTCGGCGGGAGTACTCGACTGGCGCGGAAATTTCACCGCCGGGCAGCCGCAGGCCACGCTCGTCCTGGCGGCGCAGACCGGTCACGGGCGCGACATTCTGGTCACGCGCAAGGATGTGAACGAGATTCAACTGGCGAAAGGTGCGATCCGCGCCGGGGTGGATGTACTCCTGGCAGAGGCGGGATTGCCCTCCGAGGCAATTGATGAATTCATCGTTGCGGGG
The DNA here is from genome assembly GCA_020723385.1 of Candidatus Aquidulcis sp. Classification (GTDB taxonomy): domain Bacteria; phylum Chloroflexota; class Anaerolineae; order Anaerolineales; family UBA4823; genus DYIZ01. The sequence continues at coordinate 1,565 of DYIZ01000210.1, forward strand.
GCGTTCGGGACGTATCTCGACATCGGCAGCGCCATCCGGGTGGGGATGTTCCCGGATTTACCGCGCGAGCGCTTCCGGCAGGTGGGCAACGCCGCCGGAGCCGGGGCGCGGCAGATGCTGCTCGACCCCGCCGCCCGCCAGTTCGCCGAAAAGCTGGCGCGTCGGGTAGAATATGTGGAGTTGTCGTCGCACCCGGCGTTCCGGGAGGCGTTTGTGAAGAATATTCTGTTTGACCGTGGACGGTAGACGGTTGACAGTTGACGGTAGACCGTGGACGGAAGACGGACGACCGTCTACGGTCTACGGTCAACGGTCGTTTATCGAGGAATCCATGCCACCATTGAAGCTCACCACTCTCTCCCCAGAAATGCTCGCTCGAATTCTCGACGAGGCCCACGGGCTGCTGGCAGACCCCGGGGTACGCGTTCACAATCGGGAAGCGCTGTCCCTGTTGGCCGAGGCCGGCGCGCAGGTCAATTTCGAAGCGCAAATCGCCCGGATTCCAGAGAAGATCATCCGGGAGGCGCTGGCCTCTGCGCCATCAAAATTCGATTTATACAGCCTGGACGGGCAGCCGGTCGTCCACTACGGCGGCGACACGGTGCAGTTCGACCCCGGCTCGTCGGGAGTGACGATTTTGGCGAACGAGCAGGGGGAGCAGCGCCCGCCAACGACCGCCGATTTCGTCAAATTCGTCAAACTGGTGGAGACGCTGCCGCAGCTCGACGCGCAGAGCACGGCCTTCGTCTGCCGGGATGTGCTGGAGGCGATGGGCGACTGGTACCGGCTGTACGTGGCGCTGAATTTCATGCGCAAGCCGATCGTGACCGGGGCGTTTTCGGTCTCCGGCTGGTGGGTGATGGCCGAGATGCTGGCCGCCGCGGCAGGCGGGGAGGCGACGCTGGCGTCCAAACCGCTGGCAATTTTCGATGTTTGCCCTTCGCCGCCGCTGCTGTGGAGCGATCTGACCTGCCAGAATTTGATGGACTGCGCCCGCAAGGGGATTCCCGCTGAGCTGATTTCGATGCCATTGGCGGGGATCACCAGCCCGGTGACGCTGGCGGCAGCGGTGGTGCAGCACACCGCGGAGAGCCTGAGCGGGGTGGCGATCCACCAACTGGCGAGGGGAGGCGCGCCCGTGGTGTGGGGCGGCGCTCCGGCGGCATCCGACATGCGCACGGGCGCCACGCCGATGGGCGACGTGGGAACGTGGCTGATTGACCTGGCTTACGTGGAGATTGGCAAGTCGCTCGGCCTGCCGACGCACACCTACATGGGGTCGTCGGATGCAAAATTATTGGATTACCAGGCCGGGATGGAATCGGCGGGCGGGACACTGCTGGCGGCGCTAGCGGGGGTGAATATGGTCTCGGGAGCGGGGATGATTGATTACCTGCGCTGCCAGTCGTTCGAGAAGCTGGTGCTCGACGCGGAGATCATCGGGATGGCGCGGCGGCTGGCGGTTGGCATCGAACCGCGTGACACCCCGCTGGCGCTGGCGTTGATGCGCCAGTCCCCCCACCGCGCCGACTGGCTGTCGAAGCCGCACACGATCAAATGGTTCGGGAAGGAACTGTACATCCCCTCGGAGGTGATTGACCGCAGTCCGCTGGACGCCTGGCAAGGCAAGGGTTCGATGAGCGCGTTCCAAAGGGCATCGGAGCGCGTGGATAAGCTGCTGAAAATGTACCAGCCCTCGCCGATGGCGGGAACCACGCAAACCGAGCTGCGGCAGATTGCGGAGTCGGCGGCGCGGCAGGCGGGGATGGAAAAGGTAAGTGATTTGGCGCTTCGGTGATTCGGTGTTACAGTGTTACGGTATTCCGGTGTTTCAGGGTTCGGGCAATGGGTTGACCAAAACGAATCCGGCTGTTATAAAGTGAGCGTCGTAGCTGAAAGCCTCGGCGACGCCAACTTCTTGCATGACTGCAAAACTGATGGCATCGGTCAGGCTGAAATCTTGATCAGTGTACTTTTCCAATATGAGTTTGGCAGCTTTTTCGGTGGATGAGCCTGGATAAATGATCTGGATGTGCGAGCTGGTATTGGCCGCGCGCAGAAATTCTTGTGCGACAGGATAACCCAGTTTCCGGTGAAGCAGGACATGGGTTTCCGCTAAAACGAAACCGGTGACGATTAGGGTCGCATTTTCAGCCAAAAGACGAGAATATGTCTCAGCAGCTTGTTCATGCGAAGGCGAACGCTTGTTGACAATATTCGCCCAGGCGCTGGTGTCAACGAAAACACGGCGTTTCGTCATTTGGTTTCCTCTTCGAGGGTCTCGACGATATATTGATCGTGCGCCTCGCCAAGGTCCGCAATCGCTGAACTGCCAATACCGATGATATCCCAGGCCGGATCATTCTCGGCGGATAACTTCGACAGCATCAAATCAACGCTCTCACGGATCAACGCGGCGATGGATACCTGCCGCTCCTCGGACAGCCGCCGCAAAGCATCATCCTGTTCTTTATCCAGGTAGATTTGGATAGGATGTTTCGTTAGCATAGCCATAAACGCCTCAACATGATGTATAATCATCGTGAATTTATACATCACATTGTAACACAATTAACTAACCTTGCAATTGCCAACGATTACCGCTCAACCGCCCGCTGCCGATTGAAATCGGCGACTGAAAAGGCCAGAAACCCGCTGAAGCGGGTTCAAAACGCCACCGGCAACCCGCTTCAGCGGGTTTTGCAAATTATTAGGCGTCGGATTCATCCGATGCCGGGCATGACTTATTTACTGAAGAATCCCCGATAATCTCTGATTCCCCAGTTGTCAACGGAATGACATGATCCAACAGAATAAATTCTTGTTCATCCTTCTGCCAACGCTGCTCCTCCTTTCAGCATGTGTGCGCCCTTCGGCGACAACCTCCCCGGCGTGTGTGCTCGCGTTCGAGGGAACAATCCGCAACGGGCCGAATGCCGACCTGTCGCTGACCGGGAACCTGGGTTTCATGGTTTACGGAGAGAGCAGTGGGCTGACGGGGACATTGAAGCTCGAAGATGGCAAGGAAATCCCGGTCACCGGGCAAGCCACCGGACGGGCAATCAACCTGATCCTCGATCTGGGCAGCGACAGCCTGATCTACGCCACCGGCACGGCTCAGAATGCGATGAATTACTGCCAGGGATCGGCTGGCGGCTCATTGGTCGGCCCGCTCCCTGGCGACAGCGGCGACTGGTTCGGTAAGTTCGACAGCGTCGCCGCCGGCGGCAGCCCCGCTGACAGCCAGCCAACATCTTCCAGTAAGCTGGGGCAGGCAATGGTTCTCGGCGCTACGGCGATGGTGATCCTCGTCGGGATCGCGTTTGCCGCACTGCTCATGCAGGGTCAGGCAAATACGCGGCTGCGCAAAAAGCGGCCGCAAGCGGGCGCAGGCTCGGCAGGCAGGAAAGTGACGCCCGAGGATTGGCACGGCGAAGCCGAAAAACCTGTGGCGCAGTACCTCACCACCTATCTCGGTGGAGACAGCCGCTTCGATATGTCGTTCAGTATCGAAGCCGGAACAGATTATCTCGGCGAGTGCGGCGCGGCGGTCGCCGGCTATTTGCTCAACAATCCATCGAAACAAGCCGCCGCCATCGAAGTCTGGTTATTCGACAAGAACGATATTCGCACCGTCACATACATGCTTCTCAGCGAAGCGAATCCAAACGAGATCGTCTTCACAACCAAAGCAGGCCAGAAAAATAAACCGATCGCCATTTCGCCTGGCGCAGAAACAACCATCGAGACCACCACCCTCCGCATGAAGGTGAAAGTGGCCGAACTGGTGTATGCACACAATACGTCCCGCCCGCGGAACGCCTTCAACCGGCTGACGCTGAAGCTGGGAGTCTGGCGCAAATGAGCAAAAGAGCAATTGTGCAAATGAGCGAGTCAGCGAGTCACCTGATCCACTGTTTACCTGACTACCTGACTACCTGTTTACCTGTTTACCTGTTTACCTGACTACCTCATCACTTGAACATCAAAGGAGAATCCATGACCCACGAAATCCTCATACAATTGACCAACGCCATCATCGAAGGCGATCCCGAACTGACCGTTGAGCTGACCCAAAAGGCGCTCGCCGCCGGGTTGGAGCCAATGGCGATCATCGAACAGGGGCTGGTGCCCGGCATGGCGGTAGTCGGCGAGAGGTTCGAATGCGGCGATTACTTCCTGCCCAATCTCATCATCTCAGCCAACGGGATGCAGGATGCCATGAAAGTGCTCGAGCCCGAGCTGCGCGCCCGCCAGCAGGAAGTCAAAGTCGCCGGGAAAGTCGTCATTGGCACAGTACAGGGCGACATCCACGAGATCGGCAAATCACTGGTCGGGACGATGCTCTCGGTCAACGGTTTTCAGGTATTCGACCTGGGGGTAGATGTGCCCGCCGAGACCTTCATTGCCAAAGTCAAGGAGACCGGAGCCAACCTGGTTGGCCTGTCGGCGCTGCTGACCACGACGATGGTCGTGCAGCGGGAGATCATTGATGCGCTCAAACAGGCCGGGCTGCGCGACAAAGTCAAGGTGATGGTCGGCGGCGCGCCGGTCAGCCGCAGTTGGGCTGCCGAGATCGGCGCAGACGGCTACGCCGAGGATGCCATCGGAGCAGTAGCGCTGGCGAAAAGTCTGGTTGCAGGTTGAAAGTTGCAAGTTGCAGATGGCAAGTTGAAAGTTAAAGGTAAAAGATGACAATAAAATCAATCACAAACCCGAAGATTTCACTCAATATTTTGACCGATGATGAAGTCCGGCAGATACACACCGCCACGCTGGATGTCATCGAAAACGTGGGTGTGCGCTTCCCTTCGCCGCAGGCGCTCGATATTCTCGAAGCCCATGGGGCCACGATTGACCGGGTGAAAATGGTCGCCCGCATCCCCGGACATACCATCGAAGAATATCTCGCCAAAGCGCCGCCCACGTACACCCTGTCGGCAATGGATCCCGCTCTCGATCTGCCGCTCGATGGGAATCACAGTTTCCTCGGCACCGACGGCTGCGGCGTGGAGATCATTGACGCCTTCAGCGGTGAGCGCCGCCGCTCGACGAAACAGGATGTCTCCGATGTAGCACGCGTCGCCGATTACCTGCCGGGCATCGCCTTCCATTGGGCGCCGCTCTCGGCGCAGGATTGCAACCCCGCCAGCCGCGGCCTGCACGAGCTGGACGCCATCTGGTCGGTGAGCCGCAAACACGCCCAAACCGAGACGATTGTCGAGGCGCGCGAAATGCGTTTTGCCATCGAGATGGCAGCCGCCCTCGCCGGCGGACGCGACGAGCTGCGCAAACGCCCGCTGCTCTCGATCATGCAATGCACCGCCAGCCCGCTCGGTCAGGATGGCGGCAGTATCGAGGCCGGGCTGCTGGCCGCGGAGGCCGGTCTGCCCGTGGGATATATGACGATGGCCTCCTGCGCCACCACCGGCCCGGCGACGCTGGCAGGAAACCTGGTGGTAGGCAACGCTGAGGTCATCGCCGCACTGGCGCTGATGGAGATGCACGCCCCCGGATGCCCGGTCTATTACGCTGCCGCCCAGACCGCCGCTGACCTGCGCACCGGCGCGTACACCGGCGGAGGCCCCGCCGATTTCCTGTTCGGCGCGGCCACCAACGTGCTGGCCGATTTCTACCGGGTGCCCCTTTCGATGGGCGCGTACGCCACCGGGGCCAAGCAACCCGACTGGCAGGCAGCGGTTGACAATTCTCTCTCCGCCTTCATGGCTGTCTCCACCCTGTCGGATATGCTGCTCGGAGCCGGGCTGCTGCACGGGTCACGCATCTTCTCCTATGAGCAGCTTTTGCTCGACTGCGAAATCTGGGACATCCTGCACGCCACCTTCCAGGGTATCATTGTCAACGATGAGACCCTGGCGCTGGAAGCTATCCGGCAAGTCGGGCCGAGCGGTAACTTCCTGGGCAATAAGCACACCGTCAAACACATGCGCGAGCTGTGGCAGCCATCGCTGATGGATCGCCGCCCCTACGAAGTCTGGGAGCAGAAACACGACGGGGCGCGTGACTTCGCCCGCGAAAAAGCGCGCAAAATCCTGACCGAATACCGCCCCGATCCGCTCGATCCGCGACTCAAAGCCGAGTTCCAGCGTATCATTGCTGAGGCAGAGAAATAGGTTTTGGACACCACCCAACGCTTTTCGACCAAAGCCGAAAAATACGCCCGCTACCGCTGGGATTACGTCCCGGCAGCCATCGAGACAATTTTCTCTACGACGGGTTTGACGAGCGATTCGGTAGTCGCCGACATCGGCGCGGGGACGGGCATCCTGACGAAGCATTTCCTGGGCCGCGTGGGGCGCGTCTTCGCCGTGGAACCCAACCCCGAGATGCGGGGACTTGCCGAGCGGACGCTTTCTGGACAAACGGGATTCGCGGCCATTGATGGCCGCTCCGAAGTCACCACCCTGCCCGATGGCTCGGTTGATCTCATCACAGCCGCGCAGGCGCTGCACTGGTTCGATCCTGAGCCAACCCGGCGTGAATTCTGGCGTATCATCAGGCCCGGCGGCTGGCTGGCAATCCTTTGGAACGCGAACGCCGACCCCGAGCTGGCCAACGCTCTACGCGGGTTGTTCACCGAAGAGAATGGCTGCGACACCAACCGGAAGAATTATTGGGAGCGTGAAAGACAAGATTACGAATTCTACTTTGGCCAGACCGGTTTCCAACAGCTCACTTTTCCTCAACAGGTTGCCTTGCCCTGGGATGAATTCTTCGGCACGCTGCTCTCCGACTCGCATTCGCCAGACGAGGGTCATCCCTGCTTCGGGAATTTCGAGGCCGCAGCCAGGGCGCTGTTCGACCGGTACAGCCAGAGCGGCCTGCTGCAAGAGAATTATCAAACCT
>DYIZ01000024.1:0-30211 GCA_020723385.1 Candidatus Aquidulcis sp.
GAACATCGAGGAAACGGTGTAGAGCCCCACCGACGAGACAGAACAAAAACGTTCCGGCGGGGAGGAGTACAGACGCCCCGGCGGGGCGTCTCTACAGGATTCCTTCACCCCCGGCCCGCGCTTCGGCGGGCGGCTCAAAGCCGCAATGGAGCATATTGCCGAGGTAACATCACGGGATGAATCCGTTTTCGTGGTTTCCCGCCAGTCCGCCCGTTTGCAGGAATTGTGGTCCGAGCAGCCAACCGTCGCCGGTCATCCGTCACCGGTCTTTCTCGAAGGCTCGCTCACCGAGGGTTTCACCTTCATCGCCGAGAGCGCCGTCACCCATCTTCTTACTGACGGCGAGCTGTTCGGCTGGCGGCGGCCCGAGACGCGCCTGCGCGCCCGCACCGTGGCCGAAGCCCCCGAATCGGCTTATGCCGACCTGCAAGCCGGTGATTGGGTCGTTCACGTGGATCACGGCGTGGGCAAATTCACCGGCATCGTGCGCCGCACCGTGGATCACGTCGAGCGCGATTACCTGGCCGTGGAATACACCGATGGCGACCAGCTCTTCGTACCCGTCTACCAGGCCGACCGGCTCACCCGCTACGTCGGGCCGGACAGCCGCGACCCGTCTGCCACCCGGCTGGGCGGCCAGGAATGGAAGAACGACAAGGCGCGCGCCAAAGAAGCGGCCGAGCAGGTGGCGGTCGAGCTGCTCAGTCTCTACGCGCGGCGGCAGGTGGTCAGCGGTTACGCGTTCGCCACGGATACCCCCTGGCAGCACGAATTGGAAGGCTCGTTCCCCTACGTCGAAACCCTCGATCAACTGCGGGTGCTGCGCGAGGTCAAACGAGATATGGAAGCCGCCCGTCCCATGGATCGCCTGATCTGTGGCGACGTGGGTTACGGCAAGACCGAAGTCGCCCTGCGGGCGGCGTTCAAAGCGGTAATGGATGGCAAACAAGTGGCGGTGCTCGTTCCTACCACCGTTCTCGCCCAGCAGCACTATCACACCTTCCGCGACCGGCTGGCGGCTTTCCCCGCGGAAGTGGAAATGCTCTCTCGTTTTCGCACCCCCCAGCAGCAGCGGAGCATCCTGAACCGCCTCGCCCTGGGGAAGGTGGACATCATCATCGGCACGCACCGCCTGATTTCGGGCGATGTCCAATTCAAAGATTTGGGATTGCTCATCATTGACGAGGAACAGCGCTTCGGGGTGACGCACAAAGAGACGTTGAAGAAGATGCGCACCGAGGTGGATGTGCTGACCCTGACGGCGACGCCCATCCCGAGGACGCTTTACATGGCATTGACCGGGGTGCGCGACATCTCGACGATCAACACGCCCCCCGAGGAGCGCCTGCCCATCGTCACCCACATGGGGCCGTACAGCCCGAAGATCGTGCGGCAGGCAATTGTGCGAGAGCTGGAGCGCGGCGGGCAGGTATATTTCGTCCACAACCGGGTGCAGACCATCGAATCCATGGCGATGCACCTGCGCAAGCTGGTGCCCGAGGCGCGAGTCGCCATCGGTCACGGCCAGCTCGATGAGGATACGCTGGCCGACCGGATGGATCGCTTCGCAGCAGGCGAATTCGACATCCTGCTGTGTACGACGATCATCGAGTCGGGGCTGGACATCCCCAACTGCAACACGCTGATCGTGGACCGCGCCGACACCTTCGGGCTGGCGCAGCTTTACCAGTTGCGAGGGCGCGTGGGGCGTGGCGCGCAGCGGGCGTACGCCTATTTCTTCCGGCACACGAAGATCAATCCCACGCCCGAAGGCCGCCAGCGGCTGGAGACAATTGCCGAAAACACGCAGCTCGGGGCGGGCTTTTCCATCGCCATGCGTGACCTGGAAATCCGCGGGGCTGGCGAAATCCTGGGGGCGCGGCAGTCCGGCTACGTGGCAGCAGTGGGATTTCACCTGTACACGCGGCTGCTTTCAGATTCAGTGCGCCGGTTACGGCTGGCTGAAGGTTCCATGTCGAAAGGTGAAAGCGGCGACAACCTTCAACTTTCAAATTACAACCTTCAGCTCTCACTTCCGGTGAACGTTGACCTGCCGCTGCCGGTTGGGCTTCCGCCGGAATATATCCCAGACCAGGAAACGCGGCTGCGGTTGTACCGCCGCATCGCCGACATTCGCTCTCTGACCGAGGTGGAGGCGCTGGCAGAGGAGTTCAACGACCGGTTTGGCGCGCTGCCCGAGGATACGCGTAACCTGCTTTATCTGGTGCGGCTCAAACTGCTGGCGGAAAAAGCCGGACTGTCGGCGGTGAGCGGCGAGGGCGGGCAGCTCGTCCTGCGGTACCCGCCTGCGCCGGAGGGCGCGCCGCCGAGAGACCTATCCGGCATCCCGGACCTGTCGAGTTTTGGGGTGCGCAAAGGGAAGAATGCGCTGTGGATGCCGATGACAGAGGGCTGGGAGCAAAAGCTTACGGCTGTGTTGGAAACGTTGGTGATGTAAGAATTTGGAGTTGCACTGGCTGATGAGGCTATCCTATGCAACAGCCAGGTGATAACCGAAACAAGGGAACCAATCCTGGGATTGACTGGTGTGGAACAGCGTAGGACAACCCGGGTATTTTTGGATATATTTTGCCCAATTTGGCATCTCTAAACTCGAGCAATGTGGGGTATACTGATATTGAAAGCGATACTCGAAGCATAAAAGTAGTGGGCTTTTCCTCCAAAATCACAAAATTCACAGCCATACGCTGTGTGCTTCGCATCCGCGAGATGATTCCTCCAAATAATCCATACCGACTACGGATATCCGGGTTGTGTAAGCGTCCAAACAATCGGATTTATCTGCCGCCAAACATTCGAAGGGGTAAACCATGTTCGATCCAATACTCGTTCCGCTGGATGGTTCTCTGCTAGCCGAATGCGTTCTATCCCATGCGGTTGCAATAGCCCAAGCTTTCAAAGCCAAAGTAAGGTTGCTGCGTGTGCTGGACAAAGATCAGCAACTCGTTTCAGCACAACTTTTTGATCTCCTAAACTGGCAAATCTATAAAGCCGAAGCATCGCAATACCTGGGAAAGATAGATGCGCGGCTTCAAAAAATGGGTTTTCGTTTTGAGGTTGCTGTCCAAGAAGGTTTAGCGGCTGAAACGATCATCGAGTTTGCGCAAAGCCAGGGGACGAAACTAATCATATTAAGCAGCCACGGCCATAGCGGGGTAAGCCAATGGGGTATCAGCAGCGTCGCGCAAAAGATCATTCTTAGCGCGCCAACTTCAGTAATGATTGTACGGGCGCATCAACCGGCGAGGAATGAGATTGCGGAACAAACCTACGAGCGAATATTGGTTCCGTTGGATGGCTCACGACGGGCGGAAAATGCGCTGCCGATCATCACGCACCTTGCCCGTTATCACAGGTCACAGATTCATATCGTCCATATTGTGACAACGCCAGAAATGGCGCGCCAATTGCCTCCCATACAGGAAGATGTTGATTTATCCAATCGGATCGTGGCGCGTAATCGAGAAGAAGCCACTCGTTATCTTGAAGAAATCCGGTTGAGTTCTCCCTTGAGTGGTTTACCTGTTCGAACCCACCTGCTCACCAGTAACAATGCGCCCGCAGCGCTGCATGGGTTTGTGGAGCAAGAAGCCATTGATCTGGTCGCTCTGAGCGCGCATGGATATTCGGGGAATAACCAATGGCCGTATGGCAGTATGGTCAACAATTTCATCCTCTATGGCAAGGTCCCACTATTGATTGTGCAAGACCTGCTCACAAAAGAAGAACCCATCCTTGTGGATCGGTCAATGCCGGTGAAGAACACCGGGCCGGTGAAGAACACCGGGCCGGTCAACAACACCGAGCCGGTCAATAACACTGGACGAGTATGGGCAGAGCATTAACATGCAGGCTGCGACAGGCTATAAATCCGAGCAGGTGAATCCAGAGCCGGTGGGACGACTGGAACAACTTGCGCGCCAATTAGCTCTCAATGCATCAGTCGCCCAAACTGCCAACCAAAAGACTACCATCCTAAAGTATTTGCAAAGTTGGGAACGTACTTTGCGCGCCGCGTACACCGTCTTTCGGGCTGAAGCATCCAGAGACCTGGCATTTTCGCGTGCTGGGGAATGGATGTTGGACAATTTTTACATTGTCGAACAAACCTTGCATCAGATCGAAGAAGACCTCCCCAAAAGTTACTACGACCAACTGCCCAAACTGGGCAAGACCTCGCTCAAGGGGACGCCGCGAATTTTTGGTCTGGCCTGGGAATGGGTCGGATATAGCCAAAGTCAACTCGAGCTGACCCAAACTGCACTTTTTTTACAAAGTTACCAACAAGTCACTTCTTTGACGATTGGAGAGCTTTGGGCGCTGCCGACCATGCTGCGTATCGGTGTTTTGGGGCGGCTGACTGCTGCGGTCGCCGCAATCACGGGGATCGCTACACCAGAGAGTCTGAGAACGTTCGGAACAAGTTTCGTGCCCACCTTGCCAGAACCTCCATCATTGGCAGATGAAAATATCGTCGCAAACTGTTTTCTCAGCCTGCGCCTGCTCTCCGCCGCGGATTGGAAAGCGTTCTTCGAACAAACCAGCCGCGTAGAGCAAATTCTGCGGGGAGACCCGGCAGAAGTCTACGCCCGCATGGATTTCGACACCCGCAACTGTTACCGGAGTGTGGTCGAAGAACTGGCGCGGCATTCCAACCAAAGTGAAGAAACGGTTGCCGGGACTGTCCTTGAATTTTGCCGTAACCCGCAAAGCGCCTCCCGTTTCCGAAACGCCGCCCGCCAAACCCATGTCGGCTACTATCTGATAGATGCAGGGCGTGCAGCTCTCGAAAAAAAGTTGAACTACCGGCCGGGAAGGATGGCCCGCCTCTGGAATTGGTTCCTGGCGCGCCCTACTGCCACTTATCTGGGAAGTATTGGTCTCCTCACGCTATTATTGATCACCGGCGTATTGGCATACGCCCATCTTGCAGGCGGCTCACTGGGTCAATTGATCCTCGCGGGGGCGCTGGGACTCGGTCTGGCGTTGGAGGCGGCTATCACCCTGGTGCAATGGGTTGTTACCCACAAAATTGCGCCCCGCAGCCTGCCGCGTATGGATTTTTCAGAAGGCATCCCGGCGGGTTATCGCACGATTGTCGTTGTTCCAACACTGCTGGCCAATGCAAACGAACTCGATTCATTGCTGCAAGGATTGGAGATTTATTACCTGTCCAACCCCGACCCACAATTGAGTTTTGCACTGCTGACCGACTTCACGGATGCTCCCGCGCAAACCATGCCGCAGGATGATCAACTGCTTGCTGAGGCAAAAAAGGGCGTCGAAAAACTCAACCAAAAATACGCCAGCGATGGATCTGTCGCTGAAGTACGCATTGCCGCGCCATTTTATTTGTTTCACCGCCAGCGGGAGTGGAATCCATCCGAGGGTGTTTGGATGGGCTGGGAACGCAAGCGCGGCAAGCTGGCAGAGTTCAACCGGCTGCTCTTGGGGACTGGCGAAACCACGTACATCACCCAGGTCGGAGACTTGAGCATTCTTCCAGATATCAAATACGTAATTACGCTGGATGCCGATACATCTCTCCCGCATGGCAGCGCCAGCCGCCTCGTAGCAACATTGGCGCATCCTCTCAATCAGGCAGAATTTGCGGCAGACGGGTGCTCGGTCGTGGCAGGTTATACCGTTTTACAGCCGCGTGTGGCAATCAAACCAACCAGCGCCAATCGTTCTATCTTTTCAAAGATATTTGCCGGAAGTACCGGCTTTGACCTATACACACTGGCTGTCTCGGATGTGTATCAGGACTTATTCGGAGAGGGAAGTTATGTCGGCAAGGGTATTTATGATGTGGCGGCCTTCGAACGCAGCCTGGTTGGCCAGGTGCGTGAAAACACCCTGCTCAGCCATGATCTCTTCGAGGGAATTTACGGGCGCGCCGCGCTGGTGACGGATGTCATCCTGTACGAAGAATATCCCGGCCGTTACCTGATCTATACCCGCCGCCTGCGGCGCTGGATTCGCGGGGATTGGCAGTTGCTGCCCTGGTTGTGGCCCATCGTCCGGACCAAAACGGGATTGACGCTCAATCGTTTATCTATCATCAACCGTTGGAAAATTTTCGATAACCTGCGGCGTAGTTTGTTGATGCCGACCATGCTGGCTTTATTCGCAGCTTGCTGGTTGATCTTACCTGGTTCTCCGCTGGTATGGACTCTGATCATCCTTTCGCCGTCTTTATGGCCGAATTTGGCGCAAGCGATTCAACACATCCAGCAAAATATTGGACGGCTCTCGTTTAAACAGCTTCTCGAGCCAATCGTCCTTCCACTGGCGCGTTGGGGGCTGGCCATTCTCTTTCTCCCCTACGAAGCCTTGATCGTGCTGAGAGCGATCGGGATAACGATCACCCGCCTGCTTATCGTTCGGAAGCACATGCTGCAATGGACAACGGCGGCGAATTTTGCGCGCTCGTTTCAAAACACCAGATATCGAACCTGGCTGGAAATGGCGGCCTCTTTGGTTTTTACCATACTCTTGGGGAGTACCATCGCCATCTTCAACCCAATCGCGCTGACGATAGCGGCGCCTCTGCTGGCTGCCTGGCTCATTGCTCCACAAGTGGCCTATTGGATCAGCCAGCCCATCGCCCATACCGCCGCGCCGCTCTCGGAGCTTCAGCGTCAAGAAGTCCAGCGCCTGGCGCGACGGACATGGTCATTTTTCGAGCAATTTGTCGGCCCAGATGATCACTGGCTGCCGCCTGACCACTTTCAGGAGTCGCCGCGTGGCAACGTAGCGCACTACACTACGCCGACGAACATCGGTCTGTATTTGCTTTCCACGCTCTCGGCCCATGATTTGGGTTATTTAGGGCTGTTCGAGCTGGTAGTCCGCCTGCGTTCGACTTTTGAAAACATGGCGAAAATGGAGCATTACCGCGGCCACCTGCTAAATTGGGTCAACACACAAACGCTGGCCTCGCTGCCGCCCCGCTATATTTCCACTGTAGATAGCGGCAACCTGGCGGCTTGTCTGATCGTCCTGCGACAAGGCTTGCTTGCCCTGACAGATGCGCCCATTCTCGGTAAACGGCAATGGCAGGGTTTGCTCGTCATTCTGGATATTCTAAAGAACACACTGCAACGACTTGCAAAAGACGATCCAAGGTCAGCCGCCGAACCTTTTGCAAGTGAATTCGATAACATCCGCAAGCGTGTCATCGCCATCCAGGCCAAACCTGAGTTATGGGTGATGACTCTGGCTTGGCTTTTAGGTGAAGGATGGGAGAAGGTCTCCCACCGTCTGATGGCATTGCTCGAAGCTCACGCCAGTCTCGATCCAGATATCTTGAGCGAACTGCAACTTTTCCTGGATACACTGCATCATCATCTGCAAACCATGCAGCGCAACATTGAGTTGTTTGCGCCCTGGCTTGTCCGCTTGGGTGAGGCCCCAGCCACGTTTACAGGCGATCCGGATGTGACGCAAGCCTGGCAGGATTTTCGCGGCAGCCTGCCCGCCGAACTGCCAACATTGGGAGAAGCAGTTGTGACGTATGAACACATCAAGATTGCCTTGCATCAATTCCGGGCGCATGTAAATTCCGATGTGGCGCGTGACTGGTGCCAAAAATTAGACGACGATCTGTCGTCGGCGCGCATGACCGTAACGCCCCTGCTGATTGGTTTCCAAGACTTAGCGGAGCAGGCGAAGGCAGCCGTGGCGTGCATGGATTTCCGCTTTCTGTTCGATGATCGCCGGCAGGTGTTCCACATCGGCTACAACGCCGCCACCGAAAGGTTGGACGAAAGTTACTATGATTTGCTGGCATCCGAGGCGCGTATTGCCAGCCTGGTCGCAATTTCCAAAGGCGACGTGCCGCAAAGCCACTGGCTGCACCTGGGACGCCCGATGACGAAAATAAACGGGAAACAAGTACTGCTCTCCTGGAGCGGCACCATGTTCGAGTACCTCATGCCCGTGCTGTTGACCAAAATTTACGAGGGCACATTCCTCTATGATAGCTGTTTTGCAGCACTGGAGGCGCAGATCGCCTATGGGCATGAAAAACACATCCCATGGGGTGTATCGGAATCGGGCTACTTCGCTTTCGATGCCAGCCTGAATTACCAGTATCGCGCCTTTGGTGTGCCAGATTTGGGCTACAAGCGCGACTTGCCCGATAATCTGGTGATTGCCCCGTATGCGTCACTGCTTGGGTTGTCTCTGCAACCGCAGGCGGTGCTAAACAACTTGGCGCGTCTAAAAACGCTGAAAATGGTCGGCCGTTTTGGCCTTTACGAGGCGCTCGACTATACCCCGACACGCATGCCGGTGGATCAGAAACATGCCATCGTTCAATCGTATATGGCCCACCATCAAGGCATGATCCTGGTGGCTGCCTGTAATGCGCTATTGCGTGACGTCATGGCCCAGCGCTTTCATGCAGATGAGCGTATCCAGAGCATCGAGCTGCTGCTCCAGGAAAAAATCCCGCAAAATCCACACATCGAGTATCCCCACCCCGATGAATCCCTGGATCTAGCCCCAGCCAGGCGCACAGTGAATAGCGCGGCGTGGCGCGTGCCTGCCGACAGTTCTATTCCACAAGTTCATGTTCTTTCACAAGGGAACTATCAAGTCTTGATAACGAACGCAGGGGGCGGTTACAGCCAGTGGCGGGAGTTCGCCCTGACCCGCTGGCAAACCGACTCAACCCTGGATAATTGGGGAACCTGGATTTATCTCCAGGATCGAGAGAAGGTCCCGCTCAATGAGAGCGGGACACCCGATGGGAGCGACTCGCTCTGGTCAGCCGCCTGCCAGCCGACTGGTAACAACCTGGAAAATCAGGAAGTGCTGTTCTCACCGCACAAGGTCGAATTCCGGCGCTGGGATCATGGCATTTCACTGCACACCGAAATTACTGTCAGCACAGATGGATCGGATAAAGATCATCCGGTCGAGATCCGGCGGGTGAATCTCCTCAACGACAGCGACCGCCCGCGCAAGTTGAAATTGACCAGCTACGGCGAGGTCGTTCTGGCAGACCAGTCAGCCGACCGGCGTCATCCCGCGTTCAACAAACTGTTCATCGAGAGCGAATATATCCCTGGGGCCAATGCGCTCCTTTTTCAACGCCGCCCCCGTTCGGCAGATGAAAAACCCATCGTGCTGGTGCATGCGCTGGTCATCGAATCGGGGCGCAAGGTGACAGGTGAATACGAGAGCGACCGCGCCAGGTTTTTGGGGCGTGGGCAAACCCAACGGCTACCCGCATCCCTGAGGGGCCAGGTTCGGCGTTTATCGGGCACAGTTGGCGGGACGCTCGACCCAATCTTTTCCCTGGCTCAGGAAATTAATCTAAAGCCACATGCGAAGACCAGAGTCACGTTCCTGACTCTGGCAGCCTCCTCACGTAGCGAAGCGCTGGAAAGGCTGTCGCAATACCAATCCGGACAGGCTATCCACCGCGCTTTCGAGGAAGCGCGCATACAAAGCGAAAGGGAACTGCTCGAACTGGGGCTGAATGCCAACAACGTGGAACAATTTCAGCGCCTGTTATCGGCTTTGCTCTATCCGAATGAACTGCTGCGCGCAGCGCCACACCTTCTGGCCCAAAATGTGAAGGGGCAATCCGGTTTGTGGGGATACGGCATCTCCGGCGATCTGCCAATATTGCTGCTGCGCCTGCGTGACGGTAATTCGCCTTTGCTGATCGAAGCCCTGCAAGCCTTTGCCTACTGGCAGAACCGGCGCATTAAAGTCAACTTGGTCATTCTAAATGACCAGGATACCGGTTACGCTCTCGATTTGCACAATGCCATTTACCGCCAAATTGTACGTTTTGGCTCCGAAGGCTGCCTCAACCAACGCGAAGGTATTTTCTTGTTACGCACAGATCAGCTCCAGGAAAGCGATAAGATTCTGCTCGAAACTGTAGCGGGGGTGCTTTTGGATGAAAAAAACGGCACTTTGGCCGATCACGCCAACCGTTTAACCGGGCGGCCCATCCGCCTGCCAGGATTCACACCTACCTTGTCAGTAAGACAAGATCCTCAACCAACCCACCATCTCAAGCGGCCTGGCAGCTTGTTAATGGACAACGGCCTGGGCGGTTTCAGCGCTGATGGCAAAGAATATGTCATTTATCTTCAAGCGGGGCAGCATACGCCGCACCCATGGGTCAATGTGATTGCCAACCCACAGTTTGGTTTTCTGGTTTCCGAAGCAGGTTCCGGCTGCACCTGGGCCGAAAACAGCGGCGAGAACCGCTTGACCCCCTGGCGCAACGATCCGGTGACCGATATGCCGGGCGAAGCGCTCTATCTGCGGGATGAGGAGACCGGCCTGGTTTGGTCGCCCACGCCCATGCCTGCCGGGGCAGAAACAACGCATCTGATCCGTCACGGGGCAGGCTATTCGATCTTCGAGACTCAATCTCACGGATTAAATCAACGCTTGCGCTTGTTCGCCGCGCCGAACGCACCGGTAAAAATTGCTCACTTGCGTCTCGAGAACCTGTGGACTCGCTCGCGCCGTATCACCGCCACCTACTACGCCGAATGGGTGTTGGGGACAACCCGTTCACAAAATCAGACCTTTATTGTGCCAGAGTTCGATGCCGCTACCCATGCCCTGCTGGCAAGCAACCGTTACAACACAGAGTTTGGCGACCGTGTGGCTTTTCTGGCTGCCAATAAAAAACCGCATGGGGTGACGGCCGACCGGGCAGAATTTCTGGGGCTGCTGGGAAGCCTGCAAGCCCCGGCTGCGCTGGGACGGATTGGGCTGGCGAGCCGGGTGAACGCCGGGCTGGACCCGTGCGCCGCGATTCAACTGCACGTGGACCTTGCGCCAGGACAGGTGGAAGAAATATATTTCTTAATCGGCGAAGGGGCCAACCGGGCGGAAAGCCTGGCGTTGATTGGGCAGGTTCAGGTCCATGGCCAGGTTGATGCCATTTGGCAGGCTGTTCATCAACATTGGGATGACATCCTTGGCGCGATTACGGTCCAGACACCCGACGCGGGCATGGATTTGTTGCTCAACCGGTGGCTGCTGTACCAAACGTTGAGCTGCCGCCTGTGGGGACGCACCGCGCTCTATCAATCCAGTGGAGCCTTCGGCTTCCGTGACCAGCTTCAGGATGTGTTGGCATTGTTGCACCCCCGGCCAGACCTGGCCCGCCAGCAGATTTTGAACGCGGCCCGCCATCAATTCGAGGCCGGCGATGTACTGCACTGGTGGAATCCGCCTTCCGGGCGGGGGGTGCGCACCCGCTTCAGCGACGATTTGCTGTGGCTGCCCTACGTTACCGCCGAATATGTGGCCGCAACCGGTGACAGTTCCATCTTGACTGAAAAAATCCCATTCCTGAATGGTGCGCCTCTCAAGCCGGGCGAAGTCGAGCGCTATGCATTATACGAAGCGACCAATGAGTTGTATTCGTTGTACGAGCATTGCCGGAGAGCCATCGAAAAAGGGAGCACGTCCGGCGCTCACAAGCTGCCACTGATGGGCGCTGGCGATTGGAACGACGGCATGAACCGGGTGGGGATTGGCGGGCAGGGCGAAAGCGTCTGGCTGGGCTGGTTCCTGCATAGCACGTTAACGCGATTCGGTTCGCTTTGTGTTCTCATGAAAGATAACCCCGAACCATACCAGCAGCAGGCCCAACGTCTGGCGCAGGCGCTCGAAAGCCACGCCTGGGACGGGAGCTGGTACCTGCGCGCCTTCTATGATGACGGTTCCCCGCTGGGATCGAGTAAAAACAACGAGTGTCGTATCGATTCGATTGCCCAATCCTGGGCAGTATTATCGGGCGCAGCCGACCCAACCCGGGCATCGCTGGCGATGGATTCTGTCAACCGGCTGCTGGTAAAGCCGACCGAGCAGGTGATTTTGCTTTTTGCCCCGCCTTTTAATGAAACGCCGCGCGACCCTGGTTATATCAAAGGTTATTTGCCCGGTGTGCGTGAGAATGGCGGGCAATACACCCATGCCGCCATCTGGGCGGTGCGCGCCTTCGCAGAGCTTGGTCAAGGGGATCGCGCCGGGGCGCTATTTCACCTGTTGAACCCCATTCAGCACGCCGATACACCCGAAAAAATGGCGCATTACCAGGTAGAGCCTTACGTCATGGCTGCCGACATCTACAGCCAGCCGCCCCATTCCGGGCACGGGGGTTGGACCTGGTATACCGGCTCATCCGGCTGGATGTACGGCCTGGGAATCGAAGCCATCCTGGGTATCTCCCGCCTGGGAAGTATGCTCAAAATCAATCCGTGCATTCCCCACGCTTGGCCCGGGTTTAAAGTAGATTACCGTTTTGGCGCAAGCCATTACCTCGTTACCGTTGAGAATCCAGATAGCGTAAATCGCGGGGTTCAGCAGGTTTTTCTAGATGGGAATCCAATGCCCGGCAAATTGGTTCCGCTGGCAGATGACGGCCAGGATCATGCAATCAATGTTTTGATGGGCAAGCCCAATGAGGAGGCGCCTGGTGAGGGCGCATCGCCCTAATTGTCATGATGTTCGTTAGAATTATCTCCCGGTGAAGGTGAAATGTGAAATTCGACCCCCACCCAAAACCGATAAATGTTGTATACTATCTTTAACGTTGTTAACTTCACCAACCAGGAGGTTACCTATGCAAATCCGCTGCCAGAACTGTCATAAACCCTATGCTATCGGCAAAGAAGAAGTTCATGCCGCGCTGGATCTCATGGCCGCGCAAGACCTTCACCACTACGATACACAATGCCCCCACTGCCGGCGCGCAAATCACGTCTCGCACGATGAGCTTCTGCGCGCCGCTCCCGATTGGAAGAAACCCACTGAGGCGGCTGAGTCCTGAGATTCTGTCTCTTCAAAGAAGATTTCGAACACGAAAAGGCTGGCAATCAACTGCCAGCCCTTTTCTTTATCCAAACAAGAACGAGGAGCGGAGAATTACATCACGCGGGTACTTTGGCGACAACCTCTAAAAATTGGCCGACGACTGTCCGTAAGACTGGCTCCGGCAGCGCGCCAACCTGCCGGTGGACGATCTTACCGCCCGAGACGAACAGCATCGTGGGGATTCCCTGGACGCCATATTTCATCGCCCATTCCGGATTGTCATCTGTATTGACCTTGGCAATGACCAGTTTCCCGGCATATTCTTTTGCCAGCTTATCCAACACCGGTGCGACCATTTTACACGGCCCGCACCAGGGCGCCCAAAAGTCAACCACTACGGGCAGGGTTGCCTGCAAAACCGTTTTTTCGAATGCTGCATCCGTCACATGGATTGGTTCGTTGATCATCCTGTTACTCCTGTAGCTTTAATAAATTGACTCGCCAATACTGCGAGAGGTTTGTTCAAAGGATTAGATGCAATCTTTTGAAATAAGTTACATCGCCGCCCAATGGGGTCAGGCAATCTCGCCGGGTTTCAATATCCGGTAGGATGATTTGACCGGGGCTGCTTTTTCGAGCATGATGCCTACCGAGCAATATTTTTCCTCCGAGAGCTGGATCGCTTGCTCGACCGCCTGGGGGTCAATCCCATCTCCCCAGATCAGATAGATGATCTCGAACTCGGTGAAAACCTTGGGAACATCGGCAGCCCGCTTACCGCGCGCCCGCACTTTCATATCCACCAACGGCTGGCGTTTCTTTTGCAGAATGGAGGCGATATCCATCCCCGTGCAGCCCGCCAAACCCGCCAGGATCAGCTCCATCGGCGAGACGCCAGGCTGCCCGTCGAGGCTGCCCATTTGCACACAGCCGCCGCTCGCATTGCGGCCAATGAACGTGGTTTCCCCTTTCCAATCCGCGACGATCTCTCTCCAACCATCGTCCATACGCCCTCCACTCCTTTCGAATCCGGTACTTTGTGGTAAGTCGGATTGGCAATCCGACCTACAGCGCACCATCAGATTTTCTGGTCTATCGCGGCAATTCCAAATGAACCTTGCCGAGTATAGCACGACCCCCGGTAATTGTCAGGTATAATTCCGCCCGTGAGTTTCAGCGCCGCCTTCCAGGCCCATGCCTATACCGTCGCGACCCCGGTTTACGAGGGCCCGCTCGATTTGCTGTTACAACTGATCGAGCGCGCCGAGCTGGATGTCACCAAATTGGCATTGGCGCTGGTGACGGACCAATATCTCGAACACCTGCGCGCCATTCAGGACGAACGCACAGCCGAAGAGGTGTCTGCTTTTCTGGTGATCGCCGCCCGGCTGCTGCAAATCAAATCCGAAGCGCTGCTGCCCCGCCCGCCGGTGCGTGACGCAGGGGAAGTAGACCCCGGTGAAGCGCTGGCATTGCAGCTCCTGGCCTACAAACGCTACCGCCAAATCGCCGATTTGCTTGGAACCCGCGAAGCCGCCGGGCTGCGCACCTACCTCCGGCTGGCGCCGCCGCCCAAAGTCGAAGGGCGGCTGGATTTGAGCGGGCTGGGCCTGCCTGAATTGCTCGATGCGGCGCGAATGGTGTTCGGCATGGCCGCCCTGAAGCCCTCGCTGAGCAGCGTCGTCGCCGCGCCGCGCATCACCATCCGGGAAAAAATCGCCTTTATCACCTCGATCCTGCGTAAAGAGAGACAAACCACCTTCCGCGGGCTGATCCGCGGCCGCCGGTCACGTCTCGATCTGGTGGTAACCTTCCTGGCGCTGCTGGAGCTGGTCAAGCGCCATCTGGTACGCGTGCGCCAGGACTCTCTCTTCGGGGAGATCGAGCTGGAGGCCGATGAAGCGTGGCAGGATGACGAGGAATTCGAGCTGGAATTTGGGGAATGAGACTCGCAAGCAGAAAACTCTGGCTCGCCGGGATCATCTCGCTGGCAATTCTGGGGCTGGCGCTGTACCTGAGGGTCAGGCTGGCCCGCAGCGCCCAATTTCCCGGTCACGGCGATTATGCCTTCTACTACACCGTCGCTTATAACATCGCCAGCGGGCGCTGGCTGCAAGTAGATTATATCTGGCACTATCTCAACGGCCTGCCGCCCCTGCCCCACTATAGCAGCGACTTTTGGATGCCGCTCACCTCCATCCTTACCAGCCTGCCGATGCTGGTGCTGGGCAAATCGCTGTTCGTGGCGCTGCTCCCCCCGATCTTTGCCGGGTTGGCGTTGACCATTCCCACATTCGCACTGGGCAAAGCCTACAGCGGCTCATCGGCCTGCGCACTCATTGCCGCCGGGCTGATCCTGTTCCTGCCAGTGGTTTTCAAATATTCCCTGCTGACCGACTCGGCCATTTTCTACACTTTTTTTGCCGCATCCAGCCTGTTCTTGATGGTCAAAGGCCAGCAAAAACCGCGCCTGTTCCTGCCCGCCGCGGCGCTCGTCGGGCTGGCGCATCTCACCCGGCAGGATGGCATTTTGCTCTTTGCCACACTGGGTGTGGTGATCGCGCTCTCCCCGCTCGCCTGGAAAACCAAACTCGTTTACCTGTCCCTAGCGGCGGGGGTTTACCTGCTCGTCCTCTCGCCCTTGCTCGTCACCAATCTCCGCGAATTCAGCGCGCTGTTCCCGCCTGGCTCATCCAAATCCATGTTTCTCACAACTTACGAGGATTTCTATGCGTATGGCAAAGAGTTGAGCCTGTCGCATTATCTCACGCAGGGATTGAATGTGATCTTGAAGTTCAAGCTCGACACGGCCATCTACAACCTGGGAGTGATCATCGCCTCGCTGGGTTGGCCGCTGACGCTGCTCGCACTGGCCGGGATCCTGACCCCGGTGGTGGTTCCAGCCCAAAGAAAAAGCTGGCGGTTGGCGCTTCCGCCAGTAGTGGGGCTGGCCGCCGTGTTCAGTTTTTACACCCTGATCGCCACTTATTCCAGCTATGGCACCGGTTTCCGGCGCAGCCTGATGGCTTTTACGCCCTTCGCCGCCGTCGTCGCGGTGGATTTCGTCTACCGCCATGTGCGCTGGAAACCGCTGGCGGCGGCTGGCTTCGCCGCGCTGGCGATGCTGTTCTGCGCCGAGGCATACCAGTCTACCCGCGCCCTGCTGATCGAGCACGCCAAACTCGGCCAGGAACTGGCTCCGCTGCGTGAGATTTTGCTCGAAGACGCCGCCGAGCGCGGGCTGCCATCTGATGAGATCGTGTTGATGGCACGCGATGTGTGGGAAGTGTACGAAACCTGCCGGGTAAAAGTGGTCGAAATCCCCAACAACGATCTCGACACGATCCTATCGGTCGCCGAGCACTACCGGGCCAACTACGTTCTGCTCCCCGCCCGGCGCGAGGCGCTCGACCCATTGTGTGACGGCAATCTCAGCGACAGCCATTTCACCCTCGTGGCGCAGCTTCCCGATTCCGACTTGAAAGTTTTCCGCATCCGCTGAAAAAGATTGGACGCGGATAAACGCGGAAAAACTATGAAATCCATCCCTCGCACCCACCTGCTCGTCATCGCCGCCATCCTGATGGTCGCGATAACGGCGCGCATCGCATGGATGGCGTACACGCGCTACATCGCTGAGGATGCTTACATCACCTTCCGCTACGCGCATCAGCTTGCCGCGGGCAACGGCTTCGTCCACAACACCGGCGACCGCCTCTACGGGACGACGACACCGTTGTACACTTTGCTGATGGCCGGGTGGCTGCTGCTCGGGGTGGGGAACGCAGCCCTGGGCGCCAGCCTGTTGAATTTGGCCGCCTCCGCGGCGACTCTGGTTTTTGTCTGGCTGGCTGTGCGGCGTCTTGGGTTTTCACTCGCCCGGCAAGCAGCCGCCTTGCTGGTTCTGGCGCTCTCCCTGCGACTGCTGAGCAACGACACGCGTGGCATGGAAACCCCGTGGGTGATCGGCTTCATGGCGGCCTCCTGGTGGGCTTTGGTCACCGGGCGGGCGAAACTGGCCGGGCTGCTGGCCGGGCTGCTGCTGTGGACGCGGGTGGATCTGTTTCTCTGGCCGCTGGCGCTCGTTGGCGTGCAGGCTCTCGCCGACCGGCGCAAAGCCTCTTGGCTGGCAGCGCTCACCGGACTGACCTACCTGCCCTGGGTGGTCTTCGCTACGCTGTATTTCGGATCGCCCATCCCGCACACCGTTACCGCCAAGTGGGTGGCTTACCTGCAATACAACACCGAACCGGCTATCGTCAACTTGCCCATCGTGCTCAATTACCTTTCGATGTTCCACATACCCCAGGCAGTATTCCGCCTCAGCCTGACCGCCTGGCTGACGATCGGGATTGCCGCCTGGCAAACCTCCCGCACCGCCGACAACCAACCGGTTGCCGTGCTGCCCATTTTCGCCCTGCTCGAAACTGCCTGGCTGGTCACAACGCGTGCCACGTTTTTCAGCCATTACATGGTTCCGCTGCTGTGGGTCGTGCTGGTTCTATTCGGGATGGGATTAGGCAGCCTGTGGGATTGGCTGGAACGCCGGCATTGGGTTGCTCGCCTGATCTACGCCACAGGGCTGATCTTATTTTTTGGGACGAACGTGGTTTTGGCGGTCAGCGCCGCGCCAGAATACCGCGATTTCCAGCGCTATCGCCACGAGCAGGCGCTGGCGGCAGCCGGGCAATGGCTGTATCAGCACACATCCGCCGGGTCCACCGTGCTGCTCGAACCGCTGGGTTATGCCGGATACTACGCCGACCGGGTGATGCTGGACGAGGTGGGGCTGGTCACCCCGCAGGTGGTGGCCTACAAGCGGGAGCGGATCACCGAGGCCTTCCTTTACGCCGTGCTGCTCCAGCCGGATTACTGGGTCATCCACTGCGATGATGCCCTCGGTTACCTGGAATCTTCTGCGCAAGGGGAGATTGACTTTACGGCGCGCTTCACCCACGTGGTTACGTTCAACCCCTTGGGATTCGACCCAACCCAAGGGGAAAAGCCAACCGAAGAGTCGGCGCTGGCCCGGGATTCCTGCTACGAAATTTGGATGAAACTTCAAAAATAAAAAAGCGTGCAAGCTTTCGCATGCACGCTCCTTTTGCTGCCCGATAAATAGCCGGTCAGGCCATTTGTTCGCGCATTTTTTCTGACTTTTCGGCGGTCTCATTGTTTGTGCGGTTTTGAATCCGGTGAGCAACCTCTTCGGCCCGGGTACGAACTTTGGTCATCGTATCATTGGCCCGCATCTGGATTTGCTGGTACTGCTCTGACGCCCGGTTTTTCAACTCGAGACTCTTGTCCCGAATTGCCGCACGGGTTTGTATACCTGACATCGGAGCAGACAGCAGGGCGACGCTGGCGCCGACTAACCCGCCAATCAGAATACCCAGGGTTAAAGTGCCAAAGCTTCCTCTTTTTTCAGACATGATTTTTTCTCCTTTTTCTCATCGCATTGAATTGGGGTACCAGTAAAGAACGAACTCCGTTACATCCGCCTGTCAGAATACTATTAATATCATATTTATCCGATTTCCACAAGCCTGTATCGTGAGTTTTATATGAGCGTCTATCAAGGGTATAGCGGGTTTATCGAGCGTGCAAAGCACCCGGAGAATCCCCTAACGAAGTCCAGTCCTAACAAACATTGATTAGACCAATCACCTCCTTAAAGCATACAATCTATCATACCGTGGATGTGACATGCTTCCTTGACGAGGGGAGATGACCGGGCTAAAATCACATTCGATCCAACGAATATATTTCAGACAAAACCCATGAGCATCTATCAATCCCAAGCCGAGATATTCAAAATCCTCATGCATCCTACCCGCCTGGCAATCCTGGACATCCTGCGGGATGGTGAACAGTGTGTTTGCCACATGGAGGCAGTGCTTAACTTGCGGCAGGCGCACATCTCTCAACACTTGATGGTGCTGCGCGAAGCCGGTCTGGTAACCGACCGGCGGGATGGCTGGAATATCTTCTACCGGGTAGCGCTGCCAGAAATCCTGAGTCTGTTGGACACCACCAACCACATGCCGGGTATGCCAGCGGATGAACGGCCCCGCCCGCTCAGGGCCGAAAACTGCCCCTGCCCAAAGTGCAACCCTGGCTCGAATTGCGGCGCGCCTATTGTGGAAAATCATTGATGGAGAAACGGTGACCGAATTTTTACTAAACCTGTTACGCGGCGGGCTGGGGAACCTGGCAGCTTACCTGGCGGCGCACGTGCTATTGTGCCTCGTCCCGGCATTTTACATCGCCGGAGCCATGACGGCGCTTATTCCCAAAGAGTCCGTCACCCGTTTTCTGGGGCGCAGCGCGCCAAAGTGGGTGTCGTACCCGGCGGCGGCGTTGGCCGGGTCGGTGCTGGCGGTGTGCTCATGCACCATCGTGCCGCTGTTTGCCGGGATTTACAAAAAAGGCGCTGGGCTCGGCCCGGCGATCACGTTCCTGTTCTTCGCACCGGCGGGCAACATCCTGGCGCTGGTTTACACCGGCGGAGTAATTGGTCCTGATCTGGCTTTCGCCCGGCTGTTTCTCTCGCTGGCTTTCGGGATCGGGATCGGCCTGATCATGGCGCTGATCTTCAGCCGCTCGGATATCGCTCACGATAAGGCTACGGATCAGATGTTCGCCGGGCAGGGCCGGAAAGGTATGCGCCGGGCGGCGCTGGCTTTCCTGCTGGTGCTGGTAGCGCTGCTGCTATCGGGCACGCTCAAAGTGGGTCTACTGACCGGCGCTTACGCCCAGATCACGCTGCCCATTTCTGGCGTTGACCGCTTTCAGGAGACGCTCACACGGCTGGTTCCTTTCGACCCGGCAAAAGGCGAGGAGGGAGTCACTCCCCAGGGAGTGGCGCTCATCGGGATGCTGGCGCTCATCGGCCTGGCCTCCTGGCTGGGCATCGAAAAAATCCACGAGGGTTTCAACCGCTGGACGTGGATCGCCCTGGGGTTGGTGGGTCTCACGCTGCTGACGGCTGCCCTGGGGATACAGCCGCACACCGGGGGACTGGACATCCTTTTCACCGGTAAATTCTTCGCTGTGCTGCTGGCGCTGGTCATCCTGGGCTGGCTGCTGGCCAAACATCTGAGCGAAGACGAGCAGCGCGATTTTCTGTGGGAATCGTGGCGCTTCGTCAAACAGATTTTCCCGCTGCTGGTGGTGGGCGTGTTCATCGTCGGCGTGATCCGGGTGATCATCCGCCCGGAGTGGATCGAAGCCCTGGCGGGGCAAAACACGCTGTTGGGCAATCTGGCGGGCGTGATCTTCGGGGTCTTCATGTACTTCCCGACGCTGGTGGAAGTGCCGATTGCCAATATGTTTCTCAACCTGGGGATGCACCGCGGCCCGCTGCTGGCTTATTTGATGGCCGACCCCGAGCTGAGCCTGCAAAGCATCCTGATTACGGCGACCATCATCGGGCGGCTGAAAGCCTGGGTGTACGTGTTATGGGTGGCGCTGTTCAGCACTCTGGCCGGGTTGATCTACGGCGCCTGGGTGGACGGGGCCAGTCTGGGGTTGATCGTGCTGTACTTACTAACCTTCCTGGCCGTGCTGTCGGCAGGGCTGTGGTGGGTGAGCCGGGCAGCGAAGAAACAGGCCAATAGGCAAACTGACTTACTGGCAACAAGTAATCAAGTAGACAAGTAGATAAGTCCCTGTCTACCCGTTTACTTACATACATTTTTTCTTTGGAGGCTCACATGCTGACAATCAAAGTTCTCGGTTCTGGCTGCGCCAATTGCAAACGGGTGGAGCAAATTGCTCGCAAGGCGGTGGCTGATCTGGCCGTGGAGGCTGAGGTCATCAAAGTCACTGATTACAACGACATCATGGCCTACGATATTCTTTCGACGCCGGGGCTGGTGATCAACGAGAAAGTGGTTTCCTCCGGGCGGATTCCCACTCCGGCGGAAGTGACCACCTGGCTGGCAGACGCCGAAATGGAGGGGTAACATGGCTACCAGTGTCAACGAGAAAAAACCAAAAGCAACCGGGTCGCGCGCTTCCCAGCCAGGCAAGGCCGGCCAGTCATCCACAACCAGTACCGCCCGCCAGCTTTCCTTTCTCGACCGCTATCTAACCCTGTGGATTTTGCTGGCGATGGCAGTTGGCGTGGGGGTCGGTTATTTTTTCACTTATCAGGTCGCCAGGTTTAACGATCTCGTCTCGGTCGGCACCACGAACATTCCTATCGCCATCGGCCTGATCCTGATGATGTACCCGCCGCTGGCAAAGGTGCGCTACGAAGAGCTGGGCGATGTGTTCCGTAACTGGAAGGTGCTGGGACTCTCGCTGGTGCAAAATTGGGTGGTCGGCCCGATTTTGATGTTCGGGCTGGCGATCATCTTCCTGCGCGGCTACCCGGAATACATGACCGGTCTGATTCTGATTGGGCTGGCGCGCTGCATCGCGATGGTGATCGTGTGGAATGAACTGGCAAAAGGCGACACCGAATACGCCGCCGGACTGGTGGCCTTCAACAGTGTCTTCCAGGTGTTGTTCTACAGTGTGTACGCTTATGTTTTTATCACCGTTGTGCCCACCTGGTTTGGACTGAGCGGAAGCGTGGTTCAAATCACCATCGGCGAGATTGCCAAGAGTGTATTCATCTACCTGGGGATTCCGTTCATCGCCGGGTTCCTGACCCGGTTCGCTCTGGTGCGACTGAAGAGCAAGGATTGGTATCACGACCAGTTCATCCCCAAGATCAGCCCGATCACGCTGGTGGCGCTGCTCTTCACGATCGTCGTTATGTTCAGCCTGAAGGGCGAGGTGATTGTGGCGCTGCCGCTGGATGTGGTGCGGATCGCCATCCCACTGCTGATCTATTTCGTGGTGATGTTCCTGGTGAGCTTTGGAATGGGCAAGCTGATGGGAGCCAACTACCGCCAGACAACGACACTCTCATTCACAGCCGCAAGCAACAACTTCGAGCTGGCAATCGCCGTGGCGGTGGCGGTATTCGGCATCAATTCCGGGGCGGCCTTCGCGGCGGTGATCGGCCCGCTGGTGGAAGTGCCGGTGATGATCGGGCTAGTCAACGTGGCCTTCTGGCTGCAAAAGCGATATTTCACTGCGCCCGCATCTGCATAATTTGCAATCAACAGGGGATTATGGATACCGTAAAATGGACACCGGACAGGCGATACCTGTCCGGTGTCCATTTCGCTATTCAGAATCTATGGATTGACCAATCAACTTATTTCTTGGCCGCTTTACCCTCGATCATCTTGGGCTGGCCAACGCTGATGGCGATGCGCTTGGGCTTGACCTCTTCAGCCTTTGGCAGCTTCAGGGTCAACACCCCGGCATCGTAACTGGCTTCGATAGCGTCAGACTTGACTTTGCTGGGCAGTGTGACGCTGCGGCTGAATGTGCCATAGCGGCGCTCGCGCAGGTGGTACTGGTCTTCGTTGATTTCTTTGTCTTCTTGAGTCTGACCTTTGATGGTCAAAACGTTATCGGTGTAAGTGATTTCCAAATCGCCGGGGTTGATGCCGGGGATAGAAGCCTTAACCAGGAAACCATCCTGGTTTTCGGCAACATCCAGAGCCAGATCCCAACTCATTGGCTGTGACCAGCCTTGCGTTTCGAGCGTCCGATCGAACAGGCGGTCCATCATGTTGCGCATGGTCGCAAATTCACGGAATGGATCCCAACGGGTTAACATATCGCACCTCCAATGTTGAAATAGAAATTTGAATGTTTTTCTTGGGACTTTGCCCGAACTTTCGACCCTGATGTTATCCCCAAAAAGTTAGAATCGAATCAGACAAAAATATGAGATTTGTAAAAATAATCGTTATTGATCAGGTTTTCAAAGCAATTCACCACAGAGACACGGAGAATACTGAGAAAATCTAATAACTCCGTGTCTCTGTGGTTATTTTTCACTTGAACAAGAAATCGGAATTCGGGATCTCAGGCCTGGAAATCGGCTGGGAGTACAGGTAGGCGCCCGTCGGGTAACTCAGATCGCCCAGGAGTTCCTGCCGCATCGCCATGAGCTGCGTTTTCTGGTCGCTGGTCAACGATTGGTTGACTGCGGTGAAATTCACGGCGAGGTTGTAGACGATCTCACCGTCCAGCTCGCCGTAATGTTCCATCAGGGCCAGCACCGTGGCCTTGTCGGCGGTCTCGCCCGCCAGGAATTTGCGCAGCTCGATGGAAACCTGTTCGCGGGTTTCCACAATCCCCAGCAGGGATGGCTTCTGGATATCCACGAGACCGGTAATCAACCGGGCTTGATCAGCGCTTAATGTAGACAACATTTCGTCGCCCAGATTCCCGGTCATATCGGTCGGGATAGCATAACTCGAGTCGCTCATGGCACGGATGTCTTTCAGGTAGAACGAGCCGAAGTACGTGCCATGCCGCTCCGGGCAGAAGTAGACATCCGCTTCGATGGAACCGGCATACCAACTGAACATATCGGCAGCGTAAGTCATCACAGCCACTTTAGCAGTCCGGTCGAGGCTTCCCAGATCCGAAGGCTCTTGCACAACAGGCCATTCTAACATCCCTTTGCCGACCATGGCATCCAGGTAGGCTTTCTGGTCTGCGTCCAGCGAGTTGAGCAGGCTGCCCATCAATTGGGCGCGTTCGTAGCTGATCTCGCCATCCAGCGCATACAACTCTGCCGAATAAGCAATGACCGCTTCCTTATCCAGCCCTGTTGTCCCGTCGGGCAGGTCGCCCTCCAGCAGGCGCTGGAACGCGTCCATCAGCACGAAGCGCTTGTAGCCGTACTCGTTGATCGCGTCCACCTGGCCTTCGGCCAGCGTCACCAATTGGGCGCGCTGATCGGCGGTCAGGATATTGAGCATATTCATGGCAGCGCTGGTGAGGAAGTCGCCAGCATGACCCATCTGGCTGGGATCGTTGTCCCGCAGGTATTGGAAGCCCCAGAAATCAGCCACCTTGCCAGGGGGGAAGAAGGAGTCTGCGCCGAGGTCGCCGGTCAGGAAAGCCAGGGCATCGAAGGCGATTGTCATCCCCTGGGCTTTGTCGGAGATAGCCTGTTCGATGTTGTAAGCCGTAGAGCCGCCTGCCTCAGGGGCGCTTCCACCGGGTTGATCCCCTCCTTTACCAGGTTGCCCTTCGCCTTCTGGGCCGCGTTCGGGGGAGCAGGTTAACTGGCTCTGCACGGTTTCGCAGATGCCGGTGTGTGCGCCATTCTGATCGGTGAATTCGCAGGCATCCTGTTCAGCTTTACCAGTGCAGGCGGCGATAGCTTCCTGTGGGGGAACGCCCCCGGCTGGGAGCTGTCCCTGTTCAGGGTTGCCTGCCGCCGGTGGGATTTGTCCTGCGGCCGGGGCAGATTCTTGAGCCACGGTGGGTGTTGCGACAACCGTTGGCGTGGCAGGCGTTGCGGTGGTCGAGTTGGTGACTGTGCTGCCAGACGAACAGGCAGACAGCAGCAGGGTTACGATCACGATCAGGTACAAAACTTTGGTTTTCATGGTTTTTCTCCTTATTTTCTGGTGTAGGTGACATTCAGTTCGGCGCTGGCGAGAGTAATGTTCTGGATGGCTTCCAGCAGAACATCCCGGGTAACCTGGGAGGCAGGTACGGACAATTGCGGTTGCGCTGAGAGCGCATAGACTGTGTAGGTGTAAATCTTTTCTCCTGGGCCTTTTGAACAAGGCGGCGCGTACTCTGTTCTGTCGTTGACGCTGTTGGTTCCGAGCGTTCCGATCCCAATGCTGTTCTTCGGCAGGCTGGTTAAATCCGCCGGGATGTCGTACACAAAGGTTTGCCCCGCCCCGTGGTCGGCGACATACAGAGTTTTGCCATCAGTTGTACCGACAATCCCGTTTGGCCTGACCAGATCACTGATCACTCGAATGACCTGGCTGCGATCGGGCAACAGGTAATACACATGCTCGCCATCCTGAACGACCGGGGACTGATAGGCCGGGTCGGTGAAGTAGATGCCGCCCTGCGGGTCAATCCACAGATCGTTGGGTTCGTTGAAACGGATGCCATTGTACTGATCGGCCAGGATGGTGATCTGGCCTTGCGGGTTGATGGAAATCAACCGGCCGTTGCCGCCTTCGCAGGCGATCAAATTGCCCCTTTCGTCGAACGCCAGCCCGTTGGGGCCATTCAGCCCATCGAGGAAGACGGTCACACTGCCGTTCGATGCGTCATCTGCCGCCGGCGACCACTTGTAAATCTTGCCCGCATTGATGTCCGAGAAATAGACATGGCCATTCTGGTCGGGCGCTGGGCCTTCCGTGAAAAAATACTCGCCAGTAACCAGGGAGAGTGCAGCTTCCACCTGGGCGTCACTCTGAGTGGGAGAAGCGGTGGGCAATGGCGTGGCTGAGACTTCAACCGTGGCTGTGGCTGGCTGGCTTTGCGTGGGTATGGCAGAAGGCTGGGAGGTGCTGGAAACAGGCGCACCGCCCGTCAAGAGCAGGAAAACGGTCAGGAGCATTGGGGGGATTTTGGTGTGCATGTTCATCCTTTTAGTTTAGAACATCCATGTGAAGCGGACATTGGCGATTTGATTTCTTAGTTTGAGTATAAATCTTACTGCTTCCAGATCAGAGTGCCCCCTATCATCCTTTTCATGGTATAGCCATGAAATTGCTCACCAACTCCAATGATTAGCGACCTATTGGCATCGAAAAACCCATGACGACTGTCATGGGTTACTTTCAAATTAAATGGCATCACGGTATTTTTTTGATAGCTGCTATCGGGCGATTGCCCCCTACGAAAGACGGGCTGCTACCTGCCAGCCGCCATCGCCACGTCTATGGCGTCCCAATCCACGTAGTCTTTGGGGAATCGCATCCGATAGGAGGGCGCGCAGTGGCACATCTCGTAGAACAGGTCAAAGGCCCGTTGTTTGAGCGGCTTGGGGAGCGCGGCAGTGTAAGGGCGGTGTTCATCCCACAGGCTCTTTACCAGGTCTGCCGGCCGGACCGGCTCCAGGGCAAACGAGGTGGCCTTTTCCAAGACGAACAGCCCGCCCAGCCTGGCCGCGCCGGGGCCGTTGGTCAGCCGGCCAAAGGGTGTGGCGTAGGCCATAAAGCCATCCCCCTCGCGCCGCACAATGACCTGGTCGTCATTCAGCAGGTGGCCTTCTCGCGCCTGGCGCAGCACCGTGGTCTTGCCGCCCTCGTCTTTGGCCAGGAACAGCGCGGCCCCCGGGCCGCGGATCACGCCGCTAGAGTGCACCGGCAGCGCGCCAAAGTCTGGCAGGAATGCGCAAAAGACGCGCGGGTAGCTGCCCACCACGCGCGCCAGCCGGGGATTGTCGAACCCGGAATAGTAGTAGAAATCCAGCACCGGTTCGCCTGGGGTCAAGAGCGCCAGGCCATCCATGTGCACAGAGACCATCGGCTCTTTGGCCTGATCCAGGTCCGCATGCAGCCTGGCCCGCACGGCTTTGGAGCGCATCACCGGATGGTCGAGCGATTCCGGCGGCCAGAAGTAGACCTGCCGGGCGAAGCGTTCTCGCTCCTCGGCTGGCAGTGGCGGCAGCCGTTGGGGATCGGGGCTGACCTGGTGCATCCGTAGGCAGTTCCCCGGCGCGCCGGCTTCCCTCACAGCAGCCGGGTCTCCCAGGTCCGCGCTATTGGCCCCCAACTCGTCCGTGTAGAGAAAGTCCACCCGGCGGCGGGTAAAATCCAGCCCAAAGACTCGATCTGGAAAGAGCACGATCTTCATCGCCGCCTGCTGGTCCAGCGCCTCGTCCAGCCAGGCCCGCACGGCCGGAGCGCCCAGGAATGGGCTGTCCAGCGCGCCCGGCTCCACCTGTGCGCGCTGTCGCAGCCGCTCACGCTCGTCTTGGGTCAAGGGGGGTAGCGCCGGGCCTGCCAGCGACACCTGGTGAATCACGTGATGCGCGCCGGGCGGCTCGCCATCCCCCACGCGAAACGGCGCGTAGGGCGGCTCTTTCAGGCCGGGCAGCGGGGCGTTGGATTCGGTGCGGAAGGTGATCCCCGCCAGGCGATGGGTGGTCACGTCCACATATAGCTCCTGGTACAAAATGATAACTCCCGGGGCCGGCGGCCCCGGGAGTTATCGCTAGAACGGTGCTGGATTGGGCTGGCGCACTAGACGTTGATCCCCACGCTGCACATGCCACCTGCGGCTGCGTTCCCGGACAGGCAGGAAGCGCCAACTGCGCCGATCCCCGAGACGCATTCGCCAGTGGCGGGGTCGGTGCCCGAGGTACATGGCGCTGGCACCGCAAAGAACATGCCATTAACGCAAGCATCCGGCATAGCCCCGTCGCTGCACGGACCAGGGCCCTGAGCGATCAGCCCCGCCATGCAGGGATAGAGCGGCCCCTGGCCGCTGGCCCCAAACCCGGAGAGGTCCTGCACTTGGGGCGGTTCGTATACGAGACGTTTCTTTTCCATGACTTCTCTCCCTTGTATATACTATATGCCCACGCGCCAACGGCGCCAATGATCTTCAGGGAATAGACTCTTTGGACGATATGCCAGGATATTTCCCAGGCACATTTTAGCATAGTCTTCTCTACTTTACAGCATGAATTCTGGCCCAGGAACCTGGCTAAAGCCTCAAATCCGGAAAGAAAGGCAACGTGGCACGAGCAGTTCCAATTTATGGCGCAAAGAGAAAGTCGGTGTTGGGGATCTCCGGTATGGCAATGGGGCTTGCATAGAGATATGCGCCATCTGGAAAAGCCTGATCGCCCAATATCTCCATACGGAGTGCAGCCAGTTCGGCGCGCTGCGCCTCGGTCAAACTCTGGCCGACCTGGGCAAAGGCGGTTGCGTAGAGATAGCTAATCTCGCTATCCAGCTCTCCGTAGCGTTCCATCAACGCGAGCACAGCCTCCTGATCGGGCGCGCCGCCGGCCATGAATTGCCGCAGCAGCGTGGAGGCATCCTCCCGGCGGTCAACGATTTCGTACAATGATGTTTTTTGATCTTCCACCAGGCCGGTGATGATCGCAGCCTGCTCGGGAGTGAGAATCTGCAAGAAAGTCGCGCCCATCTCGGCGGTGAGGGTGACCGGGATGGAGTAACCGGGGTTGCCCACGGCGGGCGCGTCTTTCATGTAAAAGGAGCCGAAATAAGTGCCCTGCCGCTCCGGGAAAAAGTAAACATCGGCTTCCACCGAACCGGCATACCAGCTAAACATATCCCCGGCATAGGTCATCACGGCCACTTTCACATCGTGGCTCAGCCCCTGCAATTCGGCTGGTTCGTCCACCACAGGCCAGGTGAGCATCCCCTGCCCCACCAGCGCATCCAGATAGGCGCGTTGCTCGGTGGAAAAGGCGCTGATCATAACACCCATCACCTGCGCCCGCTCGTAGCTGATTTGGCCATCGAGCCGGTACAGCCCAGCGGAGTAAGCCTGCACCGCGGCGGCATCCAGCCCGGTCGTTCCAGCGGGAATGTCGCCTTCCAGCAGGCGGTTGAAAGCGTCCATCAGCACGAAGCGATCATAGCCGTACTGATTGATGTCGTCCACCTGGCCTTCTGCCAGCGTGATCAACTCGCCCCGCTGGGCAGGGGTGAGAATATACAGCATATTGAGCGCGGCGCGGGTCAGAAAATCGGTGTTATGGCCCATCTGGGTGGGATCGTTGTCCCGCAGGTATTGGAACCCCCAGAAATCGGCAACCTTACCGGGCGGGAAGAAGGAATCGGCCCCCAGGTTGCCGGTGATGAAGGCCAGCGCGTCGAAAGCGATAGTGTTGCGCTGCGCCTCATCCGAGAGAGTCTGCTCGAGCGTATAGGCCGGAGCGCCGCTTCCGGAGCCGCCGGCCACCAGCGGCAGGTAGGATTTGCTGTCTCCCACGGGAGGAGGGGGCGTATTGGTGGCTGTTGCAGTCGGCGTTGCGGTTGCGATAGAAGCGGTGGTAGCCGTTGGGGTTGACGTGGATGTTGCGGGACTGTCTGCATCGCGCACCAGGCGGACGTAATTGTTGATGCGGATAACATCACCCTGCGGGCCGCGGCCATAGGCCGATCCTCCAGTGCAGCTCACGCCCAGGTAATAACTGCCCAGGCTGCCGCTCTTCGGATCGCTGCGCTGAGCCCCAGCGCCATGGATATCCGTGAGGGTGTAACATGTAGCCCCGGGGGTTGCTTTCTGCCATCCCCCGGCCCTGCCAAAAGCGATGTAGATTCCAGCCGCCCCCGAGCCGTTATAGGCTGCGTGGGTTGTCGAGGCCCAGTAGTAGCCCCAATCGGTTTGGCCGGCCTCGTTGGTGATCGCCGTGGCGTTGAAAATCGGATCAATGGCCGCAGAGCTGGTCGTATCCGGCGAGCGTGAGTAATCCACGATGCTTTGCAGCTCTTTGGCGTTGGGCAGCCGCCAATCGCTGTGGCCAAGATAGTCCGCCGCATTCTGAGTCTGCACCCAGGCGAGCGCGGCTTCCCAGGTCATCACCGCGCCGCTGTCGGACCTGGCCCACATCAGGCCGGTGGCATCGTCGGTGATGGTCTGATCGCCGTTGTCCACAAAGACATTGACGCCGTAATCCGGGTTGCCCCGCACGCACTGCACCAAGAAAGTCTTCTCCGGGCCGCTGGGCATGGTCAGGTCATAACCCTTGATGCGCCCATCGGCGAAGTTCACGCCGAACAGCTTGGTGCTGCTGGCGGCATACAGGCTGCTGGAAGCATACTGCGAGTCGATGATACGCTCGCCAGCGCTGGTATCGCCATAGGCAAAGTCGAAGTAGTCGGTATCAATAAACGGCACGATGTCGGGGCAGGCCGAAAGACTCTCACAGCCGCTGGGATCGGCGCCTCGAAAATCAATCAGCGAGTAAAGCTCCTTGATCGTCGGCAATCGCCAGTCGTTGTACCCGCCGTAGATCGCAGCGTTGAGCGCCGCCGGACGCGCCTGGGTCTGGCTCCAATTGAGCTTGTCGCTGACGTTGATCGTCCCATCGCCATTGGTATCCGGGGTGTGCTGCCACGTCAGCCCGGTGTTGTTGTCGTAGACGGTCAGGCCATCGGCGCTGAGGGTGAAACCCGGGGCGTAACGCGTCACCTGCGCGTCTTGTCCATAGAATGCCGCACCCGCTGCCGGGCAGGTGATTTCGGTGGTGGCGTTGTAGCACTTGACCTGGCCGGTGTCTACAATCGCATAACTGAGCGATGTCACCGCGGTGGTGATGGAATTGGCCTGGCCCGCGAGCGATTGTGCGCGAGCCGACAACGCCAGAACCATCACGGCGAGAGAAAGTGGTAAGGCGTACCAGGACTTGGCTAAGCTTGGGGGTTTCATGATTGACCTCCGTAATAGATAGTGGTTTTTTATGAAGCAGACGCCCATTTCTTTTTGGATTATGGGGTGGCAGTCCGCTCCTCGCTAGACATGCCAGTGATAATTGGGCCATACCTGTATTTAGGCGCTT
>DYIZ01000024.1:30221-52729 GCA_020723385.1 Candidatus Aquidulcis sp.
ACAGCATGGCCTGATCGCCTGAGTTTTTCTGCACGCCCGGGCCTTGCACCCCTAGGGGCAGATTGCCTGAGGCAGAACCACTGAACTCAGTCACAACCGAGCAGGAGCTTTGTAGCCAACTGGTGATTTCCGCTTTACTGCCGCGATCAGCGCCATAGTAAACGTAACGCAGTTCGCCGTTTGCGACCATGGCGCTCAAATCTTCCGCGCTGACCACATCATCCCCCCCGTTGAATCCACCCATATACAGAACGGGTCGTCCGGTTGCAAGTACAAGCTGTGCGCCCTGTTGTCCCGATGATGGGACTGCCACGAGATATTCGACATCTTGCGTATTTTCTTCGAGATAGGTGATCAGCGCCGTATTTCCATTCGAACCGGGCTGCTGATAGGCGTCGTCAACACCTGCCACTTGTTGGCTGCCACCGGTATAAGCGGTGGGCAAGTTTTGATTTCCATTCGCCACAACCGTCATCACCGTCCAATACATGGGGATAACCATCATCGCTGCCAAAATAGTGACATAAGCTGCACGCTTATTGAGAACCATCAAGAGGCTACCCAACCCAAGCAGAACAAACCCGCCAAACAACCACCATGAGGTTTCACCATATTGGGTTGCGGCAAAATATTGAAAGCCGATGGTCACTGCCGCCGAGGCAGCCAACGCAATACCGACCCATTCGTTTTTTGCGCCCCATGACCATAATTGTGCGAAACCAATTCCAATCATCGCACCAAGCGCAGGAGCCAACATAATTGCGTAGTATGAATGGAAGATGCCTGAGATCATGCTGAAGAACACCACACAGGTGAGCAGCCACCCACCCCAAATTACAAGAGCTTTGTGAATGCCCGACTCGATGGGCAGTTTTATGCGTGAGCCAATGAGGGCGAGCAAAACGCTGATCAAGGCAAAAGGCAGCAGCCAGGACATTTGCTTTGAAAGCGGGGGGGTAAAGAAGCGTAAAATCCCGGGAGTGCCAGTCTCCTGGCTGAAATGCGCGCCGCCTTGATCGGTTGAGCCGCCAGCAGGGGTTTGCCGCGAAGAGCTTGTCCCATCTTGCGGCGCGCAGGCCAGTTCGCTTGAATTGGGCGGCGTGATACAGAATCCGTCAATCGTGTTGCCATTGGACAAATTGAACGAGCAGGATGCGCCTTGCGTGGAACTGGCGCAGGCATCAATGGCTTGCTGCGGCGGGGTTTGGAGAACGCCATCCTGAGGCCGAGTCCCTTGATCGGTGGTTGAACCAGCTCCCGGCGCGAAAGGAGGCATTTGTCCATTTTGTTGAGCTGCTCCTGTAGCTCCGCCTCCTCCTGCTGGTCCGCCGCCATTTTCGAGGCGCGAGATGCCGTTGTGTCCGAAGATCAATCCCATGACGGTATTATTTTCGCTCGAGCCTATGTAGGGGCGTTGATCGGCGGGAGTCAGATCCACGGCAACTGCCCACGAAAGCGAAACGGCAGCAAGCACAACCGTGGCAATGCCGAGATGGATAGCTTTGCGCAGCCAGCCTTCTTTCGAGCCAAAGAAATACAGCGTGTAAAAAG
Organism: Candidatus Aquidulcis sp.; assembly: GCA_020723385.1. GTDB lineage: Bacteria > Chloroflexota > Anaerolineae > Anaerolineales > UBA4823 > DYIZ01. The sequence continues at coordinate 31,773 of DYIZ01000024.1, forward strand.
CTGGCAGCGGGAGGAATGCCTGCATCATTTTGATGTTGAAGCCGAGGCCAACGATGAACGCGCCGAGCAGCAGCCAGCAGCATTTACCCGTTTCAGCCGCCCGAATAAATGCCCACGCTGCCAGTAGCAGGAAGAAGACGAGCAACCCGTCCATCGTGTTATTGCGGTTGGTGGCAACGAAAACGGGTGTGATTGCCATGACAAAGGCAGCAACCAGACCTGCAAGGCCGCCCATGTGTTTGTTGACCATGCTGTAAAGCAATGGAATTCCAAAAATACCCGCCAGGAGGTTGGGAAGCGAAACGCTAAAGCCGCTCACGCCCAGGCAATAGGCGAAAGCCGCTTCGATCCATAATCCCAGCGGGGGTTTATCTACGGTGACCGAGCCGCCAGGTTCCGCCGCGACGAAGAAAAAGTTTTTCCACGACATCAACATGGATTTCACTGCCGCCGTGTAATAGGTATTTGCATCGCCGATGGAATTTATGTTATAGAAATGCAAAACGGCTGAAAGCAGCATGATGGCGACGAGGATTAAAATCGCTGGAGTCAGGCGTTTCCAGATCGAGCGGGTGAGCCAGGTCGCCTTTTGGGCGCAGGGTTGGACAGGCAAAATCGAGGTTGTCATAGCACTCTCCTATGCATCCATTCTAAAATTCCCTGCCAAAAATCAGCAGTGAACCACGTCATCATTTCCACACAAACCCCATGCACCCGCGCACATTCACCCATGACCGGCATCATGGGCCGCGGGGACAATCCATGACGCCAGGCACACACTCCCCCGCATCCTTTGTGATATGATTTGAATATGCAAGACCGCACCCAAGACTCCACCCGCATCCTCCGCCTGGCTGCATGGATTTGGATTGGCTACCTGATCGCCATGGCTGCGCTGGACTTTATTTTGTACGCACACGGGCCATTTCCCGCCAGCACTGTCACCCAGCCGCCGCTGCTACAAAACCCGCACCCCCTTCCACCGCCCCTCCTACAGCGCTTCCCGCTCATGCCCGTCTTTGAGTATTACGCGGCCAACGGCTTTTTAGCTCTATTTTTCCTTATTGTCATGTACTCTGATTGGATTCAAAAACAACTCGGCCGCGCTTTCTATCCCCTTTTGCTGATCGCCATTTCTGCCATTCCCATCATCATCAACGCGGTTGTCGTGCCGCGCTTTCCGGATGGCCCGCTATCAAATTCCGAGGGCATGGCGCTGCGACAGTTGCCGGTTTTATTTCTTGGGCTGGCGCTCGTTGCATGGGAATATCAATTAACGCACGTCATCTTTTACAGCATCGCGACCACAGCCCTTGAGCTTGGCCTGATTTCCGTTGTTAAAATTCGCGATCAAGGCGTGATTATCCTCACTTTTGTCGCCATCATTCGAACCATCAGTTTTATCGCCCTCGGCGTTTTTATCAGCCTGATCGTTGACAGGCTGCGCAAACAACAGGAGTCGCTTCGGCAGGCCAATGCCGATCTCACCCATTACGCCTCCACGCTCGAGCAATTGACCATCAGCCGAGAGCGCAACCGGCTGGCGCGTGAATTGCACGACACCCTGGCGCATACCCTCAGCGGGTTGTCGGTGCAATTGGAGACTGCCAAGGCCTATTGGGATGTGAATCCAGAAACGGCAAAGCAATTGACAGCGCAGTCATTGGACGCCACGCGCTCCGGGTTGGATGAGACCCGCCGGGCGCTGAAAGCCCTGCGCGCCAGCCCGCTGGAAGACCTGGGGCTGCTGCTGGCTCTGCAGAAATTGGCGGCCTCCGCGGCCGAACGGGGTAACCTGACCCTTGAGTTGGCCCTGCCCGAAAACATCCCCTCGCTATCCCCAGACGTTGAGCAGAGTCTCTACCGGGTAGCGCAAGAAGCCATTGAAAACGTCATCCATCATGCGAATGCCAAAAAACTATCTATGCAACTGAAACTTCAGGATGGTGAAATAACACTGGTGGTTCAAGATGATGGGCTGGGCGCTGATCTTCTCCAAGACGAGCAAGCCGGGCATTTCGGCCTGGCCGGCATGCGTGAACGCGCTCAGTTGGTCGGCGGCGCGCTGACAATCAGCAGCCAGCCAAACCAGGGCACCAGCGTGCTGTTGACCATCAAAGGATGACATCATGCTGAGAGTGATCATATGTGATGACCAGGCCATCATCCGCGACGGCCTCGAGATGCTGTTGAAATTGGAGCGCGATATCCAGGTTGTCGGTCTGGCGCAAGATGGGGCCGAGGCTGTGGAAATGGCTTCCAATACTCCCGCCGATTTGATCTTGATGGATTTGAAAATGCCAGGGATGACTGGCGTCGAAGCCACGCGGCGCATCCGGGCGCAGAACCCCACAATCAAAATTTTGGTATTGACGACATACGACGATGACGAATGGGTATTCGATGCCATCCGGGCGGGAGCCTCGGGTTATCTACTCAAAGACACCCCCCGCGAAAAGGTGATCGAAGCCATTCGGGGAACAGCGACAGGCAAATCGTATGTTGACCCGGTGGTGGCCGGGAAACTCTTAGATCAGGTGGCAAATGAGCAAGTCAGGCCGTCCAGGGCGATCGCGGATAAACTCAGCGGGCGGGAAACCGAAGTGCTGCGCCTCCTGGCGCGTGGCTTTAGCAACACCGATATAGCCGGGCAGCTTCACCTCTCGGAAGGCACCGTGCGCAACCACGTCAGCGCCATTTTTTCCAAGCTGGACGTGGCAGACCGCACCCAGGCCGCAATCATCGCCATCCAGCACGGGATGGACAAGTGAGAAAACGCAATGCCTAACCGGTTGGCAAACGAAAACTCCCCCTACCTCCTCCAGCACGCCAACAACCCCGTAGACTGGTACCCCTGGGGGCCAGAAGCGCTGGAAAAGGCCCGCCGCGAAGATAAACCCATCTTTCTCAGCATCGGCTACGCGGCCTGCCATTGGTGCCACGTCATGGCGCACGAATCGTTCGAGGATACGGATACCGCCGTGCTCATGAACGAGCACTTCGTCAACATCAAAGTGGATCGTGAAGAACGTCCCGACCTGGATGGAATTTACATGCAGGCGGTGACGGCGATGACCGGGCAGGGCGGCTGGCCGATGAGCGTTTTCCTGACCCCTGAGGGGCAGCCTTTCTACGGAGGAACCTACTTCCCCCCGGTGCGCCGCTACAATATGCCCGCCTTCCGCGAAGTGCTGCAAGCTATCGCCGCAGCCTGGCGCGCCGACCGCGCCAGCCTGCTCGAAAACGCCCACAAACTGACCGATCACTTGCGCCAATCTGCCGTAACCCCCGTGAATGCCGCTCCGCTCGACCCGCAAACCCTCGACCTGGCAGCCGCAGCCCTGGCGCAAAGCTACGACTGGAAAGATGGCGGCTGGGGCAACGCCCCCAAATTCCCGCAGCCGATGGCTATCGAATTCCTGCTGCGCAAAGCCACCCGCGGCGATTCGTTCGCCCGCGACATCGCTGCTCACGCACTGAAAACGATGGCCAAAGGCGGCATGTACGATGTGGCCGGCGGGGGCTTTGCCCGCTACTCGACCGACGACCGCTGGCTTGTACCGCATTTCGAGAAGATGCTCTACGACAACGCCCAGCTTGCACTGGCCTACTTGCACGGCTGGCTGGTCACCCAAGAGGCGAAGTTCCGCCAGGTTTGCGAGGAAACGCTCGATTTTGTCGTTCGTGAGATGACGCATCCAGAAGGTGGATTCTTCAGCAGCCTGGATGCCGACAGCGAAGGCAGGGAAGGCAAATTCTACGTCTGGACGCTCGGCGAAATCCAGGCCGCTTTGGGCGATCCACAGGATGTTGCTTTTCTCACCGCTGCATATCGCCTCACCGCGACTGGCAATTTCGAGGGTAAGAATATCTTGCAGCGCGCGCTCGAGGATGATCAGCTCGCCGAGAAATTTGGCTTGCCGGTGGGTGATGTGCCCGCCCGCATGCGCGCCCTGCACGCCCGCTTATTGGCAGCTCGCTCACAGCGCATCCGCCCCGCCACCGATGACAAGTGCATCACCGCGTGGAATGCCTTGATGCTCGCGGCCTTCGCCGAGGCAGCCCGCTGCCTGGATCGTCCAGATTACCTGGCGACGGCGCAGCGCAACGCCCATTTTCTATTGGGGAACCTGGTTCAAGATGGCCGCCTGCTGCGCTCCTGGCGGGATGGAAAAGCGAGGCACAATGCCTACCTCGAAGATTATGCCGCGCTCATCATCGCCCTGCTATCCCTCTACCAATCCGACCCTAACCCGCGTTGGTACACCGCCGCGGCTAACCTGGCCGAGGAGATGATTGCCCATTTCCCAGATTCCTCCGGCGGTTTCTTCGATACGCGAGATAATCACGAAGCCCTATTGACCCGCCCCAAAGATCTGCAAGATAACGCCACCCCTTCTGGCAGCGCACTGGCGGCGCTGGCATTGTTGCAGATCGCCGCTCTCACCGGCGAAGGCCGCTACCGCGACCTCGCCGAGGCTGCCATCGGCCCCATTCAACCCACTGCCGGCCGCTTTCCGACAGCCTTCTCGTTCTGGCTATGCGCATTGGATTTCGCCATCGGGCCAGTGAAGGAAGTCGCCATTTTAGGAGATCAGGATTCCACGCTGGCGGGGGTCCTTTGGGAAACGTACCGCCCCCGCATGGTCACCGCCCGCTCGCAATTCCCGCCCTCTCCCGGCTGCCCGCCCCTCCTCGAGGGCCGCCCACTCATCAACGGACAGCCCACCGCCTACGTCTGCCAGAATTTCGTCTGCCGCCTGCCGGTTAACTCCCCCGCCGATTTACGCGCCCAACTCGAATAGGCACTCCCCTGTCATCGCGCCAACTTAGGGATTAGCGCGCTCGCCCAGGCCCGGATCGCATCCCAATCACGTTTATCGCCGGGCAGAGCCTGGATAATGACCATCACGAACAAAGCCTGCCACCATTTCAGGCGGTAGAGATCCAGCCGGCCGCCAAAGAATCCCACGCTGACCGGCTTGACCCGCGGGGCAGCTTTCAGCACCGGGCGCAGATAATTGGCAACCGTGGCATATCGTTCCTTGAAAGTCAGCTTCCCGGCGCGGCGGGGCGGCTGCGCCAGGCCCCCGTCCACGGTCACCGGGACGCCATCCACCTCGGTCTCATCGAGCCGGGTCAGGCTCATGGCAGTGATGAACAGCGCCACCGGGATCTTCGCCAGCCCGGACTGATGCTGCTTGAGAAAGCGCGCCGCCCCGCGGTGCCAGCCCACAATCATGGGCGCGCCGAGCACAACCGCGGTGTAGGCGGAGAGATCGGCCACATCCGCCAACGGCAGCACATCCACTTGAGCGCCGCTCTTGCGGATTTCTTCGCCGATGGTCTGCGCCACATCGGCGGTCGTACCAGAATTGGTGGCATAAGCGACCAGAATTTTACTCATCGGTGGTTTTGATCTCCGAAATCGAAATTGTCTTTTTGGGCCGCGTGGGGTATCATTACTCGAAAGATTTTCTCAGCCCGACGAATTCTATCACGCGCCGAAAGGATCGTCCCATGCAATCTGCCCGCACCCAGGCCATCCAGACCGCCAAAGAAAAACTCGCTCAACGCCCGGTTTACCTCGACACTGAAACCACCGGCAGCGGGCCGGGCGACGAAATCATCGAGATTGGGATCGTGGATGATGATGGGCAGGTGCTGTTCGAATCGCTGGTCAAACCGACCACGCCGATATCGCCCGACGCCCGGCGGGTGCATCACATTTCCGACGAGATGCTGGCGACCGCCCCGCGCTGGATGGTGATCTGGCCCAAGGTGGAGAGCGTGCTGTCCGGGCGAACCGTGGCAATCTATAACGCCGACTTCGACCTGCGATTATTGCAGCAAACACATGCCCGTTATAAGATGCGCTGGTCTGTGGCCGATGGGACGAGTTTTATCTGCATTATGAAGCTGTACGCGCAATACTATGGGGAATGGAACCCGAAAACGCGCGGCTACAAGTGGCAATCTTTGGAAAACGCCGGGCGGCAATGCCGCATCGCCTTGCCCAACGCCCACCGCACGATTGCCGATACACTTTTGACGCGGGCGCTGCTGCGCTACATGGCCGAGGCGCAGTAAAAGAAAAATCCAAAAACCAGAGGCGGGTGTGTGCTTCGCACACACCCGCCTCTTTTGATTCCCAACCTGATTTTACGAAACAAGGATAATTTAGATTATAATTATCGTATATCCTACTGGAGGTAGAAATGAGAAAAACTGTTTACCTGATCATTACTGGATTGGTGATCGTCGTTTTGGTGTCGTCTTCGTTACTGGCAGGCAAAGCGGTCCGTGCACAAAATGATTCACCAGCCACTGAGCCAGGCGGAGTCCCAGCCAAAGATTTACCCCCCGCATACGACAGCGGAGACCCATCCTTCGACACAGCGGGCATCCTGCCGCCGGATGAAAACCCGCCGGATGGCGTCAGAAGTCCCTCTGTGTTCTTTTCGTATTACCAGGTGTCCGGCGCATCCTTGCGCGGCCGCAATAGCGACACCGGCTACGCTTATGCCGGCGTCGGATGCTCCTACGTCACCAGCGGGACTGGCACCGGTAGAATCCTGAATACCGAGCTGCCGCTGCCCGATGGCGCGATCATCAAATATCTGCGCGTTTACTATCGGGACACCAACGCGGTGAACGGCGTAGAGGGGTACCTCACCCGCTACCAGCCGGGCGTCGGCACCCTCGACCTGGTTCATGCCGGGTCTACCGATGCTTTCGTTGGGGGCTATGGGTTCGTGGTCAGCGCGGAAATCACCGAAACGGTGAACAACACCAGTTACGCCTACACCCTGATCGGCTGGCCTGACGATATTAATGTTGCAAACCAGATTTGCGGCCTGCGTGTGGCGTATTATTCCCCGTATGCCAGCGCCACATTCCTGCCAGCGGTAAGAAAGTAGGTTTTTCGGGAATCGCTGCGAGATGGTGTATGTCGGATTGGCAATCCGACATACAGTTGGGAGGTTCAATCAATCAGCAGCGTCACCGGGCAGTGATCGGATCCCATCACCTGATCGCAGATCACGATATCCTTCACGCGCGGCATCAACGCTTCGGAGACCATGAAAAAATCCAGCCGCCAGCCGACGTTGCGCTTACGGGCGTTGGTGATATACGTCCACCAAGTGTACTGCACCCGCTCGGGATACAACACCCGGTAAGCGTCCACGAACCCGTGGGCAAGAAAATGGTCAATCCACACCCGTTCCTCCGGCATAAAGCCGGAGGTTTTTTCATTCTGCTTAGGATTCGCCAGGTCAATCTCCCGGTGAGCGGTGTTGAAATCGCCGCACAGGATGATATTTTCCCCCGCCGCGTGCAGCCGGTCGCAAGTATCGAGGAGTTTGGCATAGAAATCGAGCTTGAAATCTACCCGATCCTGCCCGCGCTGGCCGTTCGGGAAGTAAATGTTGTACAGTAAAAAACCAGGATGCCGGCTGCGGATCACCCGCCCCTCAACGTCGAACTCGGGGAAACCCAAACCCCGTTCAATTTCAATGGGTTCTTGCCGGGTGAAGGTCGCCACCCCCGAGTAGCCCGGACGCTCCGCCGGGTTCCAGGCCACCTGCCAACCATCGAACAAACTGCGTTGGGCCTCATCCAATTGTTCGGGACGAGCTTTGATCTCTTGCAGGCAGAGCACATCCGGGTTTTCCGCCCGCACCCAATCCCAGATGCCTTTGCCCAGCACCGCCCGCAAGCCGTTGATGTTCCAGGTGGTGATTTTCATCCGCAAATTCCGTAAAATTAACAGGAAAGGCGCGAAAACTTTTGTGAATTTCGCGCCTTTCGAGAGGTTGTACGCCTAAATATCTTCCATCAGCCCGAATGGGACGACCGCTGCACCGACGATGCCGGGGCCAGTGTGGACGCCCAAAACCGGAGAAATCCGAAGGACCTCCAGCTTTGCCACGTTAAGCCGGCTTTTGATCATCTCGGAAAGCACCTCGGCTTGTTCGTTGAACTGACCATGCAACACCGAAACCCACAATGGGGTCTCGCCATAGGTCTCTTGAAGATGATCAACGATGGCGGTGAGCGCCTTGTGCAGCGTGCGCTCTTTACCGACAGTGCTGTATTTGCCGTCGGCTTTATCCACGTGGATGATGGGTTTGATGTGCAGCAGCGCGCCCGCCAGGGCTTGGACACGCCCGATGCGGCCGCCGCGCGCCAGATAAGTCAGTGTGTCGAGGGTGTAGATCGTCTCGGTGGCTTCGCGAATGCGTTGGAGGCGTTCGAGGATGTATTCTTTGCTTCGCCCAGCCTTGTCTGCGAGGGCCGCGGCTATGACCTGAAAACGCTCACCACCGGAGAGAGTCATCGAATCCACATGCTCGACTGCGGCTTCGGGAACATCGCCAGCGCCCAGGCGCGCCGATTGAATCGTGCTGCTCAATCCCGAAGAAACGTGGATAGATAAGATTTGATCTTTCTTGGCAGCCAGTTTGCGATATAAGTCGGTAAAATAACCCACTGGCGGCAGCGATGTAGTCGGGATGGCCGGCCACATGGCTTTCAATCGTGAATAGAAATCATCGCGGGTAATTTCTTCTGAATTGACAGTCCCATCCGGGAATTGAATCTGCAATGGGGCGACAACGATCCCAAGGTTTTCGATTTCCTCGGGTGGCAGATCCGCAGCGCTATCGGTTACAATCTTCATCCTGTTCCTCCAAACCTAAAAGTGGTGTTATTTTATCAGAATTTCCCCAATTGGGTAGATTTATTCTAATTTGTGCTAAAATGCGGCAACATCTTTCAGGAGTGATACTGGCAGGCGATTATGAAAACGATCATCCCATCTGTCAAAGGCACGCGTGATTTTTACCCCGAGGATATGGCTGTCCGAACCTGGCTGTACCAGATTTTGCGCAAAGTATCCGAGTCGTTTGGCTACCAGGAATACGAGGGGCCGGTGTTGGAGACGCTCGACCTTTACGCGGCCAAATCATCCGAAGAATTGGTGAGGGAGCAATCCTTTTCTTTCACCGACCGGGGCGGCGACTGGATCACTTTGCGCCCGGAATTAACCCCCACCCTGGCGCGTATGATCGCCCAGCGCCAACAGCAATTAACCTACCCGCTGCGCTGGTGGTCATTCGGCCCGTTCTGGCGCTACGAAAAACCGCAAAAAGGCCGCCTGCGCGAGTTTTTCCAGTGGAACATTGACCTGATCGGCGTGGATACACCCGAGGCCGACGCCGAGCTGATAGCCATCATCGCGGCGCTGTTCCGTGAGGTGGGCCTCACCCCGAACGAAGCCGTTATTCTGGTCAACGACCGCCGGCTGGTGAACGGCCAGCTCGAACGGTTGGGAATCCCGTCTGAACAGCGGCAGAATGCCCTCTCGTGGATAGACCGGCGGGATAAGATGCGCCCGGAAGTGTGGGATGCCAACGGCCTGGAAATGGGCCTCACTGCGGAGCAGTTGGCAGGCACAAAGGCATTTCTCGAAAACACCGACTTATGGCGCGAATCCGAGGGACTGGCGCGGGTATTTGCCGCATTGGAAGCAATGGGCGCCCGCGACTATGTTCGCTACGATTCTGGCATTATCCGGGGACTGCCGTACTACACCGGCATCGTCTTCGAGGCTTTCGATGTCAGCGGCAGCCTGCGGCGGGCGATCCTGGGCGGCGGGCGATACAACAATTTGATGGCGGCTGTCGGCGGGGATCCGCTCCCGGCGGTTGGTTTCGCCATGGGGGATGTGGTTATCAGCCTGATCCTGAAAGAGCTGGGGCGGCTGCCGGCCGGGCGGGATGCATCTCCCGCCCGAGTGCTGGTCACTGTCTTCGATGCTGAGCGGCTGCCGGTGTCGCTGGCGTTGGCTTCCGAACTGCGCCGCGCCGGGCTGAAAGCGGCCTGCTATCCTGAGCCGGCCAAGCTTCCCCGTCAACTCAAATATGCAGACAGGATGGGGATGCACGTGGCAGTGGTGATCGGCCCAGACGAGGCGGCTAACGGGCAAGTTACGATCAAGGATTTACAGGCTGGCAAACAACAAACTATCGAGCGAGAGAATGCTGCGGCTGCCATTGGCGCGGTGCTGGAGCGTGAGTGAGCGGCGCATCCCACATCCAACTAAACCATCCTATCAAAGGACTATCGAAAAGATAGTCCTTTTTTTGTACCCGGTAATTTATAAAACGGGATGGACAAATCACTCGATTCTGTATAATATATTCTAAATACGACAATATCTATCCAGTTACACATTCATGAGGTACAGACATGAATTGTTGTTCCGATCATAGGACTAGTCCAATAAACTCAAATTTACTCAAATTATTTAATCGGCATTAATCTTTACAATAAAAATGGTTCATTGAGCGCCGCCGTGACAGACCAGCATGTCTGGCGGTGTAGTGGTCGGATTGGCAATCCGACCTACCGCTGGCGGTGCATCACAGCAAGTCCCAAAGCGCCATAAAAATAGGGCAGGAATCGAGAAAAGAACCTTCGACGTTCGTCCAAATTAACCCACAAAACGTTATCCGGCAATCCGGTTGAAACCGGCAAATAACCCTATCTAGGGATAAAGTGATCTAAAGAGAGCGAGGATTGGTATGAAAAAGCATTTGAAAAGTATGATGATCGCCGCAGGCGTTATTTTGGTATTCGCGGTAGTTTTGGCAGGCTGCGCCACGCAATCGTCGTCGCCGACCAGCGCGCCGACCCAGCCGCCTGCAAAACCCACGACAGCCGTTCCCACCGTGGCGCCAACCAACACATCAGTCCCAGAACCCGGGTTATCCGGCAATCCGGTTCGAGGCGGCCTGCTATACGATGAATGGTGGGTGGTCGTCGGAGCCGATGAGCCATCCAGCGATCAACCGCTGTGGAAAACGCAATCCACCAACACACGCAGCGGCGCAGACACCTGGCGCTGCAAAGAGTGCCATGGTTGGGATTACAAAGGCGTGGACGGCGCTTACGGTTCCGGTTCACACATGACCGGCTTCGCCGGGATTTTCACAGCCGCCCAGGATAAATCCGCGGTCGAGCTGCTTGCCATTCTCAAGGGGAGCGCCAACGCGGATCACGACTTCTCTAAAGTTATGGATGAGCAGTCACTGATTGATCTTGCTCTGTTTATGGATCAAACTTTGCTCGACCCGGCTACCCTTCTAAAGAGCGATAATACCTCGACGGGTGAAGCGGGGCCGGGCCTGGCGAAATTCGCCGAAATCTGCTTGTTCTGTCATGGGCCGCAAGGGAACGCCATCAACTTTGGTAATCTCGATGAACTGGAGTTTATCGGCCACCTGGCAGAAGACAATCCCTGGGAGTTCATCCATAAAGTGCGCTACGGCCAACCGGGAACAGTGATGCCCTCGGGAATTCTTCTCAATTGGAGTGATCAGGAAATTGCCGATCTCTTAGCACATGCCCAAACATTAACCAAAGAGCCGATGGTGAGCGGCGGCGGCCAATTGTACGATGAATGGTGGGACGTTATTGGAGTTGAGGCCCCCGCTGGCGACCAGCCATTGTGGGCATCACAAACCACAAACACCCGCACCGGGGCTGATACCTGGCGTTGCAAAGAATGTCACGGTTGGGATTACAAAGGTGCAGAGGGCGCTTATGGCTCCGGCTCGCACCAAACTGGATTTGCAGGTATTCTCAGCGCAAGCTCGATGGCGAGCGAGGATCTGACCGCATGGCTGAATGGACAGAAGAATCCTGATCACGATTTCTCGCAGTATCTCGATGAAACAGCGATCAATGCCCTGATCACATTTGTGCAAAAAGAAATGAAGGATGTATCTACCATCGTCAATGCTGATGGGTCTATCATTGGCGGCGATCCGGCACGCGGCCAGAGAGTATTCGAAGGCACATGCGCAAAGTGTCATGGCGCGGATGGCAAGGCGATGAATTTCGGCAACGCCGAGGAGCCAGAATTCGTAGGCACGATTGCCGTAGAAAATCCATGGGAATTTATCCACAAGGTTTCCTTCGGTCAACCCGGCACTTTCATGCCGAGTGGGATCGCGTTGGGTTACACCGAAGAGACCTTCCGTGATTTACTAGCCTATGCGCGCACGCTGCCCGTGAAATAAATCTAGAGTCAAGACTGTTCAGATAAGGTGCAACGCACTTGGTTTTAGCCCAAGAACCACTCTTTCGATACCAGTGCGTTGCACCTGTCATCTATGACACCCCTTACCAGCCTCATGTTTTACGTTCTAAAACGGTTGACACCCCTCTTCTTTCAGGTATAATACCCGTCGCAAGACGCACCATGAGCGACACGCGTCTCAAACGGTGGGTGTAGCTCAATGGCAGAGCACTTGACTGTGGATCAAGCTGTTGAGGGTTCGACCCCCTTCACCCACCCCAAAACAACCCCCATATATGGGGGCATAAACCCCAAAAACGACACCCGCCCCCAGGAACTCATCCCTGGGGGCGGGTGTCGTATTCCAGGGGGTATCTATCCCATGAAACCATATTGAAAGGTTATGAAATAACGAGTTTGCCCTATTTTTGGCGCGCCTCATCGTAAATATGATAAACTTATTTGCGGACAATTCATATAGGCAAGGAATTAATAAGGAGGTACAGATGACCTTGCTTTCGGCTGAAACCTTCATCCGGCGACTCGATGACGAAGTGTTGTACCAGCGCGGATTCGATTCTGCAACGGTTATTATTAAGCCAGATAGTAATAGGCGGTTTGTTATCAATCCTGTTGCATCTACCGCTTGGGAATTAGCTGACGGTCAGCGGACGATCGGCGAGATCGTAACCGTCATCCGCGCCACGTACGAGGGTACCCCAGAAACCGTTTTACAAGACCTGATCGAATGGGCGAGCAATATGGCCGCCCAGAAATTGCTAACAATAAGCCAATCGCCTATCATCTAAAACCTCACCTTGTCAGGAGATGAACGCCATGAAACCAGCAATCTCGACACGTTATCTAGCCAACCCGGATGTTTCTTGCCGTGAAGAAGGCCCAGGGGAAGGAGCCATTTTATTCAATCCCGATATCGACTCCGTATTGGCCATCAATGCCACCAGCCTTCAACTCTGGCGAGCGCTGGCAAGACCTTCGACGCTCGATGATCTCGTAACCTACATCATCTCGAACTGCGAAGATGCACCCCCCGAGCAGGTGCCAGGCGACGTCGAATCATTTTTACATGCTTTGCTTCCTGGGGGATTCATTGGTGAGGTATTGGAAGGAGATCAAGCTGCATGAATGAAATCGAACTGAGAAGGTATTTCGTCCTGTTCCGTAAATGGGTGTGGCTGATTACTCTCTGCACGCTGCTGGCAGGCGGAACAGCGTTCGCCGTCAGCAGGTATATGACGCCCGTCTTCGAAGCAAAAGCCACGCTGATCGTCGAACAAAGTGGCACGGCGCTGGGCAATTATATTTTACGCAGTTCCCAATGGGAACCGGAAACCTATACCGCCCTGCTCCCTATCTTGCTGCCCGAAGCTGCCGCCCGCCTCGGTATTGACGCGATTGATCCCGCAAACATCTCTGTCGAGGCTGTGCGGGATTCACGCGTCCTCTATCTCGTGATTCGCGACCCCAACCCGCAGCGAGCCGCAGACATCGCCAACACGATTCCCCTCGTCTTCGACGATTACACCGAATCGCTGCTGCTGGACACCTTCGCCGAGCTGAAAACCTCTCTCAGCGACGAAATGGAGCGGTTGGAGGCCGATATCAGCACGACCCAGGTGCGGGTTGATGCAATCGGCGAGCCATCCACAACCGCCGATGAAGAGGATCTTAAGCGGTTAGAAACCACCCTGTCTCAATACCGCTACAACTACGGCCAATTATTGGCATCCTATGAACAGGTGCGCCTTTCCGAGACACAGTCGAAAGGCAGCCTGGTTGTCTTCAAACAGGCTGTTGCCCCAACATCCCCGGCGTTCCCCAAAACCCGTCAAAACACAGCACTGGCGGCGTTGGTTGGCGCAATGCTGGCAATTGGCATCGTCTTTTTAGTCGAATACCTCGACGACACCATCAAAACCCCGGAGGATGTATCGCGTGTCACGAGTCGAACGCCATTGGGCAGCATTGCGATGATCCGGTCAGAGCGGCGCGGAGGCGGCCTCGAAGCGCTGGTTACCCGCTCCGAGCCAAGATCCCCGCTTTCTGAGGCCTTCCGCGCCTTGCGCACCAACATCCGCTTTGCCAGCGTAGACCGCCCCGTTGGCCGTTTGCTGGTCACCAGCCCCAAGCCATCGGAAGGCAAAAGCCTGGTGGCGGCAAACCTAGCGATCGTCTTTGCCCAGGCAGGATATTCGGTGACACTCATGGATTGCGATCTGCGCCGCCCGACGCAGCATACAATCTTCGAACTCGCCAACAACGCCGGCGCTACCAACAGCCTGTTGAGCGATTCCGACCCCGGAGTAGACGAATGGCTGCAATCCACAGATGTGAACAACCTGCGCCTCCTTACCAGCGGCCAGTTGCCGCCCAATCCCGCAGAGTTGGTTGGCTCGAACCGAATGGGGCAGGTGATCGAGCGCCTGGCGCAGCAAAATGACATCGTTGTGGTGGACAGCCCGCCCGTTCTGGCAGTGACCGACGCCGCTCTGCTGGCGAGGCAGGTAGATGGCGTGCTGCTCGTCCTGTCGGCGGGCAGTACACGGGAGAAAGAGGCGCGCCGGGCCGTGGAGGATCTCGAAAAGGTGGGCGCGCCGATCCTGGGGGTAGTGCTCAACAAGGTTCCCGCCAACCGGCATGGCGAGTATGGCGACGAGTATTATTACTCGCAATATGCTTATTCCAGCTCGGAGAATCGATCTCCCCGGCCCAAAAAGCTCCTTCCCGAAAGCCTCTTGGGGATGCTCCACCGCTCGAACGGGAATTCACATAAACCCCATCGGCCAAAAGAGCAGCCCCAGCCGGTGGAAGAGACCCCCACTCGAGGAGGAGAATCCAGATGAGCGCAATAGAAAAAACCGTCTCAGAGGCAGCAGCCAGCGCGCCCGCCGCCCCGCCACTCTTTACCTCAGTCGAGATCGCACTCACCGGCAAATGCAACCTGCACTGCCAATACTGCTATTACGCCAACGAGATGGCCGCGCTGCGCGACCTGCCCACCGACCGCTGGCTGGCCTTCTTCGATGAATTGGGCCGCCTGGCCGTGCAGCGGGTGACGCTGACCGGCGGCGAGGTCTTCACCCGCCGGGATTTCTTCGATCTGCTGGACGGAGTCATCGCCAACCGGATGCGCTACGGCATCCTCACCAACGGCACGCTGATTGACGAGAAGATCATCGCCCAACTGGATACCGGCAAGCGGCGGCTGCGCATGGATTCGATCCAGGTCTCGATAGACGGCTCCCGCGCCGAAATCCATGACCGCAGCCGCCCGCACAGTTTCGAGCGCGCCCTGCGCGGGCTGCGCTTGCTCAAGGAGGCCGGATTCAAAGTCACCGTGCGCACCACCCTCAATCATCACAATCTCCACGATTTGGAAAACATCGCCGCGCTGCTGCTCGAAGACGTTGGCCTGCCGTCCTTCAGCACCAACAGCGCCATGCCCATGGGCGCCGGCTGCGCCAACCAGGGTGAAATCACCCTCACTGCGGCAGAGAAACAGGAAGCCATGCACATCCTGGGCAGATTGCAAGAAAAGTACCCCGGCCGGCTGCAGGCTGCCGCCGGCCCGCAAGCCAACCTGAAAATGTACGCCGAGATGGAACACGCCCGCCGCACCGGCGAAAAAGCCGCCCGCTGGCAAATGGGCAGTCTCACCGCCTGCGGCTGCGTCTTCTCCAAGCTGGGCGTGCTGCACGATGGCGCCATCGTTCCCTGCCACATCCTGCACGACCTCACCCTGGGCAACATCGCCGCCGATTCGCTCGCCGACATCTGGCGCGCTCACCCCACGCTGCAAGCCCTGCGCGCCCGCCGCGCCATCCCCATGTCTGCCGTTCCCGGCTGTGAAACCTGCGAATGGAACCCCTTCTGCAACGGAAGCTGCCCCGGCCTGGCTTACGAAATGACCGGCGACTTCAACCGCGCCAACCCCGACGACTGCTACCGCCGGTTTTTGGAACAAACTCGTTAACCCTAACCCGGACAAGCCGGAAAAGAATGTCGCTTCCGCAGGAAGCGCAAACACAAAGGACACGCAAGGACATCACGAAGGTGGACAAAGGAAAACAATTAAAACCTTCGTACCCATAGTGTCACCCTTTGTCACCTTTGTGTTTCAAAATCCTTGCACAAAAAGCACAGATTCGATTCGTAAGCCTATTAGATACCAAAAGGAGAGAACGCCATGCGTTACGAAAAACCAACCATCGTCAACCTGAGCGCCCGCGCTGCCAACGGTCAAAACCCCCTGGCGTGCATGCCGGGAGGCGCAGTGGCCCCCAACGCCTGTTTTTCGGGCGCGGGTGACACGGCTTGCTACACAGGCGCCGGCGGCGCCGAAAGCGCGAACGACTGTCTCGGCGGCGGTGAACCGGGAATGTTAGACCCCGGCTCGTGCCTGCCCGGCGGCGGCGCTTTCGTAGAATGCGCGGCTGGAATTGGGCCAACTTATGTGGGCGCATGCACCAGCGGCCCGACCCCCCTCTAGTTGCGCACTATCAAAGGCATAAAGTGCTCCCCACCGACCATCCTCTTCCCAGCCCGGAGGCTGTGCTGCGCCAGGGTTTCGATGATTACGCCCTGCTCTTTCACCCGCTCTTCGGCGAGGTGATCGCCCTCTCGCCGGTCTCTCTGGATATCTGGCGCGCCCTGGATGGGAAGCGCAGCCTCGCCGAGATCGCCGCTCGCGTGCAGGCGCAGTTCGACGACGCGCCGGCTGACACAGCCGCGGATGTGGCTGCATTCCTCGACGATTTGAAGCGGCGCGGGTTCGTTTCGACAGACCCTAAAGGTTTCATCACCGGTCAGGCGCAAGATTTTAGCAATAAACCGGCCCTTTCGGCGACAAGAACCGTTCAGGCGAAACCTATAGGGTCTGCGGTACTCTCCCTGGCAGATGGCAGCCGCTTCAGGCTGGTCGCCGAGGATGAGACTGCCGGGCGCGTCTTGTCGCAGTTCGCCTCGTCGGCTGGCCTCACCCCGGCGGCAGATCGAGCTGCGGCGCGGCCTGCGGGAGAAGACGATGACCTGCAAACCCTCCGGGTGGCGACCGATGGAGAATCAGCAGCCCCAAGAGCGCCGGGGGAGCGTGTTTTGACTCTTCAGCCGTTGGGCGTGCAGCCGCCAATCACCGTCGAGGCAGGCAGAGGCATCCGGCGGCCGCGCTCCGGGCAGCCCACCAGCGAATCCGAATGGCTCTGGCTGCAGCTCGTACGCCTGTCAGCATTCATCGGCCAACACATCCAACCGCGCGGCGGGTTGCTCGTCCACAGCGCGTTAGCCATCGCCCCCATCCTCCATCCCCTATCCCCTGATCTAAAGGAAAAAGGGATCGGGGACAGGGGATTGCGGGACGAGGGGGTTGGCGTGCTCCTCGCCGGGCGCTCCGGCGTCGGTAAATCCACCGCCAGCCGGCGGCTTCCGTCTCCATGGCGCGCGCTGTCCGATGACGTGACGCTGATCGTGCGCGACCCCAAGGGGCAATATTGGGCGCACCCCTGGCCTACCTGGAGCCGGATTTTCGAACAGCATAAGGATGACCGCTGGAATGTGCAAGCCGCCGTGCCATTGCAGGCAGTCTGTATTCTCGAGCAAGGACAGGAAGATCATCTGCGACCAGCCAGCCCAAGCGAGGCGGTTGTATTGTTGATGGAGCTATCCCGCCAGGCTGCGCAGCGCCTGTGGCTGCCAGGCCGCACCGATTTGAACAGCTTGTCTGAATTCCAACGGAAGCGATTCGACAATGTGTGCGCTTTGGTCGAGGCCGTCCCCATTTTCCTATTGGATGTTGCCCTGAACGGTTGTTTTTGGCGTGAAATCGAAATAGCACTCGCGACCTCACAGGTTTCTAAAACCTGTGAGGTCTGACAATCATCGAACTGAAAGGTATCTGACCCCATGACCCCCTGTGACGAAGAAACCACCCCCGCCGCTGAACCCCAACCGGCCGCCGCGCTTGACACTTCGACGGAGTTTACACAGAGCGAAGTCGAAGTGCTCAGTGCAAGCCTGCCCCCCGGCGTTCCGCCGCTCAGCTCGCTGTATATCTACGCCGCCGGATCGTGCAACCTGGCCTGCCGACATTGCTGGATCACGCCGCTTTTCCAGCCAGGCGCGTTCGACCCCCAGGACAGCAATGGCAAATTCGTCCAGCTCGATCACGTCCAATCGGCCATCCAGCAGGGCAAACCCCTGGGTTTGCGGAGCGCCAAGCTGACCGGCGGCGAGCCGACCCTGCACCCGCAATTTCGCGAGCTGGTCACGCTGCTCGCAAACGCCGGGCTGCGCACCATCGTCGAGACCAACGGCACCCTCATGGACGACGACCTGGCGCAGTTCCTCCGGCAGAGCGGGCACGTCACCTTCGTCTCGGTCAGCCTGGATGGGGCCGAGGCAGGCGCCCACGATTATCTGCGCGCCGTGCCCGGCAGCTTCGACCGCGCCGTGGAGGGCATCCGCGCCCTGCGGCGCGCTGGCTACCGCCCGCAGATCATCTGCTCGTTATATCGCGGCAACGTCGGGCAGATCGAGAGTCTCATCGCCCTGGCCGAAGCGTTGGGCTGCGAGTCGGTCAAGTTCAATCTTATCCAGGAGATGGGGCGCGGCGAACAATTCAACGACGCCCAGGGGCTGACGCTGGAAGAGATCATCGCCATCAACCGGCGCGTCGAAAGCGAGATCGTCCCCAAAGCAAAAGCACGTATATGTTTCGATATTCCTTTCGCTTTCCGCCCAATTCCAAGATTGATGCGCGGCTCGCTCGACCGGTGCGGGGTGCTGGGCATATTGGGAATGCTCTCCAGCGGGGAGCTGGCGCTGTGCGGCATCGGGACGAGCATTCCCGAACTGGTTTACGGCCACATCGAGCGCGACGCGCTGCGCGAGGTGTGGTGCGCCAGCCCGGGGCTGGCGGAGCTGCGCCAGAAGATCCCCGCCCAACTGGAGGGCGTGTGCGCCGAATGCCTGCACCGCGAGCTGTGCCTGGGGAGCTGCATCGCCAACAATTATCACGCCGCCGGCGCGCTGAACGCCGCCTACCAGTTTTGCGCCCGCGCTTACGAACAGGGATTGTTCCCGGCATCGCGCTTGACAAAGACCTGACAGGTTTCTTCGCCTGCTGTGCTCTTATCTACAACAGAAGCGACGCCCGAAAAGGAAAGGGTCGGTCGAGAAAACCTGTCAGGTCTGGCTCTAAACGCAATACTGTTCAGATAAGCGCCAGACCCTAAGGGTTTCCATAAGCGCCATGCCGGTCTACAACGTTTTCGAGAATAAAATCGTGGCAACCTATTGTATTTCTGAAACCCTTAGGGTCTGGCTCTAAACGGCCCCACCCCTGATCGCAGCGGAGAAAGGAGGCAGCATGGATTGATGCGGTACAATAGACATCCATACCACGCGCAGGGTATTGGTTGGCAATTCTCACCCTGCGGCAAAATCAAAGCAAGGAGGCAACGATGAAATACCAAAAACCAATTGTGATGAACCTGAATGCCCGCGCCCAATTCGCCGATGGGCAGGGACCCGAGGGCTGCGTCAGCGGGCCAGCCGCGGGAACGTGGGAGTCTTGCGGTGATGGCGGCTCCGCTACATGGGGCTGTACTGTCGGCGGCGCGGCTGGAGCTTACCCATCCTGTATGCCCGGCGGCGCGGCCAGTGGAGGCGGCGACTGTCTCGGTGGTAGCGCCGTGCAGTATTACTGTGAGGCAGGCACTTCTGGAGGCAACGATCCGTATGGCTGCGTGACGGGGCCGTCGTTTGCTTAGGCTTGCGTTTGACAGGAACGAAGAGGGTGAACTATACCGATAAACCCATCGCCGATCCCCAGGTAGTTCTACGCGAAGACTTCGCCGATTGGGCTATCCTGTTCCATCCCCTCACCGGCGAGGCGGTCGGCGTGGGCGAGGTAGGCGTGTTGATCTGGAAGTCGCTGGACGGCCGTCACACACTGGCTGAGATAGCCGCTGCGATCGAAGCCGGGTGCGACGACGCGCCGGACACAGTCCTGGATGACACGCTCGCCTTCGTGAACGATCTGCAACGCCGTCTGTTTGTGCAGGTCGAATGAATTGCGCATTCGGGCCGAATAAAATTCGCATTCGGGTTAATATAAATAAGGTGACAGTCACCGGCGAAAGTTGTTCGCCCGGATGATTGTCACCTTATCCTTGCGACAACCATTGTAACGAAAGGACCATTTGCCTTGCCCGGTGATGAATTCACCCTGAGCCTGGCCGATGATACACGATTAACGCTGTACGCTGGAGATGTGACTGCTGCCCGCGTAGTCGCCTTCCTCGCCAAAGCGGCGCGCCTTTCGGCCCTCTCCCCTGCCTCGAAGGGAAAAGGGACAGGGAATAGCAGAGTGGGTGCAAGCGCCGCCAGCCGCCGCGTGCTGGTTGTAACCGCTCGTCGTTCCACCTCCAGCCATCCAGCGACTGAAGCCGCTGCTGCGAATTATCACGATGTCGTGTGCGTGCTGGAATCAGCCAATGCCCCGCAGCATCCCCGCAGACGGCCTCGTGCAGCAGCCAGAGCTGCCTGCCTGACCGAAGAACAGTGGCTCTGGCAGCAGCTTGTGCGCCTATCGGCGTGTATCGCCCGCGAGACCCAATCACGCGGCGGCTTTCTCGTCCACAGCGCGTTAGCTGTCGTCCCTATCCCCTATCCCTTACCCCTAGTTCTAAAGGGAAAAGGGATAGGGGATAGGGATCAATGGGACGAGGGGGTTGGTGTGCTCCTCGCAGGGCGCTCCGGCGTAGGCAAATCCACTGCCAGCCGGCGGTTGCCATCCCCCTGGCGCGCTTTATCTGACGATGTGACCCTCATCGTTCGTGACGCGGCGGGC
>DYIZ01000211.1 GCA_020723385.1 Candidatus Aquidulcis sp.
AAACCTGGAGTGCAGGCTTTAGCCTGCTACTGGCGGCCTAAAGGCCGCAATCCAGCAATAAAGCTATGATGCCATATCATCCTTCCCCCAAGCTCCTCCTCCCTCTCATCCTCCTCGCCCTTGCCACCCTGGCTTGCGAGCAGAGCGCGCCGGATGGATCCTCCTCGTGGGGCGTCTCCAATCCTCCACTGACGGCTGTCGCCCAGGGTACTGCTACACGTACCCCATTCCTGCCCGCCACCCGCGCCCCTGGCACCCCTATCGTCTCGCCCACGCCCGACGCGCCCCACGCTGTTCCTGACCCGCGCACGGAAGACGATGAGTACGTTGTCCAGGCAGGTGACACGCTGGGTATCATCGCCCAACGCTTCGGTGTGACCATCGAGGCGTTGATCGCTGCTAACGATCTCGCCAACCCCAATTTGCTCGAAGTGGGACAAACGCTGATTATCCCGGCAGCCGATCCTTCCAATCCCGCCCCTGGCGACAAGATCATCCCCGATTCCGAGCTGGTTTACGGCCCGGCCAGCACAACTTTGGATATCGAAGAATTCGTTGACCGCCAGGACGGCTATCTGGCTCGTTACGAGCAGCAGGTAGACGACCTGGGTGGAGGAACCTTCACCGGCGCGGAGATCGTATGGCGCGTCGCCCGGCAGTATTCCGTGAACCCGCGGTTGCTGCTGGCCGCGCTGGAATATCAATCCGGCTGGGTTACCGACTCCGGCCCGGATGAGAACACCCTCCAATTCCCGATGCGCGTGCGGGATAGCTGGCGTAGCGGCCTGTACCGCCAGCTTGCCTGGGCTGCCAATAATCTCAATCGCGGTTACTATCTCTGGAAAGTGAACGGTGTCAGCAGTTGGATTTTGACCGATGGGAGTGTCGTGCCTGTCAATCCCAATATCAACGCAGGCACCGCCGGGGTGCAGCAACTTTTCGCTATGTTGTATGACCGTGAACATTGGGAGCGTGCGATTTCACCCGAAGGATTGTTGGCAACTTATTCCGATCTCTTTGGCTATCCGTTCGACTTTGCCATCGAGCCGCTGCTGCCGGATGATCTGTCTCAGCCGGAGATGCAGTTGCCATTCGAGGAGGATGTCGTTTGGGCATTCACCGGCGGTCCGCATGGCGGCTGGGGCGACGGATCAGCCTGGGCTGCGCTGGATTTCGCCCCGCCCTTCGAGGGGCTGGGATGCGGGCAGAGCGATCTGTGGGTGGTGGCTGTTGCCGATGGGATGATCCTGCGCGCCGAGTACGGTGAGGTGATTCAAGACCTCGATGGCGACGAGCTGGAACAGGTCGGCTGGACGATGCTGTACATGCACATCGAAGCGCGCGACCGGGTGCGCCCCGGTACCTACGTTCAGGCTGGCGACCGCATCGGACACCCGTCGTGCGAAGGCGGATATTCTACCGGCACCCACGTACACATCGCCAGGCGGTATAATGGGGAATGGATCTCTGCCGACCAGGATTTGCCTTTCGAGATGGATGGCTGGGTCTCTCGCGGTACTGGTATCGAGTATGATGGGTTTTTAGATAACGACGACGATAGTATCGAAGCCTGGAATGGTGCAACCGACGCAAACGCCATACAACGATGATCCGGCTGGCCGGCGATCTCTATTGCCGCGCCTGGCTTTGGCAGCAGTTTTCCTGGCCCTGGCTTTTTCGTCTCTCGCCTGCGCCATCGGGATGCCGAACGCCTCCGACCCAACTTTTATCCCCCCTTCGGGAGGCAGCATCTGGACGCTGACCCCTTCTCCTTTTGTGACTGCCCCACCCGATACACAAACTCCTATTCCAGTCACGCCGACACCTCTCCCGCTTCCGGTGGGCGACCCCGTCCAATTGTTGATCACCCCCGATCCGCCGATCCAGTATTTTACCCAGGCGGGTGATACCTTGCCGGTGGTTGCCATCCGTTTCGGGGTTGACCCGTCAGAAATCCAATCTTTCGATCTGATCTCCTCGACAGCTTTGCTGCCTCCCAACCAATTGCTGCTCATCCCCCGCCGTCTGGCGAACACCACATCCGCCCAAAAAATTCTGCCGGATAGCGAGGTGGTTTTTTCGCCATCTGCGATGGATTTCGATGTGAACGCTTTTGTGAACGAAGCCGGAGGGTACCTGAGCGAATACAAGGAGTATTTGAAAAGCACCGGATGGACCACCGGGGCTGATGTGGTGCTGCGCATCGCCCGTGACAATTCGATCAATCCGCGGCTGCTGCTGGCGCTGCTCGAATATCAGAGCGGTTGGGTTTATGGGCAGCCGGGCAATCTGTTGCAAAAGGATTACCCGATGGGTGTGGTTGACATTGGGCGCAAAGGGTTGTATTTGCAGCTCGCCTGGGCGGTCAACCAGATTTCGATCGGCTACTACGGCTGGCGGGAAGGGCTGCTGACCGAGGTGAGCTTTTCCGATGGCGTGACAGCGCGCCTGGCCCCTGACTTGAATGCCGGCACGGTGGCGCTGCAATATTATTTCACCCAGGTTTACGATTCTCCCGGATGGCTTCAGGCGGTGGATACCACTACCGGGCTGCCTGCGCTGCATGACCGGATGTTCGGCAGCCCCTGGCTGCGAGCGCTGGATGTGGAGCCGCTGTACCCGCCGGAATTGACGCAACCTGAGTTGATTTTGCCATTCTTCATCGGGCAGGTGTGGAGTTATACCGGCGGGCCGCACGGGGCTTGGGAACACGATGGCGCTCGCGCCGCCGTAGATTTCGCTCCCGGTACCGACGTGGCTGGATGCGGAGAGTCGCCTTCGTGGGTGCTGGCCCCTGCCCCCGGGTTGGTGGTTCGCACCGGGGCTGGGTTTGTGGTACTCGATCTGGACGGTGATGGCCGTGAGCAGACCGGCTGGGCGCTGTTGTTGCTGCATCTGACGACGAAAGGCCGGGCGCAGGAAGGCGCTTGGGTCGAGACCGGTGATTTATTGGGCCATCCATCTTGTGAAGGCGGCCTGTCCACCGGCATTCACGTTCACATCGCTCGCAAGTACAACGGAGAGTGGATTCCTGCCGATGGGCCGGTACCCTTCGTTTTGAGCGGTTGGACGGTCCACGCGGGTGAAAATCCCTACCAGGGCACGCTCACGAAAGAAGGCGAAATTACTGTCATTGCCAGCATCTATGGGTCGTTTGAGTCCCGCATCATCCGCGAGCGCGAGACCCCTTAGGTTTCGAGGTTCATTGGGAGTCGCCGTGACAGACCAGCATATCCGGCGGAGTCATGTGGGTCGGATTGGC
Organism: Candidatus Aquidulcis sp.; assembly: GCA_020723385.1. Classification (GTDB taxonomy): domain Bacteria; phylum Chloroflexota; class Anaerolineae; order Anaerolineales; family UBA4823; genus DYIZ01. Next base: position 3,263 of record DYIZ01000211.1, read on the forward strand.
AATCCGATCCACCGCTGGCGGTGCATCACGGCAAGTCCCAAAGAGCCGGTTTCGCCCCGCCGAAATTGGGTGGCAATTGGTAGTAAAATTGGGGCAGGAGAAATAAAGTATGGAAACGCGAATTGTAGACATTCGTAAAAAACAACCTCGTTTGAAAGATCTCCTGACATGGATAGCTTCAAATCGAGAGATCGTGCTCACAGAGGGGGACAAGCCAGTTGCGCGACTAGTCTCAGTTGATTCTTCTGCAGCTCCAAGGGTGGAAGGGTTGCATCGTGGAGCAATTTGGGCAAGCGACGATTTCGATACACCTTTGCCAGATGATTTTTGGGCTGAGTAAGCCGAGGTTTGCATGAAATTGTTGTTCGATACACACGCCTTCATTTGGTGGGATAGTGATCCAAGTAAACTGCCCCCGAATGTTTTGGCGCTCTGCCGGGATCGGAACAATCAGATCATCTTGAGTGTGGCAAGCGCGTGGGAAATGCAGATAAAGATTCAGTTGGGGAAGCTAAAGTTAAATATCCCTTTGGCTGATGTAATCGAGAACCAGCAGAACACCAATGGCATAGAGTTATTACCGGTAACATTATCTCGCGTTCTCGCTCTGGACTCACTGCCGTATCATCATAAAGATCCTTTTGATCGTTTGTTGATCGCTCAAACGATTTCAGAAGGTGCATTATTGATCAGCGGCGACTCCGTTTTTGTAAATTATTCCATCCAGTTAGTTTGGCAATGAAAATAAGCCAGGTGTCAGAAAACGAATTGCAGTTATCATTCAGATATAGCCTGGTTTTGGCCTTACTGCTCCTTTCCGCTTGCCAGCCCCTCGCTTCGCCGGCGGCCCTCGCCCCTCAGCCCTCGGCCCTCGCCCCCCTCTCTCCCACTCCCACCGCCGACCCCGGCGTCGAATTCCCGAACCAGCAGGCCTCAGAGCGTCCTCATTATGCCCCTGGTGAGCTGGTAGATTACATCGCTCAGACGGGCGATACCCTCCCCGCGCTGGCCGTTCACTTCAACACCACAGTTGACGAAATCCTGGATGCCAACGACTTCATCCCCAAAAACGCCACCACCCTGCCGCCCGGCATGCCGATGAAAATCCCCATTTACTATGCCATGTTTTGGGGTACGCCGTATAAAATCTTGCCGGACAGCCTGTTTATCAACGGCCCGGCGCAGGTCAATTTCGACGCCGAAGCCTTCGTTGCCGGGCAACCCGGCTGGCTGAGTGGCTACGTGGAATACGCCTCCGACGCCAACCGCAGCGGCGCGCAGATTGTCAACCTTGTGGCGCAGAACTTCAGCGTCAGCCCGCAGTTATTGCTGGCGCTGCTCGAATACCAGGCCGGAGCGCTTTCGCAGCCGATTCGCCCCGATGACGCCGAAACCTACCCACTCGGTTATGTAGACTGGCAGCACAAAGGCCTCTATCTGCAACTGGTGTGGGCAGCCAACACCCTCAACAATGCCTATTATGGCTACCGCACCATGCGGCTGACCACTTTCGACCTGGCAGATGGACGTATCGAGCGCCCCGATCCCTGGCAAAATGCGGCCACCGTCTCGTTGCAATATTACTTCTCCCGCTTGCTCACTCCCGATGGTTACACCCGCGCCGCCGGCCCCGAAGGTTTTGCCCAAACCTACGCCGCCCTCTTCGGCGACCCCTGGGCGTCAGACCAGTCTCACATCCCCGGCAGTCTCGTCCAACCCGATTTTGCCCTGCCCTTCGCCGTTGGCCGGTCGTGGACGCTCACCGGCGGCCCGCACACCGCCTGGGGTAAGGGCGACCCGCTGGCAGCTCTCGACTTTGCCCCGCCCGGCGTTACCAGCGGCTGCTTTGCTACTACCGAGCAGGCTACCGCCGTCGCCCCCGGCGTCGTTGTCCGCTCAGGGGATGCCATTGTCGTTCTCGACCTCGATGGCGACGGCGACGAGCGCACTGGCTGGGTGGTTTTCTATTTGCACATCGCTGCGCAAGGCCGCGTCCCCGTCGGCGCAAGGCTGAACACCGGCGACCCGGTAGGTCTCCCCTCCTGCGAGGGCGGTTCGGCCACCGGCACGCACATTCACATCGCCCGCAAGTACAACGGCGAGTGGATCCCCGCCGATGGGACGCTGGCTTTCAATCTCGAAGGCTGGGTCGCTCACAATGGCAGCGCCCCCTATCTCGGCAGCCTCACCCGTTTCACCCAAACCGTCACCGCCTGCGAGTGCTCTGACAAATCCAGCCAGGTCACCGCCGGGGGGAAACCCTGACCCTTGTTCCTTTGCTGATTTGCCTATTTGCTAACTTGTTCCCATGCCCACAACCCCTCGCTACCTCCTCGCCGGCCAACTGCGCCGTGATTTTTCCATTACCCCCACGGGCCAGATGCGCCTCGATGTGCCCGGCGGCAATCTCATCTACGCCGCGGTCGGATTGGCGATATGGGAGCCAGACCCGTCGCCGGGATTGATCGCCCGGGTGGGGGAGGATTTCCCCCAGGAATGGCTGGCCGAGCTGGGCCGCAGGGGGTTCGACACCCGTGGGATACGCGTCCTCCCGGATGCGATTGACCTGCGCTCGTTCTATTTCTACAGCGACCGCAATACCCGTCTCACCGGCGATCCCGTGGCGCACTTTGGCCGGCTGGGGCAGCCCATCCCCAAATCGCTGCTCGGCTACCGGCCCGCCGCCGCCCCGCTCGACAGCCGCACCCGCCTCGGCCCAACCTCCCTGCGCCAGGCCGATATCCCCGAAGACTACCTCAACGCCCACCTTGCCCACCTGTGCCCGCTCGATTATTTGACGCACAGCCTCCTGCCCGCTGTTCTCCGCCAGGCCGGGTTCATCACCATCACCCTCGATCCATCGCCCGGCACGATGACGCCCACGTTTTGGGACGACATTCCGGCGCTGGTCAATGGCCTGACGGCTTTCATCCCCGCCGAAAACGAAGTTCAATCCCTGTTCCACGGCCGCGGCGCCGATCTGTGGGAGATGGCCGCCGCACTGGCCGCTTACGGCTGCGAGTTCGTCGTCATCAAGCGCGGCGAGCGCGGTCAATTGTTATACGACTCGGCCTCGCGCACCCGCTGGGAAATTCCCGCTTACCCGGCGCGTTTCGTGGATCCCACCGGCGCTGGCGACGCCTTCTGCGGCGGGTTCCTCGCTGGCTACCACCTCACATTCGATCCGCTGGAGGCCGTCTTGCACGGCAACGTTTCGGCTTCGCTGGTGGTGGAGGGCAGCGGGGCCTACTTCGCCCTCGACGCGCTGCCCGGCCTGGCGCGGGCGCGGCTGGACGCGCTGCGTGAATCGGCGCGTAGGGTTTGAGAATGGCAGTCAGCAATCAGCTTTCAGCTTTGATCGTTCTCACGCGGAGTGTTTCTTTCTCGTTTCCATGCTCTGCGTGGGAATGCTCCTCTTGACGCTCTGCGTTGTTCTCTCTGACCACTATGCCGCGGATTGCCAACCCGACCCACCGCTGACAATTCATCGTACCACAACCCAAAGGACCAAAATGGATGACACACTCGCCTCCCGCGTGCTCGATTTAGCCCTCGCCATCCAGCAAATCCCCACCCCCACGTTCGACGAGGGCCGGCGGGCTGACTTCGTCCGCCAGCAATTTCTGGCCGAAGGTCTTGCCGACGTTTCGACTGACAATACGGGAAACGTGTACGCCCGCCTGCCCGGCGAGGGGACAGCGCGCCCGGTGGTTGTCTCGGCTCATTTGGATACCGTTTTCCCGCCGGATACCGATTTGGCGGTGCGGCGCACGCCCGGTAAATTATTCGGCCCCGGCATTGGCGATAATTCGCTGGGGATTGCCGCGCTGTTGGGGCTGGTGTGGGGCATTCGCGGGAACGTTCCGCCTGGCGATGTGTGGCTGGCGGCCAACGTTTGCGAGGAAGGGTTGGGCGACCTGCGCGGCATGAAGTCTGTCGTGGCGCGGTTTGGCGACACGCCATTGGCCTATATCGTGCTCGAAGGGATGTCGCTGGGAAAGGTGTACATTGCTGGGATGGGGGTGCAGCGCTATCGCATCTCTATACAGACCCCCGGCGGCCACTCGTGGTCGGATTTTGGCCGCCCATCGGCCATTCACGAATTGGCCGCGCTGGCGACGCGCCTCACAGTGATCCCGCTCCCCGAACGGCCGCGCACCACCCTCAACGTGGGCGTCATTTCCGGCGGGACGACGGTCAACACCATCGCCGCCGAAGCGCACCTGGAATTGGATTTGCGCTCGGAAGGCCGCGACGCCCTGGCAAAGCTGGCCGCGCAGGTGGAATCGCTGGCGCGAGCGGCCAACCGGCGAGACGTGACCGTGCGGGCCGAGATCATTGGGCAGCGCCCGGCGGGAGAAATCTCACCCGAACATCCATTGGTAAGGCTGGCGCAGCAGCGCCTCATCAAGCAGCGCGTCGAGCCGGAACTGCACATCGGCTCGACGGATGCCAACTTGCCGCTGAGCCTGGGTTTGCCCGCTGTGTGCATCGGGCTGACCACCGGTGGCGGGGCGCACACCACAGGCGAGTTCATCCACACCCGCCCGCTGGCGCAAGGGCTGGCGCAGCTTGTGGGGTTGGTTGAGGGGGTTTTCCGGGAGATGGGGCAATCGTAAACGCAGGAGTATCTAAACACAAAGGATACGAAGGGATTCACGAAGGGCACAAGTTTTTAAAATATTTGTGCCCTTCGTGTGCCCTTAGCGCCCTTTGTGTTTAAAATCACCGCATCGGTCTATTACATCATCCACTCGCTCGCACATCCAACGCAAAGACGCCCTGCCCGGCGGGCAGCACGCGCAGCGGGTTGATTTCGATTTCGACAATTTGGGGGAAATCATCGGCGAGCTGCGCCAGGCGGAAGAGCACCTCGCGCACGGCCTCCCGGTCGGCAGGAAGGATATTGCGGAAACCGCGCAGTTTGCGCCCGGCCCAGGTGGTTTCCAGAAGATAATCGGCGTCGGCGGGGGTTAGCGGGGCCAGCGAAAAGGCCACATC